>JAAYTF010000071.1 GCA_012518125.1 Bacilli bacterium | reverse complement strand
TTGGTTTCATTTGTTGTCAGTTCACGGTTCATTTAGAAGGCTAATATATATTTAAGAAAGAAATTTGCACCAAAATTAAAGAAATGACTTTCGCAATCACTAAAGGAGGAAAACAATATCGTTGCTCGTGACAATACAATGTTAATGAATGTTCAAGTTCAGCATGGTACTTTGCTTCCGAAGATAACGTTTGGAACATATCGCACATGTTTTTCCAAAACGGTTGAATCGCATCTGTTTTGGCAGAAAAACTGTTTGAACCAGTTGAACATGCAAATTGCCGTTCCGATTGGCTCTAAGTTAAAACGAACCATGTTTTGTTTCGGAAACCGCTCCATCCATCAGTCGTCCATCTTTATCCTCACTAAAACAATGATGCGCGTTTCATGCCTTTCCATCGTGAGTTATTATATGATTACTGTTGTGGGCCATCGTCATGTATACTAATGCACAACTGTTTAGGCGGCGAACTTAACACATTCCAAAGTTGTTCCGCCATAAATGACGGTGGTTCACGAAAATCGTTTTCGATCCATGTGAATAAAATCCCTACAATACCGTAAACGTAAAATTCTGTATAAACATTTTTGTCAATATTTTCCACAGATGTCATCAATTCGATATTGTTTGAATGAAGGTGCTTCAACGCATCGATAAACTTGTTTGTGAAATTCGGAATCGTTTTAAATTTGTGCCAAAGTTTGTAAAATTCGATTTCTTCCATGACATGATTGAACAATGTTATCTCTTCCGGTTTCAACGATTGGATGTTCACCGTTTTTTTGTTTTTAAGCGGTTGCAAAATTGCTTCAATTAATAATTCAATTTGCTGTTCGACGATTTCATCGACGAGTTCCGCTTTATCATGGTAATGGCGATAAAATGTCGCACGGTTGTAATCGGCCTTTTCAATAATGTCGGTCACGGTAATTTGATCGTAATCTTTTTGCTCCAATAAACTTAGAAATGCTTCACGAATCGACTTTTTCGTCCGCTTTACCCTTCGATCATCCTTGTTGTTTATTTTCCTCGTCACAGTTTCACTACCACCTTTATATGCAACAAAAAATCAAAAAATGATGCTTATATACACACTTTTTTTAATTTACTGATTGCAGAAGTTTTAAATTCCATTATAATATATAGTAAAGCGTTCACTCACCATTTGATTTTAACATAAAATATAACCAATGGCATAAATTTGAAAATTTTTTGACCTTTTGATTATTTATTTGCACTTTTGTGAAAATTGTTCTATACTACTATCTTACAGTGAACAATTATTCACACATTAAATTCCTTAACATTTGTTTCCCTGTACAATAACCCTTTTCAAAGGCGTATTGTACATAACCTATATAAACCATGCCATTTGTTTTTTGTGTAAAATGCGAACATTTTCCTCGCATTTTACACCTTTTTTTTGGTTTCTTTTCATTTCTCCTCATCATACAGCATGAAACAATCGGTTTCCTTCAATACTACAAACAAATCGCGAGCTCATCTTTTGACTTATCCTTCATCATGCGGTACAATTAATTCGAATTCGAGATATTCTAAATCGAAACATTTTTTTGGAGGAGTTCACATGAAAAAACAAACAGCAGGCATACACCACATCACGGCGATTGCTGGTGATGCCCAAGAAAACATCGATTTTTACGCAGGCATTTTAGGTTTGCGTTTTGTGAAAAAAACGATCAATTTCGATGATCCGAATACGTACCATTTTTATTTTGGAAATGAAGGAGGCGAACCGGGCACGATCATCACGTTCTTCCCATGGCCCGGAGCATATCGTGGTGTCATCGGCAATGGACAGGTCGGGGTGACGACGTATGCCATCCCGGAAGGAGCCATGGATTTTTGGGAAGACCGACTGCACCGGTTCGGCATTGATACGAAAAAGACGACCCGCTTTGGCGAACTTTACTTGCAATTTGAAGATGTCCACGGCTTGAAACTTGAACTTGTCGAACGAACGGAAGGAAAACAGAACGAATGGGAATTCAATGGCGTGACAAAAGACGTGGCGATTAAAGGCTTCGGCGGTGCCGTCCTCTATTCGGGAGCGCCGGGCAACACGCAAGAAACGCTTACGGATGTGATGGGGCTTGAGAAAGTTGCGGAAGAAGGTGAATACATCCGTTTTCGTTCAACGGGTGATATCGGAAATATCATCGATCTTAAAATCACGTCCTCCGGAAGAGGCATGATGGGCGTCGGCACCGTTCACCATATCGCATGGCGCGCAAAAGATGACGCCGACCATCTCGATTGGCAAACATATGTAAGAAATAAAGGGTATCATGTCACCCCTGTACAAGACCGGAATTATTTCAACGCGATTTACTTCCGTGAGTACGGTAACATCTTGTTTGAAATAGCAACCGACCCACCAGGATTTGCCCATGACGAATCGTTTGAGACGATGGGTGAAAAATTGATGTTGCCGTCCCAATATGAACCATACCGAGCGCAACTGGAGAGAAGTTTGCCGAAAGTTGAAGTTCGATCAGTCATGCCAAAGAAAGAAGGTTTAAAATAAATGAAACATATTTTTAAAAAAAGCAAAACGAATAACGAGATCACGTTATTGCTTTTGCACGGCACCGGTGGAAATGAATATGACTTGTTGTCGCTGGCACAAATCATCGACCCGACCGCTTCCATTTTGAGCGTCCGTGGTAACGTATTGGAAAACGGCATGCCAAGGTTTTTCCGACGCCTGTCTGAAGGTGTCTTCGACGAAGAAGACTTGATTTTCAGAACGAAGGAATTGAACGACTTCATCGATGATGCAGCAAAACAATATGGGTTCCGCCGCGACCGTATTGTCGCGATAGGCTACTCAAATGGCGCCAATATTGCGGCAAGCCTGCTTTATCATTACGCCGATGCGCTTCATGGCGCCATGCTGCATCATCCGATGGTGCCGTTAAGAGGGATCGAGCTTCCGGATTTGACGGAAACAAAAGTGTTCATTGCGGCGGGGAAACACGACCCCATCTGTCCACCGGAAGAATCGGAAGAGCTCTATGACACCTTAAAAAAAGCAGGTTCGGATGTAGAACTGTTTTGGACGAATGGAGGGCATCAGTTGTCGCATGATGAGCTAAGCCGGGCAAAAGAATGGTATGCAAAACATTTTTAGAAAACATTTCGTTCGCCGCAATATCGACATGCGTTAACATATAAAGATTATGTAAAACATTTTGGAAAAACTCCCTCCACCATCAATGAAAAGATGCCTAATGTAAGTTCGTTATACACTAGGCATCTTTTATATCATTTTCATTCGATCCGTATGCAGTTTTCGTTTTATTCCGCTTCATCGATGTGAAATGATTCATCGACACTTAAGCTTTTAAATTCGTTCCCGAGCGACATTGTTGCCAGTTGCTTTAACGTTCCTCGTTCATCGTTCATCGTGTAAAATTTTACACCTTTTACTTTTACGTTGTCTACTTCATCCTCAAAAACGATATCCGCTTCATGTTCGTTGATGTACATGAGCAAATCTTCTTTCCATTGTTCTTCTTCGATATTGCGCCCTTTTGGTTCGATGAAAATTTGTAAAATGAAATCCGCATCCTTCAAATATAAAATGAAATCTGGTTGAAACCCTTCCAAATGGATTTCTTTATGGCCGCCGCCGAATTGATGCAATTTTAACGCTTCGTTTTTTTTCGATTCACGATGCATGTTTTCATCCATGCGGATCAAATAAACGTCGTCATATTTCGCTTTCCATTCATCCACCCGTTCCAATACGCGGTCAATCAGTTGTTTTTCCGTCTGGTTGACAATGGCGGAATCATAGACGAAATGCTCGTCATCAATGACGTACCGCCTGACTTGCTGCGGGCTGTCTTCCATAAATAAACGAGACGTATCATAGTTGGGCACGCGCTTTCGATAGTCGGTGATATAGTCTTTGATCGGATAACCGATGAATTTGTTCGTGCCGCGGCGTTTATTGTATCCAGATTTTATTTTTTTGGCGACATCGGCCAAATACGTTTCCAAAATCGCCAGTTTCTCTTTCGGTGTCAAATCGCTCGCTTCAATCGAACGGGGAACGATCGCATAAACGGTTCGGTTAAACAAGTTGAGCCATTTCTCTCCTAAAAACTCATCACGGGACTTCAGCAAAGGAACGTATTTTTTCAAGTTTTCAAAGTGGAAAAACGTAAGTCGGTTCATCGCTTTATGGACATACCGCTTATCGAAGGTGACGACGACTTGGTGCGTGTTTGCATAATCCCCTTTTATTTTCCGGTCTTTATATCCCACTTCTTGCGCGCTAAACAAATGCGGGATGACGATGTCCTTTTTGTTGTCGATGCCGTATTTGTCCAAAGAATCGTAATATTCATCGGGTACCGGCACCGTCAAGTTATAATATATCTTCCCGGATTGATAAACGTGCGTAAGTTTAAAACTCGGTTTCACTTTCACATCGAGCAGTGGATTTTTCCTATCGATGCCGGTCGGCAAGTTCATTTCATCCAACGCTTCGACCAAATTACGCAAATATTGCGGTTCGTTGATCGTATGATAATGGAGCGTCTCAAGCAACAAACTGTCTTTGCTGTCATCTTCAAAACGGCGGCGATACGAACGTTTTCCGTTTAACAAGAACGGATAATAACGTGCCCCTCGTCCGATAAGCTGCGCTTCCGAGATCGTTGTCGCTTTCGTGCCTTTCGTTTTCGGGTCGTCGCTTAAGCGGACGATATCATATAAATTGAGGACGTCCCAACCTTCCGTCAATTTGGCGACGGCAAAAATGACACGGTATAAATTGTTCGGGCTTTCCAGACTGTTCAACGCTTCATAATGCCCTTTTTCCAACATCCCTGTCCGGTCGCTGTCGTTGGCGTTAATGATCCGCGTCGGGGAAAATTCCCGTTTGATGTCATTTACAATTTCTTGTAAACGGTGTTCGTTTTCCCGGTAATATTGGTACGCCAACGTCAACGTTTCACTATCTTCTTCGGTGGCGATTTGTTCTTGGCGCTGTAAAAATTGTTTTAGCGATTCCGAGGTCAAGCGATGAATCATCTCGTTGAATTTTCTTTCCGCTTCGTTGGAGGCGGCGATTCGTTGCGATTTGAACATGATGACCGGTTTTATGAACGTGTTGTACTTCTCCAATGCATATCTTCTGCGATATTCGCTCAGCAGGACAGCATTCAACATGTTTTCCACATCAGAATTGCTCGATTGGATCCGTTTTACGTTTTTCGAATAACGATCTTGGATGAATCGGTCCAACGTATACCGGTAAATGACTTTGTCTTTATATTTTTCATATATGTTCGGATGATCCAAGTCAATCGTCGCCGTAAATTCAAGCAACAGATTGTCATCATGCGCTTGTAAAATGCTGGAGATCGTTTTTTCCCACGACTTTTCCGCTTCCTTTTCCGATTTGGTCGCCGCGGAATAGTGATGTGCTTCATCCCCTAAAATGACCAACTTATGGCGGCTGTAATCCTCGATTCCCATTGCGTTTTCTTTTTGGGTGAACAGATCGGAGGCAACGCTTTGCACGGTGTCTAATTTCAAATAAATCGTATTTTTGCTCAACGTCCGCGGAAACGTTTGGACAGCTTCAATGTTCACCCGTTCCCCTTCTATTTCGATGGGAACCTTGTATAAATATTTCGGCGACGACCGATTCGTCAAGTTGTCGATCGTTTTATTCAACACACCTTTTGTGTTTACCAAAAAGAGGAAGTTTTTGTACCCATGTTCTTGATACAAATAAAGGATGAGGCCCGCCATGAGGTCGGTTTTTCCACTCCCTGTCGCCATGTTGAAAAGAACGTGCTGAATGTTTCGGTGACGGAACAGCTCGCTCGTCTGCGTATAGTGGAAAAACCGGAGCGCCGCATCTTGATAATAACGGTATGTATGGATTAAATTGTCTTTGATATAATCAGGTGTTTGCCACGCGCCGCCTTCAAAAAACAAATCTTCATTCAACGATATGAGTTCTTCATAGAGCGGCAAAGGCCGGTTCGTCCGTTTTCGTTTCGTTTTCGTCATGACAAATCACCATTCTTTTCGTAAAAGCTTTTGTTGAATTGATAATCCGAGTCGGAGATCAAATCACGGACATTGGCGTCATCAATTTCCGAATAGTTGTAATACAACTGGTTTTTGTCGATGATACGGATGAGCGTCCGTTTTTGCTCCACAAGGGAAAGCTCCGGCAACGTTTCTTTCACTTTTTCCAAATCGACGCGGAAGTCGATGTCCGCTTCCTCCAACATGAATCGGAAAACGTCATACAATTCGTTATGGTCTTTGGCATCGCGGACCGCTTTTAGAAATCCGCGGTTTTTCTCCATCAATTCGACATAAACGAATGAACCGCCCCCTTGCCAATTGACCGATTTGGAAATGCCGCTTTGTTCTCCTTCGATCACTTTTTTCAGGCGCGGCACGGTGATCGTATTGATATAATCCATCTGTTCAATGCCGATATAGCGGCGATTCATCTTGTGCGCCACCGCCTGCGTCGTACCCGTCCCCATGAAGAAGTCTAGCACGATATCCCCTTCATTCGTGCTGGATGCGATGATCCGCTCTAAGAGCTTCTCCGCTTTTTGACCTTTCAATTCTTCCGTACCCAACATTTTCGATACCGATTCACCGGAAAACGAAACGATGGCGATGCTGTTTAAATCGTCGTATTCATTTGCATTCCAAACATCTTCGAGCGGATAACGCTCCGGACGGTTTTCGTAGTTGATGAATCGGTAAATGTCGTTCACTTTTTCTTCCGCAATGCCGACTTCTTTTACCAGTTTTTTGATGTCGTCTTTGCTGACAAGATTTTTGAACTGTTCATTTTCAATGTACAATTTATTGAAAAACAAGTTGTCCGCATTTTTCGAGTAAAACAGAATCGTGTCGTGATTGCGGATAAAATTGTTCACTGCCGTTTTGTAGCCCGAGACCCAACCGATGCGCCAAATGATTTCCCGTTGGAAATTTTCCTCCCCGAAAATCTCGTCCATGAGCACTTTGGCATAATGAACTTGATTGTAATCGAGCTGGACGTAAATGGAACCGTCATCCGCTAAAAGCTCGCGGGCGACTTCGAGGCGGTTCTTCATGAATGTAAGCCACGTCGAACGGCTGAACGCATCGTTGTATTTGAAGCTGTCACTGCCCGTATTGTATGGCGGGTCGATGTAAATCAACTTGATTTTTCCGCGGTACCTGTCCAATAACGAATGCAATGCCAACAAGTTGTTCCCTTTGATGATCAAATTGTCCGCTTCACTAAAAGTGTCGATGTCCCTTTCACCGTGTTCATCATATTTTTTTGCGTTGATGAAAATCTTTTTATCAAACAAAACGTCAATTTCCTCTTTTGCGATGATTTCATTCAAAAACGGTTCGTCCGGTTTCAAGTCGTCTTTGTCGGTATCTTCTTTGGACATGCTCGCTTTTAATACGGTATCTTTGTAAGGAAAATCCAACACGACATCCGTGCGTTCACCGATGAATTCGCCATTTGTCGTCAGGCCGATTTTTTTCGAATATTTCGTGTACGAATCGGAAAAATATTCATCCATCTCAAAAACTTCAATCAATTTATTCACTAAAACGACGATATGGCCATTGATGGATTTTGTAAAGTGCGTTTTGATCGTGTCGTTTTCTAACAGTTTTTCGATCAAACGATCTTTATACGAATATAAATCTTGGATGACGCGCGATTTATGAACGACACCATCGATGATGTATTCATCCCCAAACTGCGTCAACACTTCCATGAGTGCACGATGAATTGACGTATCCATTCCATTTCCACCCCTTGATGATAATGTCGAAAAAACATGAACCATAATTACTAGAATAACACTCTTTTATCCGCTTTTTAAATGATTCATCGCTGAACGGTCTTTTCATGGCATTATTTAACGAATTTGTTAAGCAAAATAGTGTTTAATATACCCCTTATGGTATACAATGTAATTATCGATTGACATATCATTCCCTTTTCAAGAAAGGTGATCACATTGGACTTTCTTTTTCTCGTGACGATTTTCCTCATCGGTTTCATCGGTTCGTATCTATCCGGCATGGTCGGAATCGGCGGTTCCATTGTCAAATATCCAATGCTTTTATATATCCCGCCAATGCTGGGATTAGCGGCGTTGACGCCGCATGAAGTGTCAGGCATCAACGCCGTGCAAGTTTTTTTCGCAACGTTGAGCGGTGTATGGGCCTATCGGAAAGGCGATTATTTAAATAAACAATTGATACTTTACATGGGAACGAGCATCTTGATCGGCGGATTGGTAGGAAGTTTTTCATCGAGCTTTTTTTCTGAACATGTGATTCAGATCGTCTACGGCATATTGGCGATGTTGGCTGTCATTCTCATGCTGTTGCCAAAACCAAAAGAACGACCAGACGCTGAGTTAAAATATGTCACATTCAATAAACCGCTAGCCGCCATTTTATCCTTTATTGTCGGTGTCGCCGGCGGCATCGTCGGGGCGGCTGGGGCTTTCATCCTCGTACCGATCATGATCGTCATTTTAAAAATACCGACGCGGATGACGATTGCCACTTCTTTGGCCATCACGTTCATTTCATCGATCGGTACAACCATCGGCAAGGTGGCCACGGGTCAAGTGCTTTTCATTCCCGCAATCGTCATGGTCATTGCCAGCATCATCGGCTCACCGTTGGGCGTTGCTACAGGGAAACGGATGAATACGAAAGTGTTGCAATGGATGTTGGCCATTTTAATTTTTGCAAGTGCCATCAAAATTTGGTTGGACATCATAAAATGATTCATTAGTTGCGGCTCCAGATTGGTTGGAGCCGCATTTTTTCGAATTTACCGTTTTTCTGTCAACATGTCCTACTCCCTTTAAGACAAACTTCGAGCGTTTCCCCGGTAGGTATATGCTAGTTTATGAGTTAAAGCAAAAAAGTAAGGGTGGTTTAATTTTTCTGAAAATTCTATTTATTTGCGCGGGGTTGTGAACGGAATAAACATCCGTTTACATAAAAACATGATTGTATAAGGAGGTTATTGTGATGTTAGCTGCACAGATCGTCAAACAGAGAGAACCATTGAAGGTGGGCAACGTTCCAGATCCGACGCCGGGACCGAAAGACATCGTCATCAAAGTGGAAGCGAGCGGCATTTGTCGCAGTGATTGGCACGCATGGATGGGCGATTGGGAGTGGCTCGGTCTGGCTCCGGAACTTCCGATCATTCCGGGGCACGAATTTGGTGGAGTCGTCGTCGAAGTCGGCAAAGAAGTGCAAAATTTAAAAGTCGGTGATCGCATCACCGCACCGTTCCACCATGGCTGTACACATTGCGACAATTGTAAGAGCGGCCATTCAAACCGCTGCGACAATTTGGAAATTTTCGGGTTCAATTTTGATGGGGCTTATGCAGAATACGTGCTCATTAAGGACGCTGATTTCAACGCAATCAAGCTGCCTGAAGAAGTCGATTCGAAAACAGCAGCTGCCATCGGTTGCCGCTACATGACAGGGTTCCATGCGGTCAATCGTGGACGTGTGAAGCCCGGTGAATGGCTCGTCGTCCATGGCGCAGGCGGCGTAGGATTGTCGGCGACCCAGGTGGCATCGGCGCTCGGTGCACTGGTTATCGCGGTCGATGTCGATGACAAAAAGTTGGAAAAAGCGAGTGAAGAAGGGGCCGTTGCAACAGTAAATGCTCGAAAAGATAGCGTCGTTGAAGCCATTCAAGAAATTACAAAAGGCGGCGCCCACGTTTCGATTGAAGCGTTGGGCATCCAAGAGACGATTTTGAATTCCGTTTTATGTTTGCGTAAAGGCGGCAGACACGTCCAAGTCGGATTGACGACTTCGGAAGAACAAGGCATCGTTGGATTGCCGGTCGATGCGATTACGGCAATGGAACTTGAAATAATCGGCAGCATCGGCAATCCGCATTCCGATTACAACGGTTTATTGCAATTGATTTCTTCCGGCCGTTTGAATCCAAAAACGTTGATTTCAAGGGAAGTTTCTTTGTCGGAAGCTTCCGATATCCTGAATGAAATGACGAACTACAACACATTAGGATTTAACGTCATTACTAAATTTGCATAAGGGATGAAAAGAAAAAGCGGCATCTCCAACATTCGCTAGGGGGTGTCGTTTATTTTTTATTGCATCGTCGCCGATCTTTGTATAATCTATTTAATGTTAAAGCTTATCTTTTCGTGTATGCTATAATGATACTAAAAACTTAGGGTGTTAAACATGACCTGGGAATTTTTCATCTCATATAAGCATGCCATCCATGTAGGAATCGCCGTTTTCATTTTTTTCGCGTTTCTTATCTTACGGCGCCTCTTTTCGAAATATGTCATCAAAATATTGCGGATCATCAGCAGAAAAGCAGGCAACAAATTGATTCCGGACGTCCTTCATTCGTTCGATAAACCGTTGCAGTGGTTTTTTATCATCCTCGGAATATATTTTGCGCTTGTTTATTATCCTTACTTTGACCATCAACAGCCGATCGTTTTTAAATGGTTCAAAGCTTTTTTGGTCATTTTGACAAGCTGGGGCTTTGTCAATTTATTTTCGGCGAAATCCAATTTCTTCAAATTGATCAATGACCATACGAATGTCAAACTTGATGACATTCTCATCCCCTTCTTGTCCCGCGTCATCCAGTTTACGATCATCGCCATTGCATTAAGCATCGTGTTACAAGAGTTTGATTATCAAATCGGCGGATTGATCACAGGTTTGGGGCTAGGGGGGCTAGCGGTGTCGCTTGCGGCAAAAGATGCGCTTGCCAATTTGTTCGGAGGCTTCGTCATCGTAACGGAAAAACCGTTTACGATCGGCGATTGGATATTGACTCCGAGCGTCGAAGGCACGGTTGAAGATATATCGTTTCGCAGTACGAAAGTGCGCACATTCGCCCAGGCGCTCGTCACCGTGCCAAATGCGACATTGGCCAATGAACCGATTACGAATTGGAGTAAAATGGGCAAACGGAGAATTACATTCCGCTTGCCGATTTCATATGAAACGCCACGGGAAACATTGGAAAAAATTGTCCGAGACATTAAAGCATATTTAGAAAATCATCCCGATATCCATCAAGAAACGATTTTTGTCACGTTTGACGAATTTGGCCAAGACGGTCTGGAAATTTTCTTGTACTTTTTCACGAAAACGACCGTTTGGGGCGAACACTTGGCTGTCCGGGAAAAAATTAATTTGGAAATCTTAAAAATAATCGAAGAGCATGATGCCGAGATTGCTGTTCCGATCCGCAAATTGTATGTGGAAAGCAAACCTCAACGTAATGAATGAATGCATTTATGAAAAAATAAGGTATGATGTTTTTGGCCATTTGTCACATGTTAAAATTTTAATGAAATAGGAGTATACAGATACGATGTGGTTCATTGCAGCTTTACTGACAGCCATCGCTTGGGGAGCAGCGAATCTCTTTTACAAAAAAGGTTCACAACCGACCGACCGTTTCAGCCATTTGAAAATTGTGACGATGGTCGGTTTTGTCATGGGAATCCACGCATTCATTTATTTGTTCATCATCGATTTCAACTACAATCCGATCGATATGCTTCGATATTTGCCGGTTTCGGCATTGTACATCGTTTCGATGACGATCGGCTATATCGGATTGAGGTATATCGAGCTGTCGATTGCGGCTCCGGTGCAAAACTCCGCGGGTGCAGTTAGCGCCATATTGCTTTTCATCTTTTTCCCGCGCGAGATGCATATACTTGATGTCTCAGCGGTCATCATCATCACTGCTGGTGTCATCGGGCTGGCAATCATCGAAAAACAAATTGAAGACCGCATTCGCCAGTTGGAAGGGTATAAAGTGGATCCGAAATATCAAATCAGCATCATGGCGATCACGTTCCCGATTTTGTATGCCGTCATCGATGGCATCGGCACGTTCGTCGATGGCATTTATTTGGATGAGTTGAAGTTGATCAGTGAAGATGCGGCGCTCATTTCTTATGAATTAACCTTTTTCCTCGTCGCTTTAAGTTCGTATATTTACGTCCGTTTCATCAAAAAACAACCGTTTTTCATTTTGAAAGAACGTGATCGTACATATGCAGCGATTTTGGAAACAACAGGGCAGTTTTTTTACGTTTTCGCCCTTGCAGGAAATGCGATCATTGCCGCACCTCTCATTGCGGCACACGGAATTTTCTCCGTCATCTTGTCGCGCATTTTCTTAAAAGAAGTCATGTCGCGCGGACAATATGTCATGATTGCCATCGTCATGTTCGGCATCATACTGCTCGGTATTTCTGAGGGGATGTAAATATGAAAAGGTTGCCGGATGAGTTCATGTCATCTTTCATCCGAGGCAGCCGTTTTTTTTTTGCTATTTGATTGTTGTTGAAACGGTAATAATTCTGTTTGAACACTCATTTGGAAAATTACATCGAGGAAATGTTTTCTTTGGAGTCTTATATATGTGAAAAAGTTGTAACAGGATGAATACATATGGTTTAACTTTTTCCGACAGAAGTCTCCCATCCTCAAGGAGTGTGAAGGGCGATAGCCCAATGAGTAGGTGGGAGATGAATGTCGGTTGGCGCAGGATTACCCGAGAAGCCCCCACTTCAAGCAACCCGCAAGGGTGGTAAGTGGAGGGTAGTTCACCAAATGTGTCT
>JAAYTF010000070.1 GCA_012518125.1 Bacilli bacterium | reverse complement strand
CGTCGTGGTAATGGCTGCTTTTCCGTTTGATCGTAAGCGCCCGGATCGGCAGCTGATGTTCGACGATCGTCCTTACGTAGCTGAAACCTAAAATGTTGTTCGGCTGGAATAAGTCGAGGCCCTCGATGCCGATGTCTTGATAAGCCTTGCTGCTCGCTTCCGGATACGACAAGCCTTGCTTCAAATAGCGCTTTACCAACTCATCATATGTTTGACGTTTTTCGTTTAGACGCCTGACCCCATCGTAAAACGGCGCGATTTCGCCTGATTCGCTGCCGAAACAGATGGATGATGCGCCTAATGCATGCAAAGATAGTACGGCTCCTTTTGCAAAATAACGGCTGCTCTGCACCGCATACGCATAAGGCAATTCGATGACGATATCCACCCCGGAAGCGAGAGCCGCCTTTGCGCGGTGAAATTTATCGATGATCGCCGGTTCGCCGCGTTGCAAAAACGACCCGCTCATGACGGCGATCAAACAATCCGCTTTTGATTGTTCACGGGCTTTTTCGACATGGTATTGATGTCCGTTGTGAAACGGATTATATTCAACGATTAAACCGCACGCTTCCATAAAAAAACAACCCCTATTTCATCGATGAGAATGATTGGAAAAATGACGATTTAGAAAATAATAACTGCATTAATTGTATAAAAAATGTATACGTTATACAATAGAACCGTACGTATCGGTTGACAAAAAGTCGAAACGCTTTTAAAATAACTTTTGTTGCCCTAGAGGTGATCAAATTGAAATTTTCTGTGCAGCAAATCAAAGCGACAGCACAAGAAGGCCCTCTATCGTTCAAGGAAAAAGTCGACGCATCAGAGCTGGCCAACATTCCAAGCCTGGACATTCGTGAAATTGGGATGGTCGATGTCGAAGGTTTTTGTACGATTGAAAAAAATGATATTATTTTTTCTTTTACAATAGAAGGAGAAATGATTTTGCCGTGCGCCCGCACGTTGGTCGATGTCAACTATCCGTTTAAATTTCAAGCGACTGAAATTTTCACGACCGATAAACGGGTCGCCGACGAAGAGGAAGATATACATTTCATCGAGGATGATTTCATCGACCTTACGCCATACATTTTTGAAAACATCGTCGTGCAAATGCCATACCGTGTGTTTTCCGATGAAAAGATGATCGAAGAAGGCGAAGGTTGGTCATTTTATACGGAAGATGAATTTGATGAAATGAAAAAACAAAAGATCGATCCACGATTAGAAAAACTGCAGCAATTTTTCAATAACAAAAAATAAGGAAATCATTTCTTTTTATCTTCTGTTGAGTGTTTCAACTTTTTACGTTAAACTAGATTTAACTGGTTTTTTCGCACATCAGTGTTAAGGGGGTGTATGAAGTGGCAGTACCTAAGAGAAAAACATCCAAAAAAGTGAAAAGACAACGCCGCACACATCAAAAATTGCACGTTCCTGGGTTGGTGGAATGCTCAAACTGTGGAGAGTTGACGAGACCCCACTACGTATGCAAGTCATGTGGACATTACGATGGGAATGAAGTTGTCGAGAAATATTAATAAAAGCAGATCACAAAAGGTGGTCTGTTTTTATTTTGTCCCCAAAATCGTCCGTGATACAATAAGTTAAAAATGATAAAAGGTGATGTCGTTGGACAAGCATATTTTATACGAACAATCGACGTATGGGACGATCACGCTGAATCGGCCGGATAAACGAAATGCGATTTCACGGGAAATGGCATGGCAATTGAATTCGTTGCTCGATGAATTAAAAGATGACCCACCGAAATTTCTCGTGCTCAAAAGCAGCGGCGACAATGTTTTTTGCGCCGGCGGCGATTTGACGGAGTTGCACGGCGATTTGGATGAAGAGGAGGCGTACGACCGTTTGACGCCGATGCGGGAAGTGCTGTTTAAGATCGTTTCGTTTCCCGTACCGGTCATCGCGCTATTAAACGGGAACGCTTTCGGGGGCGGTTGCGAACTTGCCACGGCATGCGACATTCGCATCGCCAAAGAAAACACGAAATTCGGTTTTATCCAATCGAATTTAGGCATTTTGCCAGGTTGGGGCGGCGGCGCCATTTTATTCAAAAAAGTCCATCCTACGTTCGCCATGCAATGGATCAGCGAGGGTGCCGTTTATGAAGCGACATTTTTAGTGACGAAAGGTTGGCTGCACCATGTTGTCAACGAAGACGCATGGGGAGACGAAGAAAAATTGTTGGGCACTTATATGAAAAAATCGATCGATCAGCTCAAATTCGTCAAAAAGCAGTTGTTAACGCATCTAAATGTTGCCAGCTTGAAGCGGGAAATGGAAGAAGAATCGAAACAGAGCGCGGCGCTGTGGCCGTCGGAAGAGCATAAACGAGCGGTGCAGCAATTTTTGAACAAATAGAGGCATATTTCATTTCTCTCCGCAATATACATGGACTAAGATTGTACGAATAAGATGAGTAGGAGAGAAAGAAGGATGAATAAACGTAGGCAAGATTCTTGGACGAGCGATGAAGATCGTTTGCTTATAGAAACGGTGTTGACATACATTCGCGAAGGAAAGACCCAATTGGAAGCTTTCAAAGCCGTCGGCGAAAAGTTGTCCCGGACGGCGGCCGCTTGCGGTTTTCGCTGGAACAAGATGCTCAGGCAACAATATGCTGAAGAAATTGAAGCGGCAAAAAAGGAAAGCCATAAACAAAAAACGAAAGAACGAAAAAATGCGAACGAAACGGCACGTCAGCAACCGGCCGATTCGATTGAACACGCCATTGCCATTTTGCGCGAATACAAAGATCGTAAAGCGAATCCTGAAATCGAACATTTGGAGCGTAAAATTGGACAACTTGAAGAAGAAAACAGGCGCCTGAAAGAATTGTTGAACCGTTACAATGAAGCTTGGTGCGAGATGCAAAACATTTGGCATTGGACGAAAAAACAGGATGATCAAGTTTTCCAAAAAGAAAATACGGATTGAATCACGTGGTAAAAAAAGATTCAATCCGTATTTCTCTCACTTCGAGTTTGTTTTAGCTTTTTCCTCGGATTTTCCTTCTGCTTCTTTCACACCTTCAGGCATCCAAATATAAGGGTTTTCCCCAAAGTCGCGTTCCAACTCATATGAAGCCGGTTTGAAACCCATTTTCTCGAAAAATTCCCGCGATTCCATGTTCGGATTCGTCTTGATCGGCAAGTTGAAACTTTGGGCAAATTCGACCATTTTTCTTCCGAATCCCCGTTTGCGGTATTGCGGCAAAACTTCCAATTTCCATAAAATGAGGTAATCTTGCGGCGGCTCAAAATAACGGTCGTACTTTTTGGATTGCTTATACAAGCTCATGCGCGCCACCAAGGTGTTGCCGATGTAAATTCCGTAAAACGGCGATTCACTGTCGTTTTCGACAATATTATTTTCCAAGTCACGCAACATCGATTCTTCCTGGTTGCCGTAAGCTTGGAATTTCTTGAAGTCTTCAAGTGTTTTGTAATTGATGAGTAAGCGTTCAACTTTTACGTCGGCTGCGTCGGCCATCACGATCATTCCTTTCCCGTTCGCGTCTTTCTTGTTTATCTTACACATTTATTATAGTATAAATGAGTGTATAAAGAAATGTTATATAGATAAATAAATTCATTCGTTATAAAAGGGATGAGCTTGGCTCATTCTATGGCGCATATTGGAGTGAAACGGCTTGAATATCGCAGTGATCGGCGGCGGCTCGCTCGGTTTGTTGTTGAGCAGTTATTTAACGGAAAACCATAAAGTGACGCTGTATGTAAGAAGGGCGGAGCAGCGCGATCTCATTTTGACAAAGGGTATATCGTTGAAAAAAAATGGAACGACCAAACTTGCGAAAGTCGCTTGCGCGTTGATCGATGACCTCGACGAACACGATGTGTATTTCATCTGTGTGAAGCAAACGCATATCGACCGTTTGTTGCCGGCATTGGAACGTTTGCCCGAAACAAGCAAAATCGTTTTTTTGCAAAATGGGATGGGTCATATCAATAAGATTGATCGCTTGCGCGCGGAAGTTTACGTCGGCGTTGTCGAACACGGTGCAACGCGCACGTCTGACCGGGAAGTGAGCCATTTAGGTGTCGGTAAGATAAAAATTTCGCCATTTAAAACAACGAAGGATGAAACGGCGTTGCTAGAAGCAAACTTGGACGAACGTGATTTTCCGGTCGAAACAGTGGATGATTGGGAAGCGTTGTTAAAGGCGAAGTTGTTGATCAACGCCGTCATCAACCCTTTGACCGCTTTGTTCGATGTCCATAACGGCGCCATCGTTGAAAATGCGCATATCAAGCATTTGGCGCAAAAATTGACCGAAGAAACTTCCCAAGTCTTAGGCTTCCACTACGACGAGGCATGGCAACACGTAATGCTGGTCGCCGAAAACACGAAAGAAAATACGTCTTCGATGCGTGCGGACATTTTGAACCGGCGGGAAACGGAAATCGATGCCATTTCGGGATATTTGTTGCAGCAAGGAAACGAGCGTGACATTCCGTACACGTCATTCATTTACGAGGCCATTTTAGCTTTGGAAGAACGAGGGAAATGACATGAATGTGCAATCGTTGTTAAATTATCCATTATTATCGTTGCTCATACCGTATTTATTTACGATATTCGTTTATTATGTCTTAAAGTTCTTCCGATTGCACAAATGGCGGAAAATCCATTTGACTGCGCAAATTTCCGCACTCGGCTATGTGGCTGGCGTCGTCATCCTAGTGGAAGCGTTGTTCGATCTGTTCCTTTTAGGTTACATATTAATTTTGTTCATTCTCTTTTTGTCTATTCATCTAATTGTACAATGGAAAAAAAAGGTCGACCTTTCGTTGAAGATAGCGCTCGTATTACTGCTGCGCATCACGTTTCTGCTTTTTTTATGTATTTACACCGGTTTGGCTGTTTTGTACATAATCCGATTTTTTGCTTAACGGACGGAATGAAGCTAAAATGGTAGAAGTGACATGATTCACCGCATCGCTTCTTGGATTGATGTTTTCTTCTTGTTGTTTAATCGTTTATGGTGGAAGGAGCTATTTTTTTATGGTAGTAAAGTCGGTGCGGCTTGACGGCCGAAATGTATTGGCCGCCGATTATGTGAAAGGGAAATTGAAAGATTTCTTTCATTATCCCCCGTTTTCACCGTTTCATGAGAGGCTTGAATATTTACATTCTCGGACATTTCCGCGGCAAGAACTCGCAAATTTGCTCATTGAGATGAATGAGAAATGGGGCGCTAGTCCTCGCACATTCGAACGAATCGAAACGTTTAAACGAGAAGGCGCCGTATTCGTCATCGGCGGGCAGCAAGCTGGGTTATTGGCGGGCCCGTTGTATACGATTCACAAAATCGTCTCGATCATCAAATTTGCTCGCATGCAAGAAGAACGATTGAACGTCCCGGTCATCCCGCTTTTTTGGATTGCCGGGGAAGACCATGACTACGATGAAATCAACCATATTTACAACATTGTCGATAACAAACTCGTGAAACGGAAAATCGGCCAAGAAGAATGGAAGAAACGTTCTGTTTCGCACATTCCTATCGATCAAACGGCGCTTGAAGCATGGATCAAACAAGTGTTCAACGATTTATTGGAAACGGAGCATACGCGCAAGCTGGCGACAGAAATTTTCCGCCATGCCAGGGCGTCGGAAACGTTCGTCGACTTTTTTGCCCGGTTCATCCATGGACTGTTTAAAAATCACGGAATCGTTCTAATTGATTCGGCGAATGCGAAATTACGTCAACTAGAATCCACTTGGTTTGAGAAATTGATCATCCGTCAACAGGATGTTGCCGAAGCGGTGTATGAAACTGCCCAAAAACTACATCAAGCCGGCTACAGTGTGCAAGTCGACGTCGAAAAAGATGACGGGAATTTGTTTTATCACGATGAAGCGCAAGAACGGATTTTATTGGTGCGCAAAAACGATTTATGGATCGGGAAAAATGACGAAGTCGAATTGACGACAGCGGATCTCGTTCATTTTGCCCGAAATGAACCTGAACGATTAAGCAACAACGTCATTACCCGGCCGTTGATGCAAGAGGCGATGCTACCTACGTTGACATTCATCGCCGGAGACGCTGAAATCGGCTACTGGGCATTGTTGAAAAACGCCTTCAAAGCATTGGATGAAACGTTGACGATGCCGCCGATCGTCCCGCGTCTTTCGGTCACGTTGATCAATGAGCGGATCGACAAATTGTTGAAAGAACGTTCACTCCATGATCAATATATCGTCAATTACGGCTGCAAAATGTTGAAAATGAACTGGCTCACGGCGCAAAAAAACCCCCCGGTTCATCTCATATTCGAAGAAGCGAAACGGAACATGGAAGATTTGCACGAACCGTTGCAGCAATTGGCAAAATCGATCGGGGCCGACTTGTACGGCGAAGCGAAGCGTAATTTAGCAAATATACTGGAGGAGCTCGACTATTTAAAACAGAAAACGTTACAGCATTTGGAACATAAATATTCGTTCGAATTGGAACAATTTCAAGAAATCAATTTGGCATTAAGACCGAAAGATACGCTACAGGAGCGTGTGCTGAATGTAGTCAGCATCATCAATGAATGCGGCGACGCGTTCCTCAACGATTTGATCGAATTAGACTTGCCGTTTGAAGAAGACCATCATATCGTTTATTTGCATAAACTGCATGAAAACGTATAACGACAAGCTACAACCATATCGAAATCGATTCGATATGGTTGTTTTTTTATGCGGTGAAAATTTCCACCGCGATTTTTAAAATATATGTGGTACAAAGTGGGGAATTGTGGTACTATATGAACTAAGAGTGGTGAACCGTATGTTCATGGGAGAGTTTCAACATAACTTGGATGCAAAAGGGCGAATCATTGTACCGGCCAAATTCCGTGACGGGCTCGGAGAGAAGTTTGTGCTCACGCGTGGTTTGGACCAGTGTCTGTTTGCGTACCCACTCGAAGAATGGAAAGTATTAGAAAGTAAGTTGAAACAACTCCCATTGACGAAGAAAGATGCACGTAAGTTTACCCGTTTTTTCCTATCAGGGGCGACCGAATGTGAAGTGGACAAGCAAGGAAGAATAAGTATACCGCAATCGCTGCGCGCTTATGCGAACTTGACGAAAGCTTGCACGATCATCGGCGTATCGAACCGGATTGAAATTTGGGATGAAGCGACATGGCAAGCTTACGTTTCCGAATCTGAAGAATCTTTTGCGGAAATTGCGGAAAACTTGATGGATTTCGATCTCTGAAAGTAGGTAATGGAATTGGGCGTGCACGAAAGTGTATTGAAAGATGAAACCATCGAATTGTTGAACATAAAAGAAGACGGCGTCTATGTCGACTGCACGTTGGGCAGGGCAGGGCACGCTTTGGAAATTGCTAAACGACTCAACGAACGCGGGTTGCTCATCGGATTCGACCAAGATGAAGAAGCGATCGAAGCTGCCGAAAAAACGTTGGCGCCCTATCCAGTGATATTGATCCACGCCAACTTTCGCCACTTGAAAGATGAATTGGCGAAGCGTGGCATCTTTGAAGTTGATGGCGTCTTGTTTGATTTAGGCGTCTCTTCACCGCAACTGGATGAAGCGGAACGAGGATTCAGTTATCAGAAAAATGCGAAATTGGACATGCGGATGGACACGAGGCAAGCGTTGACGGCATATGAGATCGTCAACACTTGGAGTTATGAAGATCTAGTCCACGTATTTTTCACATATGGCGAAGAACGTTTTTCGAAACAGATTGCCAGAAACATTGAAAAAAGAAGGAAAACAAAACCGATCGAAACGACCTTTGAACTGGTCGACATTATAAAGGAGTCGATTCCGGCGCCGGCACGCAGACGGGGAGGCCATCCGGCAAAACGGACGTTTCAAGCGTTGCGAATAGCCGTAAACGATGAATTGAACAGTTTCAACGACGCTTTGCACCAAGCCGCGGAGTTGTTGTCCATATCTGGAAGGATCGCTGTTATCACGTTCCATTCTTTGGAAGACCGTATATGCAAAGCGGCTTTTCGCAAATGGAGCACGGAAATGGATGCACCACGGGGGCTGCCCGTATTGCCTGAAGAACATAAAGCGCCGTTTCGCATCATCACAAAAAAACCGGTCGTACCATCTGAAGAAGAAATTCGGTTGAATCACCGAGCGCGGTCCGCCAAGTTGCGCGTCGCTGAAAAGATTCGCAAGTGGGACGAGCGATTTCGACATGAAGAAAGGTGGGAAAGAAGATGAACCGAGCGAGACATTGGAGAGAAAATGAAGCTTACGTACATACGCAACCAGAGAAGAAGATCGTCGTTAAAGTCAAACGGCAAGGTTGGGTGACAAAGGGCGAAAAACTGATTTACACGGTATTTTGCGTATGCTTGATTGCCGCTTCGCTTTACTTGGTCTCTTACGCTTCGAAGCTCGATACGTTGAACCGCGAAGTGCAGCGTTTGGAACGGGAAGTTCATGAACAAAAGATCGAAAACGAAGCACTTTATTTTGAAGTGAGCGAATTGAAAAGTCCGGAACGGATCATTACGATTGCTCGTGAACACGGATTGAAAGTTCAAGATGCCAAAGTGAAAAGGGCCGCAGCTTTAAACCAATAAGCGAG
Organism: Bacilli bacterium; assembly: GCA_012518125.1. Classification (GTDB taxonomy): domain Bacteria; phylum Bacillota; class Bacilli; order Bacillales; family Amphibacillaceae; genus Pseudogracilibacillus. Next base: position 86,193 of record JAAYTF010000070.1, on the reverse strand, counting down.
TCAGGATGATGAACATGCCGAAAAAACGCAGTATGAACAAAATGGTCTCTTTCATCATGGTTCTTTTTTTGTCCATTTTTCTGGTTATAACCGGAAGATTCATTTACATCCAAGCGTCCGGGGAAGTTGACGATGTTTCTTTGCGCGATTGGGCAAGCGAACTCCGTGAGACGGAAATGGTCCTTCCGGCCGAACGTGGAAAAATATACGATGAAAACGGCAATTTGCTTGCTTACAACCGTCCTACGTACCGGTTATACGCAATCATCGATCCGGAAATTTCTACAAACAGTCCTACCCCTCTACACGTAGTCGACCCGAAAGGGACGGCGGAAAAATTAGCTCCGATCATCGATATGGATCCAAAAGAAATCGAATCGATAATCCGAGAAGGACAAAAAAATGAACGTTTCCAAGTTGAATTCGGGAAAAAAGGGAAAAACCTCTCCAAACAACAAATGGAAGAAATTAAAGCGCTGAATCTTCCTGGAATCAATTTCATGGAAGATTCGTTGCGTTATTATGCGAACGGCATGTTTGCATCGCACATCATCGGTTTTACACGCCCCGATGAAGAAACGGATGAACTGCGCGGCGTCATCGGCATCGAAAACAAATACGACAAAATTTTAAAAGGTGAAGATGGGTACATCAAATATGAACGCGATTATTACAACCATAAATTGTTAAAATCAAATGACATCATCAAACCGCCAAAAAATGGAGACGACATCTATTTGACGATCAATCAAAAAATCCAAATTTTATTGGAAGATGTCATGTCGGAAGTCGATGAAAAATATAATCCCGAGCGGATGTCAGCGATCGTCATGAATGCGAAAACGGGCGAAATATTGGCATTGAGCAACCGGCCTTCTTTCAATCCGAATCGAATCATGGAACTTGAAAACTGGTACAACGATGCCATTTCCACACCGGTCGAGCCCGGTTCGACGGTGAAAATGTTTACTTGGGCGGCGGCGATCGACTCGGGGAATTACAACGGCAACGAATTGTTCCCATCGGGAAAATATCAAGTGAATCCGCAAATCGAACCGATTCACGACCATAACGAAGGGAAAGGTTGGGGGCGTATCACGTACGATGAAGGATTCCGCCGTTCCTCAAACGTCGCTGCTTCAAGACTTGTGTGGGAAAAAATGGGGACGGAAACGTTTTACGAATATTTGCAACGGTTCCATTTCGATCAACCGACAGGGATTGATTTGCCGAACGAAACGCCTGGGCAAATTTTGTACAACTGGCCTTCTGAAAAATTGCGCACCGCCTTCGGACAGGGGAGCACGGTGACGCCGATTCAACAGATGAAAGCTGCCACCGCCATCGTCAATGAAGGAAAAATGTTGAAACCTTTCGTCGTCAAAAAAATCGTCGATTCGGATACGGGTGAAACGATCAAAGAATACAAACCGGAAGTCGTCGGTGAGCCGATCAAGAAAGAAACGGCTGAAAAAATGATCGAATTGCTGCACGATGTCATCGAAGGCGAAGGAGGAACGGGGAAAAAGTTTCGGTTGGAGCATTATTCGGTCATCGGGAAAACTGGGACCGCGCAAATCCCGAATGAACAAGGCGGCGGTTATATGCGAGGCCGCGAAAATTACATCTTTTCCTTTTTGGGCATGGCGCCGAAGGAAGACCCGCAAATCATGATTCACGTTTCGGTGAAACAGCCAAAGTTAAAACCGACAGAAACTGGTTCTGACCCTGTCAGTTACATTTTCCGTAACGTCATGGAAAATAGTTTGCGATACATGGAAATCGAACCGGATCAGGAAACAGAAAAGTCATCCGTCGATGCAATCACGTTTCCTAACATTGAAGGAAAACGTGTCACAGAAGCGAAAAAAATATTAGAAAAGGAAGGCATCAAACCGATCATCGTCGGCAATGGACAGAAAGTCGCGGGTACGAACAAAAAACCGGATGAGATCATCTTCCCGAACGAGAAAGTGGTCCTTGTCACCGACAAGCCTGTCATGCCCAACATCAAGAATTGGTCGAAAGCCGATGTCTACCAATTGGCTTCCTTGTTGGGTGTGGAGTTGATTGAATCGGGAAATGGTTATGCGGTGAAGCAATCAATAAAGGAAGGCGAACCGATCAAAAAAGATGCGATATTGAAAGTCACGTTTAAAGCGCCGAAGACGGAATAATCATCCAACATGACAGTGAACAAAATCAATTTGTTCACTGTTTTCCTTATACATTAGTTCTAAGTGCTCGTCATATTCATATATAGTAAGACAAACTAATGTTAAGGAGTCATGTTGGATGAAAAGGGTCTCGAACACACTGATCAAATTTCGCATCCGCCTCGTATTGTTTTTCATCACTTGTGTCGTATTCATCATGACGATCCGCTTAGGGTATGTGCAATTTGTTTTGGGGGAAGAAATCACCGAAAAAGCGGTTGAATCATGGTTGAGGGATATTTCTTTCCAGCCTGACCGAGGTAAAATACTTGATGTAAAAGGCAGAGAGCTGACGACAAATGAAACGGCAGCTTCGGTCATCCTCATTCCACAACAAATAAAAAACAAAGAAGAAACGGCAAAACATTTGTCCGACATTTTAAACATTTCCGAAGCAGACGCCATGGCGTATGTTTCCAAACAAGCATCGAGTGTAAGAATCCACCCGGAAGGAAGAAAAATCAATAAAGAACAGGAACTGGCGTTAAAACAGTTGAACTTGCCTGGCGTCTATTTGGCAAAAGACTCGAAACGGTACTATCCCCATGATGACTTTTTGTCCCATGTTTTAGGCTTTACGGGAATCGACAACCAAGGGCTTACCGGCCTTGAACTCGTGTATGACGAAAAACTGAAAGGGAAAAGCGGCAGTTTTTCTTATTTTTCCGATGCCAAAGGAGGTAAAATCCCCAACTTAGAAAACGTCTATATCCCCCCGAAAGACGGACTTCATTTAAAGACGACGATCGATTTGGACATCCAAACGATCGTTGAGCGTGAGTTGAATTATGCGGAATACAAATACCGGCCGGATGGAGCGATTGCCATCGTCGTCGATCCGAAATCAGGCGAAGTGTTGGCGATGTCATCAAGGCCAAATTTTTCGCCTGCCCATTACCAAAAAGTCCCCTCCAGCGTCTTTAACCGAAATTTGCCGATTTGGAGCACGTTCGAACCTGGTTCAACATTCAAAATCATCACACTTGCAGCCGCCTTGGAGGAAAATTTGGTCAATCTGGAAAAAGATCGGTTTTTTGACCATGGCCATATAACCGTCGGCGGCGCCCGGTTGAGATGTTGGAAAAAAGGCGGCCACGGCAGCCAAACGCTTTTGGAAGTCGTTGAAAACTCATGCAACCCTGGATTTGTACATATCGGTCAAATGCTTGGTGAGAAAAAACTGTTTTCCTATATTCAACGGTTCGGCTTCGGCGAGAAAACCGGCATCGATTTGCAAGGGGAAGGGACGGGGATCATTTTCAAACCGGAACAAGTCGGTCCGGTGGAATTGGCGACGACGTCATTCGGCCAAGGTGTTTCCGTGACGCCGATCCAACAAGTGATGGCCGTGAGCGCCGCGGTCAATGGCGGTTATTTATATGAACCGTACATCGCGAAAGAATGGATCGACCCGCAAACAGAGGAAGTCGTTGAGAAAAACGAGCCGAAATTGAAACGGCGTGTGCTTTCCGAAGAAACGTCGAAAAAAATTCGCGAGGCGCTTGAAAGCGTCGTCGCCAACGGTACTGGCCGGCCTGCTTATATCGACGGGTACCGTGTCGGCGGCAAAACGGGAACGGCGCAAAAAGTCGGGCCGGATGGCCGATATATGGCAAACAATCACATTGTTTCGTTCATCGGATTTGCTCCGGCGGACGACCCGGAACTCGTCGTCTACGTCGCCATCGACAATCCGAAAAACACGATACAATTTGGCGGCGTCGTCGCCGCGCCGATCGTTCGCCAAATCATCCACGATAGTTTAAAATTGAAAAATGTGCCGATTCGGAAAGATGGGTTGCCGAAAAAATACGTATGGCCGGAGGAACCTTTGGAAAAAGTGCCAAATTTAGTCGGCATGCATAAAAAAGATTTGCTCCAAGATTTATCGAGTTTTCAAGTGCAATTGAGCGGGGAAGGCGACATCGTCGTCGACCAATCACCGGAACCGGGGACGGCGGTGAAACGCGATGCTGTCATCCGCTTGTATTTAGGAAAATGATTGAAACCATCCCCGTCCGAAAACCAACGTATGTTAACGAATTTCAATCGTGAATCGTTTCGTTTTCTGTTATAATGAAACTGTATGACGACAAGTTCAACTGTGATTGATGCACTTTATCAACCATGTTATTCATCTGTAAACAACGCTATAAAAGGAAGGGTCCGCCCCGATGAAATTAAGAGAACTCTTATCCGTTTTACCGATATATGAATTGAGAAATGTCGATCTAAACATCGAAATCAACCATGTGAAAATGGATGATCGCGAAATTGAAGCAGGCGATCTATTCGTCTGTATAAAAGGCTTCACCGTGGATGGGCACGATTTTGCCGAACGTGCACTGAAGCGTGGTGCAGCCGTCGTCGTTTGCGAGCGGGAGCTTGCAATCGAAAACGCGCCGATGGTCGTCGTTCCGGATACAAACCGTGCGTTAGCGCTTTTAGCCAACAAGTTTTACGATTATCCGACAAATAAGTTGCAGTTGGTCGGCGTCACCGGCACAAACGGCAAAACGACGACGACTTACTTGCTGGAGAGCATTTTTCAAAAACATCGGCATCGTACCGGAATCATCGGCACGATCCAATTGAAAATCGGAAACGAAAGCGAACCGGTGAAAAATACGACGCCGAATGCGCTCGAATTGCAAACGTATTTCCATCGCATGGTCGAAGAAAACGTCGATATCGCTTTTATGGAAGTTTCTTCGCATGCGCTCGATCTGGGGAGAACGTATGGCTGCGATTTTGACGTCGCCGTATTTACAAACCTCAGCCAAGACCATTTGGATTATCACGAAACGATGGAAAACTATTTGGATGCAAAAACGTTGTTGTTCACCGGCCTCGGAAACCGCTATTCCGATCGCCAAAAGTTTGCCGTTATCAATGCGGACGATCCAAACAGCGAAAAAATTATGAAACGGACGATGCAGCCGATCGTGACATACGGCATCAAAAATGATGCACACATTAAAGCGAAAGAAATAACCTATTCATTGACGAACACGCATTTTACCGTCAAAACGCCGAAAGGGGAAATCGAGATCGACAGTCGCTTGATCGGTCAGTTCAACGTATACAACATGTTGGCTGCCATCGCGGCAAGCTATGTTTTGAACGTCCCGTTGACGACAATCAAACAGGCGCTTGAAGAAGTCAGCGGCGTCGATGGTAGATTTGAGCGCGTCGATTGCGGGCAAGATTTTGCCGTCATCGTCGATTATGCCCATACACCGGATTCGTTGAAAAATGTATTAGCGACAATCAAGGAATTTGCCAAGAAAAAAGTGTACGTCGTCGTCGGCAGCGGAGGTGACCGGGACCGCACGAAACGTCCGTTAATGGCGCAAGCAGCGCTCGATTACAGCGATTGGGCGATATTTACATCAGATAACCCGCGTACAGAAGACCCTATGCAAATTTTGCGCGATATGACCGAAGGAATCAAAGGGGATCATTATGAAGTGATCGAAAACCGCAGGGAAGCGATTTTCCGTGCCATTGAATTGGCGGAAACAGGCGATGTCGTATTGATTGCCGGAAAAGGGCACGAGACGTATCAAGAGATCAACGGGATCCGTTACGATTTTGACGATCGCATCGTCGCCAAAGAAGCGCTTGAAAAGAAAGGATTTTGACCATGTTGTTTTCATTTGATACCTTGGCAGAATGGTTCCCTGAACATGATGGGAAACGATTCGCCCATATTGAAACGGTCGTTCTCGACAGCCGAAAAAAAGCCAGAAACGGCCTGTTCATCCCGATTGTCGGTGAACGATTCAATGCCCATGATTTCATTGAACAAGCGGTTGAAAACGGTGCTGTTGCCGCATTGTGGGCAAAAACCGAGCCGGCGCCGGCCCATTTAAAAAGCGCGTGTCATTTTTTTTACGTCGACGATACGTTGGCCGGATTGCACCAATTGGCAACGCGTTACCGCAACGAAGTGGACCCGATCGTCGTCGGCATTACCGGATCGAACGGCAAAACGACGACGAAAGATTTGGTTGCAAGCGTGTTGTCGACGACGTATAAAACCCACTATACGAGAGGGAACTTCAACAACCATATCGGTTTGCCGCAGACGATTTTGGAAATGCCGCGGGATGCGGAAGTACTCGTCGTTGAAATGGGCATGAGCAGCTTCGGCGAAATCGACCGTCTGACGAAGATTGCGCGGCCCGATTATGCGATCGTCACGAACATCGGTGAATCGCACATCGAATTTCTCGGTTCCAGGGAAGGAATCGCCAAAGCGAAACTGGAAATTTTAAATGGATTAAAAGAAAACGGCGTCGTCATCGTCGATGGTGATGAGCCGTTATTAAATAATGTGCCGAAAAAATTTGAAACGATTCGCTGCGGTTTTTCAAATGACGAATCGGTTACGTATCAGATCCGCGACATCGCCCTCGACATCGATTCGACAAGTTTTTCGGTGAACGGGAAACGATATACGATTCCGTTGGTCGGAAGACACCACGCCAAAAACGCAGCGTACGTATTGGCATTGGCCAAAAAACTGAATGTCACTGAAGAAAATATTGATATCGGCTTCAGGAAAGTCCAGCATACCGGCATGCGGTTTGAAAAAATGGAAACGAAAGAAGGGGCCGTCATCATCAACGATGCGTACAACGCGTCACCGACATCGATGATGGCCGCGATCGACGTCATTAAATCGATGCCGGCGTTCAACAAGAAAATTCTCGTCTTAGGTGATATATTTGAACTTGGCGAACAGGCAGAAACGTTCCATAAGCAAATCGGCAAAGCGATCGACGAAACGATCGATGTCGTCTTTACGATGGGGACGAACGCCAAATTCATTTCTGAGGAAGCAAAACGGCTTGCACCGGAAAAATTGCGCCGTCATTTTGCCGACAAGTATGAATTGGTCAACGCGTTGAAACCCCATTTAACGAAAGGTGTCGTCGTATTATTCAAAGCATCGCGCGGGATGGCGTTTGAAAACATCGTGGCAGAAATCATCTCAGCGTAAGACTGGAACAAGGGGGAAGGAAATGTGAGCCTTTATGTCGTAATCATGACATTAGCTATCAGCTTCTTAATTACGGTGCTTTTAAGTCCGATTGTGATTCCTTTCCTAAGACGATTAAAATTCGGTCAGAGTATTCGCGAAGAAGGGCCTAAATCGCATTACAAAAAATCCGGCACGCCGACGATGGGCGGTTTGATGATCGTCTTAAGCATCCTGATAACGAGCATCGTCATGATGTATAAATTTTATGAAAATGAAGTCGGTTATGAATTTTGGCTGTTGCTTTTTGCCCTTGTCGGGTATGGATTGATCGGATTTTTGGATGATTTCATCAAAATTGCGTTGAAACGGAATCTCGGATTGACGTCGAAACAAAAATTGTTCGGACAAATGTTAGTCGGAATCATTTTTTGCATCGTTTTATACATGCACGATTTTCCAACGTATATTAAAATTCCGGGGACCGACATCCATTGGGAGCTCGGATGGTTGTATCCGCTCGTCGTCATTTTTATCATGGTCGGTTCTTCGAACGCTGTAAATTTGACGGACGGTTTGGATGGGTTGTTGGCCGGCACGGCCGCTGTCGCTTTCGGTTCGTTTGCGCTCATCGCAGCCAACCAATTTCCACAGTTCAATTCCATCATGGTGTTTGCGTTGGCCGTCGTCGGCGCATTGTTAGGATTTCTCGTATTCAATGCCCACCCGGCGAAAGTGTTCATGGGCGATACCGGGTCGTTGGCGCTTGGAGCGGCGCTTGCCGCCGTTGCGATTTTAATGAAATTGGAAATCATTTTGGCGATCATCGGCGGTGTTTTTGTCATTGAGACGTTATCGGTCATCATTCAAGTCGTTTCGTTTAAAACGACGGGAAAACGCGTGTTTAAAATGAGCCCGCTCCATCACCATTACGAATTGCTCGGGTGGTCGGAATGGAAAGTGGTCACGACATTTTGGATTGCAGGAATTATTTTTGCTAGCATTGGCATATATATCGAGGTGGCATTATCTTGAGACGGTTGAATGAATTCCCATATAAACACGTACTCGTATTAGGACTTGCAAAAAGTGGAACGAAAGCAGCGGAAGTCTTGCTAAACTCAAATATCGACGTCCGCATCAACGATAAAAATGCCAAGGACACGGACGAAAATGTCGTCTCCCTCCGTAAAAAGGGGGCTGAAGTCATCGTCGGTTCGCATCCGGAAACGGTGTTGGACGGCATCGATTTGATCGTGAAAAACCCGGGCATCCCGTATGAACATCGATTGGTCGAACTCGCCTTGGAACGTGGAATACCGGTCATCACAGAAGTCGAATTGGCGTATCAATTGGCAAAAGAAAATCCATTGATCGGCATCACCGGTTCGAACGGAAAAACGACGACGACGATGCTCGTATACGAGATGTTGAAACATAGTGGCAAGCCGGTGAAACTCGCCGGCAACATCGGCATCGCCGCAACGGAAGTGGCAGAACAGCTGGAAAGCGGCGAACGGCTGTTGTTGGAACTTTCATCGTTCCAATTGTTAGGCACGGAAAACTTTCGCCCTAAGATCGCCTGCATTTTGAATTTGCACGAAGCGCATCTCGACTATCATGGCACGATCGAGGCGTACGAAGCGGCAAAAGCGAAAATTTTCATCAACCAGACGGAAGACGACTATTTCGTTTACAACGCGGACGATGAACGGCTTGAAAAATGGCTCGCATTGGTCAGAGCAAAACTCGTCCCGTTTTCCGCCACGAAAGTCTTGCCATTCGGTGCATGGACGAACGGTGAAGCGTTATTCTTCAAAGGTGAAAAAATCATCGAACTTGACGATGTGTTGTTAGTCGGGGAACATAATGTCGAAAATATGTTGGCAGCGATTGCGATCGCGAAGTTGAGCGGTGCAACAAATGAAGGGATCAAACATACGTTGAGGACGTTTTCCGGCGTAAAACATCGTCTGCAATTCGTCGCTGACATCAATGGACGCTTGTTTTACAACGATTCCAAAGCGACGAATACGCTTGCGACGAAAAAAGCGTTGTCGTCGTTTGATACGCCGACGATCTTGTTGGCAGGAGGCTTGGACCGCGGTGAAGATTTGACAACGTTGATCCCCTACATGAAAAATGTCAAAGCTTGCATTTTCTTTGGAGAAACGAAAGAAAAATTTCAACATGTTGCAGAGATGGCTGGAATCGACGACATCCATCTCGTCCAGGATGTCGTTGATGCTGTGAAACTGGCGTACGAGTTGTCGGCGGAAGGGGACACGATTTTGCTTTCACCGGCATGCGCCAGCTGGGATCAATATAAAACGTTCGAAGAAAGAGGGGACATGTTTATCCAAACGGTGCATACATTAACTTAGAAGGTTAATGTTTACATGCACTTTTCCTGTATTTGGGGGGATAAACATGAAATTGCTCAAACGCGGCCGGCTTCCGGATTTGACGATTTTCGTCCTCGTGTTGCTGTTGCTTGTGATCGGGATGCTCATGGTATACAGTTCTTCGCACGTATGGGCGGAGTACAAATATGGCGATCCATATTATTTTTTGAAACGCCAACTGTTATTTGCCGCCCTCGGCATCGTTGCGATGGCCATGTTTGTCTCCATCCCGATCTATGCGATACGCAAACATGTACATACGATATTTTTCGCTTGCATCGTATTGTTGATTCTCGTTTTAATCCCGGGCATCGGGCTCGTTCGCGGCGGCGCGCAAAGCTGGATCGGCGTCGGTGCTTTCAGCATCCAACCCGCCGAATTCATGAAGTTGGGCTTGATTTTATTTTTAGCGCATTATTTGGCGACAAACGAACGTTATATTCAAACCTTTTTTCGGGGCTTTTTCATTCCGCTTTTACTCATTCTTTTTTGTTTCGGCTTGATTATGCTGCAGCCGGATTTAGGCACCGGCGTCGTCCTCGTATTGACGAGCGTATTGATGCTGTTTATAGCCGGCGCCACCTTCCGTTATTTCGTCTTCCTATCCTTGCTCGGATTGATCGGTTTTGCCGCTTTGATCGTTTCGGCACCGTACCGCATCAACCGTATCACCGCTTTTTTAAATCCTTGGGACGATCCGTTGGGCGACGGGTTTCAAATCATTCAATCGCTTTACGCCATTGGCCCCGGCAAATTGATGGGGTTGGGCTATGGCAATAGTTTGCAAAAATATTTTTATTTGCCGGAGCCGCAAACGGATTTCATCTTTGCGATCATCGGTGAAGAATTAGGATTTTTAGGTGGGACGTTTGTCATTCTATTATTTTACCTGTTATGCCGACGCGGCATCCGTGTGGCATATTTGAGCCTCGATCCGTTCCTTCGTTATGCGGCGATTGGAATCGTTTTGATGGTGACGATCCAATTCATGATCAACATCAGCGTCGTCATCGGATTGATTCCAATAACTGGAATCACGCTGCCGTTTTTAAGTTACGGCGGCTCTTCACTGACGCTCACCCTCGCATCGATGGGGATTTTGCTGAATATTAGTACATATACGAAAAATGTATAAAAATCGCCTGAAAAATTCAATATCCATTACGTGTTTCCCAACATTCTATGTTATAATTTTATTATTGTAACTAATAGTATTTGTTTCGATCTGAAGGAGCATTCCATGGAAGAAGAAAAGATCGTTTCGATAGAAGATCGCATCCCAAAATTGAAAGAAGCGAGAAGGAAAAAAGCGAATCGGACGTTGTTGTCATATTTGACCCTCTTTTTCGTGTTGATTGCCATCATCGTTTATTTGCAATCGCCATTCAGCGATATAAAAACGATCGAGGTAAAAGGGAATGCGATGATTCCGGAAGCGCAAATCGTCGAATATAGTCGATTGGAAGCAGGTTCGAACATTTGGCGCGTTTATCCGAAAGATGTGGCAAAAAAGATCTCTCAACATCCGCTCATTAAAAATGTGCATGTCGAACGGAAATTGCCGCAGACGATTTCAATAGAAGTGGAAGAACGCCGCGTCATCGGCTACGTGAAAAGCGGACAGCAATATCTTCCGATTACGGAAGAAGGGACGATCGTCAAAAATATCGAGTTCGAAATGCTGAACCATGTTCCTTTTTTCGTGAATTTTTCCGATGAGGAATATTTGACGCGGTTAGCCGAAGAGATGAAAGAGATACCTGATTATATATTAAAATTAATTTCCGAGATTCATTGGAAGCCCACGGATAAAAATAAATATAAAATCGTCCTCTATATGAATGACGGCTATATCGTTAACGCCAGCATCCGCGATCTCGCAAGCAAAATCAATTCCTACCCTTCCATCATCGCCCAGCTGGATGAAAAGCAAAAGGCGATCATCCATATGGATGTCGGCGTCTACGTTGAAACGTTAAAATAGGGTTTTCATGTGTGGAGGTGCCTGATGAATGAATAGCAATGAAATATTGGTCAGTTTAGATATCGGTACGTCGGAAATAAAGGTCATCGTCGGCGAAGTGATGAATGATTCGCTCAATATTATCGGGGTGGGTACCGCAAAATCGAAAGGTTTACGAAAAGGGGCCATCGTGGATATTGACGAAGCCGTCCAATCGATCAAAAACGCCGTCGAAAACGCCGAGCATATGGTGGATATGTCCATCCACAACGTCATCGTCGCCGTGAATGCCAATCACGTGCAATTGCATCCGTGCCATGGCGTCGTGGCGGTGCAGAGCGAAGACCGCGAAATTGGCGATGAAGATGTCAAACGCGTCATCGAGGGCGCGCAAGTGATGTCGATACCGCCGGAACGGGAAATCATCGACGTCATCCCGAAACAGTTCATCGTCGATGGGTTTGATGAAATCAGCGATCCGCGAGGGATGATCGGCGTAAGGCTCGAAATGGAAGGAACGATTATCACTACTTCAAAAACGGTTTTACATAACATTTTGAAATGCGTCGAACGAGCCGGGTTGAATGTGATCGATGTCGTGTTACAGCCACTTGCGGCAGGTTCGATCGCCTTATCGAAAGACGAACGTGCATTAGGCGTCGCTTTGATCGATGTCGGCGGCGGCTGCACGACGGTGTCCGTTTTTGAAGATGACTTTTTGGCAGCCACTTCCATCATACCGTTAGGCGGCGAAAATATTACGAAAGATTTGTCGATCGGTTTAAGAACTTCGACGGAAGAGGCTGAAGAAGTGAAACTGAATTATGGACATGCCTTCTATGAAACGGCGGACGAAGAGGAAACGTTCGATGTTGCCATCATTGGCAGCAATCAGAAAAAAACGTTTAACCAATTGCAAATTTCTGATATCATTGAAGCAAGATTAGAGGAAATATTTGAACTGGCGCAGCGCGAACTGAGACGTTTGGGCTATCATGAACTGCGCGGAGGCTACGTTTTAACCGGGGGCACGATGAAAATGCCGGGGGCGCTTGATTTGGCGCAAGCCGTCTTTCAGTCAAATGCGCGTATCGCCATACCGGATTATATCGGTGTTCGGGAACCGCAATATACGGTAGGAATAGGGACAATCCAATTCGCACACCAAAATGCGAAAATTCAAGGAAAACATTTTGAACCTTCCGTCATCATCGAAGAAAAACCGAACGCTTCTAGAACGAAAAACCTAGATCGCAGACAGAAACAGCAAGATGAACCAAAACAATCAAAAGTGACGAGCTTCCTTAAATCGTTTTTCGAATAACCGATAAAATTTTAAAGTGAGCACTTTAATTTAGGAGGACAAATTATGTTAGAATTCGATACTAGTATGGATCAACTAGCTGTTATAAAAGTCATCGGTGTCGGCGGCGGCGGCAACAACGCCGTAAATCGGATGATCGAACACGGTGTCGAAGGGGTGGAATTCATCGCTGTAAACACCGATGCACAAGCGTTGAACATGTCAAAAGCGGAAATTAAATTGCAAATCGGTGAAAAATTGACACGTGGATTAGGGGCCGGAGCGAATCCGGAAATTGGCAAAAAAGCGGCGGAAGAGAGCAGAGAACAAATTGAAGAAGTGATAAAAGGCGCCGACATGGTCTTCATCACGGCTGGTGAAGGCGGTGGCACCGGTACGGGAGCAGCTCCGATCATTGCGCAAATCGCCAAAGATTTAGGCGCTTTAACTGTCGGCGTTGTGACGCGTCCGTTTTCTTTCGAAGGAATTCGCAGGCAAAAACAAGCTAGCGCGGGAATTGAAGCTTTAAAAGAATGTGTCGATACGTTGATCGTCATCCCGAATGACCGGTTATTGGAAATCGTTGACAAAAACACACCGATGCTCGAGGCGTTCAAAGAAGCGGACAACGTCTTGCGTCAAGGTGTACAGGGAATTTCCGATTTGATTGCCAAGCCGGGGCTCATCAACGTCGACTTCGCGGACGTCAAAACAATCATGTCCAACAAAGGTTCCGCATTGATGGGAATCGGTGTCGCCACTGGGGAAAACCGCGCGGTCGAAGCGGCGAAAAAAGCGATTTCTTCGCCGTTGTTGGAGACGACGATTGACGGCGCAAAAGGCGTGTTGATGAACATCTCGGGCGGTCCAAGCTTGAGCTTGTTCGAAGTTCAAGAAGCAGCCGATTTGGTCATTTCTGCCGCTGATGAAGATGTCCAAGTGATTTTCGGCAGTGTCATCAATGAAAATTTGAAAGATGAAATCGTCGTGACCGTCATTGCGACTGGTTTTGACGAGTCGAAAAAAGCGAATCGTCCGACGCAACGTATGCCGAATGTTAAAAAGACACCGGAATACAAGGAGCAAACGAAAAGACGCGAGGCTGACATTCCGGTAAACGATCCGTTCCATGATGAAGAAACATTGGACATCCCAACATTTTTGCGCAACCGTAACCGTAATCGTTAACTTAGGGAACGAAGGTGGAATGATGGGCGGACGTTTGTCGTCTCGCACCGCGCCTGATGAAAAATGTTAATCGCTGTCGCTTATGGATCACTTCGGGAATGCTCCCGAATCGTTCGGTTGCTTGATTTCTTCCTGAACGTGGTTCTGTGATAAAAAGATTGTCGAACCACCGGGTGTGCACATCGTTTTTTGACAATTTGACATGTTGTTGGTCCAAGTACCGACTATGCCAAACGAATTGGCATGGTCGGTTTTTTCATTTTTCACTCGATTTTCCCGCATTTATCGTAGCAATATGTCTAAATGAGAAAAACACCTGTTTTAAAAACCGACAACGTTTTTTATCAGCTTGTTATATAGTTTTAGTACAACAATGTTCATGGGGGCAAAATAAATGTGACCATCTATTTGGACTTTGTTTTATTGCTCAGTTTTCTGTTTAATGGTGCGATTTTGTTCGTCGTGAGCTACATCGTAAAAACGACCATTCCATGGCGGCGATTGCTGCTCGGAACGGTGGTAGCTACACTGTTCGTTCCACTAACATTATATTTTCCTCATTCCATTTTTAACACTTTTTCGGCAAAAACGTTCTATTCGATTTTGATCGTGCTTCTAACTTTCGGTTACAAGTCGATTCAGCAAACGGTCAAACAATTGATCACGTTTTATGCCGTTTCATTCATCGCCGGCGGAAGCATTTTAAGCATTCATTACTTATTGGATTATTCGGTTGAAACTTCATTGAAAAAATTTTTGCTTTACGTAGACAACATCCAGCATGACGAAATCAGTTTAGTCGTCATTTTATTGGGCTTCCCGATTTCATTGTACGTTGCAAAAACATGGTCGGACCGGCTCATCCTCGATCGCATCCAGCGTGGGCATATGTACAAAATCACGTTGGAATTCAATGACAGTCGTTTTCAAACGACCGGTTTTTTGGACAGCGGCAACCAATTGGTCGATCCAATCACGAATCGGCCTGTCATCGTCTGCGACAGCATTTTTATGAAACAATTTTTTTCTATTGATGACTGGGAAAATGTGAGGCGAGCGATTGCCACGGACGATGTCGAGCGGATACCGTTCCATTTGCGTCATTTATTTTTAATCATCCCTTTTAAAACGATCGCCGGGGAAAACCATTATTTGTTTGCGATTAAACCGGACAAACTGACGATCCAAACGGAAACGAGCAAAATCGTCGTGCAAAAAGTTCTCGTTGGCATTCAAATATCGCCGATGACGAATGATGATTCGTACCATTGTCTTTTGCATCCGCATTTGGTCGCATTGCAGCCTGTTGAATCATCTCGTTGAATGTTCCGTCAATAATTGATAGCGAGGAGAATGCAAGGTGAAAAAGATTCGCGAATTGTTGTTTAAATTGTTGGCCAAATTGGGCATAACGAAAGAGCGCGTCTATTACATCGGAAGCAAAACGGCGTTGCCCGCGCCGCTCGATCAAGAAGAAGAAAAGCGGCTGATCGAGCTTTTGCCGACGGGCGACGAAGAAGCCCGGGCGAGGCTCATTGAACATAATTTGCGCCTCGTCGTCTACATCGCCCGCAAATTTGAAAATACCGGCATCCACATTGAAGATTTGATCAGCATCGGCTCCATCGGGTTGATCAAAGCGGTCAATACGTTCAATCCGAACAAGAATATCAAGTTGGCTACATACGCGTCGCGCTGCATCGAAAATGAAATTTTGATGTATTTGCGCAAAAACAGCCGTGTGAAGACGGAAGTGTCGTTGGATGAACCGTTGAACGTCGATTGGGATGGAAACGAACTGTTGTTGTCCGATGTGCTCGGAACTGAAGATGACGTCATTACGCGCAACTTGGAATCGAAAGTCGATAAACAGTTGCTCGTTCAAGCGCTATCGACGTTGAAAGGACGTGAGAAGAAGATTATGGAGCTGCGCTTCGGTTTGGTCGGCGATGAGAGCAAAACACAAAAAGATGTGGCGGAAATGTTGGGCATTTCACAATCGTATATATCGCGTCTCGAAAAAAAGATTATCAAACAATTGCAAAAAGAATTCCAAAAAATGGTTTGACCCACAAAGGCAGATGAGACGAGCGCCCTTCATCCATACCAATTTGTGGCAATTTTTTGGCGCATAAAACAAAACCCTTCCGGACATAATGACACCTGACGAGTGACATCACGGGAGGGGTAAGCTTGATCAAAAATAAGGTTGACATTTGCGGAGTCGATACATCGAAATTGCCGGTTTTGAAGAACGAAGAGATGAAAGAATTGTTTAAGCAGATTGAAAGGAACGAAAATGTCCAAGAAGCGCGCGAAAAGCTCATCAACGGCAATTTGCGATTAGTCTTAAGCGTCATCAAACGGTTCAATAACCGGGGCGAGAACGCAGATGACCTGTTCCAAGTTGGTTGTATCGGACTCATGAAATCGATAGATAATTTTGATTTGAAACATAACGTACGTTTTTCCACATATGCCGTACCGATGATCATCGGGGAAATTAAACGATATTTACGCGACAACAACCCCATCAGAGTGTCGAGGTCTTTACGGGATACCGCATACAAAGCGTTGCAAGTAAGAGAAAAATTGATACAAAAAACGCACAAAGAACCTACGCCTCAAGAAATCGCCGAAGAATTGGGCATCCCTCAGGAAGAAGTTGTATTTGCCATCGACGCCATCCAAGACCCTGTCTCTTTGTTCGAACCGATTTACCAGGACGAAGGCGACCCCATATACGTATTGGACCAAGTGAGCGATGAGAAAATTTCCGATGAAAATTGGGACGACTATTTATCTTTGAAGGAAGGGCTATATTTATTGAACGAACGGGAGAAATTGATTTTGCAAAAACGATTTTACCAAGGAAAAACGCAAATGGAGGTGGCGGAGGAAATCGGCATTTCCCAAGCGCAAGTATCCCGTTTGGAAAAAGCGGCGATCGAACAGATGACGAACGAAATGTTTACATAGAAACGTTTGAAATAAGTCGGAAAACCAAGGGTGTTTTCACCCTTGGTTTTTTTTGTACAGAAACAATTGTATATGCGTTTCGCCATTCATATATATAAATAGGTGGTGATGATCATGATTTCTTTATCTGAATTGCAGACGAAAGAAGTCGTCATGTTGAAGACGGGCAAACGGCTCGGTTTCATCGTCGATTTTGAGTTGGATGACGAAAGAGGTTATATCACGTCGCTCGTCGTGCATACGCGGCAACAAGGGGGGAGTTTGTTCAACCGGATGGCGGAAATGGTCATCCCTTGGGAACAAATCGTGACGATCGGCGATGATTTCATCTTGATTGATGAAGACGCGAAAGAACGAAGAAAAATCGAACCGAAAGAGAATGAATGAACATTTCGCAAAATGTGTTAAGATAGTATAATATAAAGTGAAATGTGCAACTAAGCAGTCGAATAGGAGAGATCACAGCCGATGAGTATTCACGACAATTTGCAAACATTGAAGCAAAATATCGAAAATGCGTGCAAACGGGCAAAGCGCGACCCGAGCGATATCACGATCATCGGAGTGACGAAATACGTTTCGATCGAGCGTACGATCGAATTGTTGGATGCCGGCATTGTCGATGTCGGCGAAAACCGGACCGATGAAATGCTGCGCAAATATGAAGCGATTGGCGACCGCGCACGTTGGCACTTTATCGGAACGCTGCAATCGCGCAAAGTGAAAGATATCATCGGCAAAGTGTCGATGATCCATTCGCTGGAACGGTTATCGGTGGCAAAACAGATCAATAAACGTTCCGACGAAACGATTCCTTGCTTTGTGCAGGTGAACGTAAGCGGCGAAGAATCAAAACACGGTTTGCATCCGGACGAAGTCCATGAGTTCATCGATCAGTTGAAAGCATATGAGAAAGTGAAAGTCGTCGGATTGATGACGATGGCACCGCATACCGACGACGAAAACGTCATCCGCGGCGTATTCCGCAAATTGCGCCTATTGCGCGACGAGATAAGAAGCAAAAACTTGCCGCATGCACCGTGTGAGTATTTATCGATGGGCATGAGCAACGATTATGAAATCGCCATCGAAGAAGGAGCGACCCATATTCGCATCGGTTCCGTCTTGGTCGGTTGACGAATTTGGATAAAGAGGTGAAAGCCATGCGTTTTAAAGATCGGTTAAAAAACTTTTTCAACACGGACGAAGAATTCGCCTATATCGAGGAAATCGAAGTCGAGGAGAAAAGTGAAACGGGTCGGAAAAACAAAGATGATAAAAACGTCATCAATTTGACGAAAATTGAAACGGCGACATCCAAAGTGATGTTGTACGAACCGAAGTCATACAGCGAAGTGCAGGAAATTGCCGACAACTTGTTGAACAAACGGGCTGTCGTCATCAATTTGCAAAAAGTCGACCGTCAACAAGCAAAAAGAATTGTCGACTTTTTAAGTGGAACAGTATATGCTATAAAAGGGGATATACAAAAACTTGGTGTCGCAACCTTTTTATGCACACCGGAAAATGTCGAGGTGAAAGGCGCGATATCCGTGTCTTCCATCGATGATGATTTGTAAAGGATGGTTGTAGTATGTTAGGGACAATTTTTGAAATAATCATGTATTTGATCCAACTTTATGGATTTGCCATTATCGTCTACATTTTAATGTCTTGGTTTCCAGGGGCGCGTGAATCCCAATTCGGTTATTATTTGGGCGTGATTGTGGAACCTTATTTGGAGCCGTTTCGCAAAATCATTCCGCCAATCGGCATGATTGACATATCACCGATCGTAGCGCTGTTGGTGCTGCATTATTTGATCCCGCGGGGTTTAGCGGAAATTTTTTCATGGATCAGCCATTTTGCAGGGTGATCAAGTGGGCATTTATCAACATTTTCGCGAACATGAACATCCTTTCATCGACCGCGTTCTCGATTGGATGCATCATGCGAGGGACAACTATGCCGTTTATGTGACCGATTTTTTGAATCCGCGTGAACGGCACATTGTCGAATCGGTCATCGGATTGCGGAATGACGAAGTCAAATACTATTTTTCCGGCGGAATCGAAGGTGCAGAAAGACAACGGGCAATCATCGCACCGTCTTTTGTCGAAATTGAGGAAGACGATTTTGAGATCGTCGCGTTAAAAGCGGAATACAATCCGCAATTTCAAACGTTGTCTCATCGCGACGTACTCGGGGCTTTTACCTCTTTGGGAATCGACCGCAAAATGATCGGCGACATCATCGTCGAAGATGGAGCCGTTCAAATCATAACGACGGAATCGTTCAAACATTATGTCATGCAACATTTGACGAAAATAAAACGGGCAACTGTTTCATTCAAAGAAATCCCTCTTTCTTCCATACAAAAAAGCGAGGAAAATTGGGTGTCAAAAGTGTACACCGTCAGCTCTTTGCGTTTGGATGTCGTTCTAAAGACGATTTTTCATCTTTCGCGGACGGAAGCTGCGAAACTGATCAAACAAGAAAAAGTGTCCGTCAATTACGCTCTCGAAACGGACCAGGCGACGCTGCTTGAAGAAGGGGATATGATTTCCGCACGTGGATTCGGTCGTTCAAAACTTGACAAAATTGCCGGAAAAACGAAGAAAGACAAAATCCGGATCGTCGTTAGCCGTTTAGCATGAAGATAGTAGAAAATTCCCGAAAAATCGTATAATATATACATAATTATTGATGGTCTCGTCAAAGAGCAAAAACAGGAGGTGCATCCATGCCATTATCGCCATTGGATATTCACAACAAGGAATTCAGCCGCAATTTCCGTGGATATAACGAAGACGAAGTGAATGATTTTCTCGATCAAATCATCAAAGATTACGAGATGATTTTGCGCGAAAATAAACAAATGCGAAAAGAAATCGAAGAATTGAACGAACGGATCGAACATTTCAACAGCATCGAAGATTCGTTGAACAAATCGTTGATCGTCGCGCAGGAAACGGCGGAAGAATTGAAACAAAACGCGCAAAAAGAAGCGAAACTGATCATTAAAGAAGCGGAGAAAAATGCCGACCGCATCATCAATGAAGCGTTGGAAGAGTCCCGCAAAATCCAAATCGCTTCCGAAGAAGTCCGCAAACAAGCAAAAGTGTTCCGTACACGTTTAAAAATGTTGATAGAAGCGCAGCTCGATATGTTGAACAGTGACGATTGGGAAGAGTTTTTGCAAATGATGAACGAAAATGAAGAAGAAACGACGCAAGAAGAGTCGTTGTAACATTTTTTTCGCTATATTTTTCCCGCTTTTATGCTATAATGTATAAAAAACATGACATTCATCAACCTTTCATACGAAACATGCGTTTTATCGAAGCAGCAATGTTCAGCGCACCAGGAAACGGTGGAAGCCTGGCACGATCATTCGATCCGAGACATGTTGATGCATCCATTTGAACGGTGACCGAAACGGGACGGATTAATCACGTCAACATGATGGAAGCATAATGTTTGCGCTTGAACTTGGATAAGGGTGGTGCCGCGGGAGTCCTCGTCCCTTAAGGGATTATGAGGATTTTTTTATTTAATGTTTCGAGGCGATCCGTCAATGATGCCAAACTTCGCACATAGTTTATATTGAAGGAGGACATAAATAAATGGATTATAAAGAGACACTGTTGATGCCTAAAACGGAATTTCCAATGCGGGGAAATTTGCCGAATAAAGAACCAATTCGTCGCAAACAATGGGAAGAAGAAAAATTGTACGAAAAGGTGCAAGAACGCACGAAAGGAAGACCGCTGTTCATCTTGCATGACGGACCACCTTACGCCAACGGCGACTTGCACATCGGGCATGCGTTGAACCAGATTTTAAAAGATTTCATCGTCCGTTACAAATCGATGTCCGGTTATCATGCACCGTACGTGCCTGGATGGGACACACATGGACTCCCGATTGAAACAGCGCTCATCAAAAAAGAAAATATCGACAGAAAAAATTTCAGCGTTTCCGAATTTAGGGAAAAATGCGCCCAATATGCGCTTGAGCAAGTGGAACGCCAAAAGGAACAGCGGAAATCGTTCGGTTCCCTTGGCGATTGGGAAAACCCATATTTGACATTGACGAAAGAATATGAAGCGGCCCAAATTAAAGTGTTCGGGGAAATGGCGAAAAAAGGCTACATTTACAAAGGTTACAAGCCTGTTTATTGGTCGCCTTCATCCGAATCGGCTCTGGCAGAAGCGGAAATTGAATATAAAGATAAACGTTCGCCGTCGATTTATGTCGCCTACGAAGTCATCGACGGAAAAGGCGTGTTAGAAAACGGCACGAAAATCGTCATTTGGACGACGACTCCTTGGACGATACCGGCGAGCTTGGGCATCACGCTGCATCCGGATTTGCAATACGATGTCGTCAAAGTCGACGCTGACCGTTTTGTCGTCGCCCACGATTTGGTTGAACAAATTGCCGAAAAACTTGAATGGGAAAACTATGATGTCTTGAAAACATTCATGGGGCGTGAAGCGGAGCGCATCGTCGCCAAACACCCTTTCTACGATCGTGACATCTTAGTCATGCTCGGAACGCACGTCACGACGGAATCGGGTACAGGATGCGTCCATACAGCGCCAGGACACGGGGAGGAAGACTTTTACGTATCGAAACAATACGGCATCGAAGCATTTTGCCCGGTTGACGAACAAGGAAAATTCACCGACGAAGCACCGGGGTTTGAAGGTTTGTTTTATGAAGATGCCAACAAAGTCGTCACGGAAAAGTTGAAAGAAGCGGGAGCTTTGTTGCATTTTACATTCATTACGCACTCGTATCCACACGATTGGCGCACGAAACAACCGACGATTTTTAGAGCGACGTCACAGTGGTTTGCGTCCATCAAAGACTTCCGCGATGACATCTTGAAAGAAATCCGTAACGTCCAATGGTATCCACATTGGGGAGAAACGCGGATTTATAACATGGTGCGCGATCGTGAGGATTGGTGCATTTCCCGCCAGCGGACGTGGGGTGTCCCGATTCCGGTCTTTTATGGCGAAGACGGCACACCGATCATCACCGATGAAACGATCGAACACGTGTCCAACTTGTTCCGCGAACACGGTTCAAACATCTGGTTTGAATGGGACGCAAAAGACCTGTTGCCTGAAGGGTTCACGTCTGAACATAGCCCGAACGGCAAGTTTACGAAAGAAACGGATATTATGGACGTATGGTTCGACTCCGGTTCATCGCACGAAGCGGTGCTCAACCAGCGCGAAGGGTTGCGCCGTCCGGCGGACATTTATTTGGAAGGTTCCGACCAATACCGCGGATGGTTTAACTCATCGTTGTCGACAGCTGTTGCAACGACGGGGAAAGCGCCGTATAAAGGCGTCGTCAGCCACGGATTCGTTTTGGACGGAGAAGGCCGCAAAATGAGCAAATCGCTCGGCAACGTCGTAGAACCGGCGAAAATTCAAAAGCAATACGGTACGGATATTTTGCGCCTTTGGGTGGCATCCGTCGATTACCAAGCGGACGTCAGAATTTCCGATGACATTTTAAAACAAGTGGCGGAAAACTATCGCAAAGTTCGTAACACGTTCCGTTTCTTGCTCGGCAACTTGCAAGATTTCGACCCGAACGTCGATGCGCTGAAAGAAGATGAACTCGAAGAAATCGATTTATACATGCTTTATCGCTTGCAACAAGTGATCAAGAACGTTCGTGCAAGCTACGATGAATACAATTTCCAAGACGGCTTCCATGAAATTTTGAACTTCATGACGCTTGAGTTGAGTGCGTTCTATTTGGATTTCGCAAAAGACATTTTATACATCGAAGCGCCGAACGACAAGCGCCGCCGCAGCATTCAAACGGTGTACTATGAAACGCTCTTGTCGCTAGTGAAGTTGCTGACGCCGATCATCCCGCATACGACCGAAGAGGTGTGGGAGCATATCAAGTACGTCGAAGCGCCGTTTGCGCAGCTCACCGATATTCCGGAAAGCCGCGAACTCCCGCTCGTGACGGAAGAGATGATCAGAAAATGGGAGCACTTCATGAAAGTGCGCGACGACGTATTAAAAGCGCTCGAAGAAAAGCGGAACGAAAAATTGATCGGAAAACCGCTCGAAGCAAAAATTACGATTGAACCGAAGGACGAATACACGAAAGAAGTTTTATCATCCATTCCACATTTGCATCAATTGTTGATCGTTTCCGAAGCCAATATCGGGGAAGTAGGACCTGAGGGGCGCGAATACAATTTAGTCAACATTTTCGTCGAAAAGCATCCGGGCGAAAAATGTGAACGTTGTTGGGTCATGTCCCATTCCGTCGGCGAAAACGAAAAATATCCGACATTGTGCCAACGTTGTGCGGACATCGTGGAAGAACATTACAGCGACGTCATTTCAAAATAAACGAGATAAAAAAACAGAATCTATCTATTTTATCATCATAAAATAGCTCTAGATTCTGTTTTTTTTATTTCACTTGCACAAAGCGAAAAATACATTTACGCTTATTAGAGGGCACTTTTAATCGTAGAAGAGAAATGAGATTGGAAAAAAGGGGAAAAATCGTATGCACCGATATTACATCATTGCACTGGCCATCATCTTATTCGACCAATGGACGAAGTGGCTGATCGTAAAACATATGGAATTGGGAGAAAGGATTACGCTCATCGACGATTTTTTATATATCACGTCGCATCGCAACAAAGGAGCGGCGTGGGGAATTTTGCAAAACCAGATGTTGTTTTTTTATATCATCACCGTCATTGTCGTCATCGGTTTGATCTATTATCTCCATAAGCACACGTCGGAGAGCATCTTGCAACGGATTGCGATTGCATTTATTCTCGGCGGCGCGATCGGAAATTTCATCGATCGCCTATTTCGCAAAGAGGTCGTCGATTTTATCGATGTCATGATTTTTACTTACGATTATCCCATTTTCAACGTTGCCGACTCGTTTCTTTTCATCGGAGTCGTATTATTTTTGATAGCTCTATTTTATGATGAAAGAAACAAGAAAAGGACGTGACTCGATTGTATGTATACGAACATGTAGTGACAGGAGATGAAGAAAATACCCGAATCGATAAATTGCTTGTCATGTTAAACGGCGGTTATTCACGTCAACAAATACAAACGTGGATCAAAGACCAAAACGTCAAAGTGAATAATAAAACGGTAAAAGCGAATTATAAATGCAAACGAGGCGACGTCGTCCAATGGTTTGTTCCTGAAGATGCGTTGTTTTACATCGAACCTGAACCGATCCCTTTGGATATCATATACGAAGATGATGACATCATCGTCATCAACAAGCCGAAAGGCATGCTCGTCCATCCAACGGAACACGTCCAATCAGGCACGCTCGTAAATGCGTTGAAACATTACACCGATCAATTGTCCACCTTAAGCGGCGAAGAGCGGCCGGGGATCGTCCATCGTCTCGACCAATACACGAGCGGCGTGTTGGTCGTATGCAAAAACAATGAAACGCACGCCAATTTGAAAGATCAGTTTAAACATCATTTAGTGAAGCGCATTTACGAAGCAATCGTACATGGTGAAATTGAATTCGACAACGGTGTCATCCAAGCGCCGATTGGACGCGATCCGAAAAACAGGGCGAAAATGGCCGTCGTTTCATCCGGAAAAGACGCCGAAACCCATTTTAACGTGTTGGAACGTATGAACGGCTATACACATGTCGAATGCAGCCTCATTACCGGAAGAACCCATCAAATCCGTGTCCACATGCAATATATCAATCATCCGATTGTCGGTGACAGACTGTACAGCCCGTTCAAGACAGACTTGATTCAACATCAAGCATTATTTGCCAAAACGTTGGGCTTCGTCCATCCCCGCAAAGAAGAGTATGTTGAGTTTTCCGTCGAACGGCCGCAAGATTTCGAAAACTTGTTGAAAATATGCCGAAATAAGGCTTGACTTCACAAGTGTGATTTGTGATAATACAAGAGAAGTTCATACGAAAAACCTTTAATATAGTCCAGAGAGGCTATAAAGGGTTTGAAGCGATCGCATATGGGAATCCGTATGCCTACTTTCTGCCTGCAAACCTTTTGCCTCTTTTTCCGGCAAAAGGTTTTTTTCATACATACAATACTTAGGTGGTGCAGCGAACGAATGGAAAAAAAGACGACCATTTTGGATAAAGCAGCGATGAACCGAGCGATTACGCGAATTGCTCACGAAATCTTGGAACGAAACAAAGGCGGGGACAACCTCGTCCTTGTCGGGATCAAAACGCGCGGCATTCCGCTTGCGAAACGTTTAAAGGAAAAGATCAAACAAATTGAAGCAATCGATGTTCCATACGGGGAGCTTGATATTACATTATACCGCGATGATTTGGAAGAAAAACAAGATGACGCGAAATTGATCGCGACGAAAATTGATGTCGATCTGGTGAATAAGACTGTTGTTCTCGTCGATGACGTGCTGTATACGGGGCGGACGGTGCGGGCTGCGATGGATGCGATCATGGACATCGGCCGCCCGGCGCAGATTCAACTGGCGGTGCTCGTCGACCGCGGTCATCGCGAACTGCCTATCCGGGCTGATTACGTCGGGAAAAACATCCCTACATCAAAATCCGAAATCATCGTCGTCCGTGTGGAAGAAATCGATCGGAAAGATGAAGTTGGAATATATGAAAAACGTTAGCAATTCCTTTAATTAAATCCTGTGAGATTTAAAAGGGTTGCAAAATGGGTTTATTGTGCCTTTTTATGCCTCTTTGCAACCTTTTTGTGCAAAGAGGCATTTTTTATACCGAAAGTTTATCTAACTTCTGTAAAGAGGTGTATAATGGATGGACCATCTCATCACAGTGGATGACTTGGAAATAAGTGATATTCAAGAAATATTTCAATTGGCCGACCGTTTTCAACATGGGAGGTATGCGATCAAAAAACAACTTTTTGCCGGAAATTTGTTTTTTGAACCGAGCACACGGACGAAAACGAGTTTTATCGTGGCGGAACGGAAATTGCGCATCGAAGCGTTGGATTTTCAACCTGAACTGTCCAGCATCAACAAAGGTGAAACGTTGCTCGACACCGTAAAAACGTTTGAAGCGATCGGGGCGAACATCGTCGTCATCCGCCACCGCGACGATGATTGGGCGAAACAAATCACACCATACGTTTCAATCCCGGTCATCAACGGCGGGGCGGGGAAAAAAGCGCACCCGACACAAAGCTTATTGGACGCATATACGATTTTTCACGAATTTCACCGTTTTGAAGGGTTGAACGTCGTCATCGCAGGTGATATTAAACATAGCCGCGTGGCACATTCCAGCGCTGATTTGCTCGACAAATTGGGCGCGCAAGTGTTCGTCTCGGGGCCGAATGAACATATGGATGAAGACGGCAAATACCCGTACGTGGAAATCGACGAAGCGGTGCGTTTTGCCGATGTATTGATGCTTTTGCGCATCCAGCACGAACGTCACGAAAAGGAATCCGAAACAACGCTCGACAATTATCATGAACGTTATGGCTTAACCATTGAACGCGAACGAAACATGAAAAGCGATGCGATCATTATGCATCCGGGGCCGGTCAACCGCGGAGTCGAAATCGATGCGGCGTTGGTGGAAGCGGAACGCTCAAGGATTTTTAAACAGATGCAAAACGGAGTGTACATCCGTATGGCGATATTGACGAAATTATTACGAAATTGGGGGCTTATCGATGAAGACGATCTTGAAAAATGTTAAACGCGTCAAAAAAGGAAACGAGTTGGAATCGTGCGAGATTCTCATCGAAGAGGGGATCATCAAACGGATTTCGGAAACGGAAATCGAGGAAAATGCCGAACGCATCATCGATGGCAAAGGCATGTTGGTCACTCCGGGATTCATCGACGTCCACGTCCACTTAAGGGAACCGGGCGGGGAACATAAGGAGACGATTCGGACAGGGACGATGGCAGCGGCGCGCGGCGGATATACGACGATTTGCGCGATGCCGAACACGAATCCCGTCCCCGACAATAAAGACGTCATCAGCGATTTGCTGGAAAGGATCAACGAAGATGCCATCATCCGCGTATTACCTTACGGCTCCATCACAAAAGGCTTAAAAGGAGAGGAACTAACGGATATAGCGGAATTGGCGAAAATGGGTGTCTTTGCCTTTACCGACGATGGTGTCGGCGTGCAGGAAGCGGGAAAAATGCTCGAAGCGATGCGAGAAGCGGCAAAAAACGACAAAGCGATCGTCGCGCATTGCGAAGATAACTCGCTCCTTTACGGCGGTGTGATCCATGAAGGGGAAGTGAGCAGACGTTTGCGTTTGCCCGGCATTTTAAGCGTCAGTGAAGCGGTTCATATCGCCCGCGATGTGCTTTTGGCAGAAGAGGCGGGATGCCATTACCACGTCTGCCACGTCAGTACGAAAGAAAGCGTACGCGTCATCCGCGACGCAAAACGGGCAGGAATCCGTGTCACAGCGGAAGTGACGCCACATCATCTATTATTGACGGAAGAAGACATTTTGGAAGACGACGCCAATTTCAAGATGAATCCGCCGCTTCGCTCAACAGAAGACCGTGAAGCGCTCATCGAAGGACTGTTCGATGGAACGATCGATTTCATCGCGACCGATCATGCACCACACACGGAAGATGAAAAAGCGCAAGGCTTTTTGAAAGCGCCGTTTGGCATCGTCGGCTTGGAAACGGCCTTTCCGCTCATGTATACACATTTTGTGAAAAAAGGGATGATGACGTTGGAACGGTTGATCGAACAATTTACGATCAACCCGGCAAAGACGTTTAATTTGCCTTACGGCGCGTTAAAAGAAGGGGGAGCTGCGGATTTGACGTTGATCGATTTGGAACGTGAAGAAACGATCGATGCATCGAGTTTCCGCTCGAAAGGGAAAAACACGCCATTTGATGGCTGGAAAGTTTATGGCATTCCGATGTTGACGATTTTCGGCGGGGAAATTGTTTACGAAGGTGATTTAAATGCTTAAGCGCAGTTTGATATTGGAAGATGGGACGGTATTGACCGGAAACGCGTTTGGCAGTGAAGGGCAAGCCCGCGGCGAAGTCGTTTTTTATGCCGGCATGACGGGCTATCAAGAAATGTTGACCGACCCGAATTACAACGGGCATATCGTGACGCTCACCTATCCTTTGGTCGGCAATTACGGCATCAACCGCGACGATTTCGAATCGATTGTGCCGTATGTCGAAGGAATCGTTGTCAAAGAATGTTGCAACACGCCGTCCAATTTCCGATCGGAAAAGACGCTCGATGCTTTTTTGAAGGAACAAGGAATTCCTGGAATTAGCGGAATCGACACAAGGATGTTGACCCGCATCTTGAGGAAAAAAGGAACGATGCGGGGCATCATCACCGCGGCCGGTGAAGAAACGGCGTTTCACGCATCGCTATTTGATGATTGGGAAAGCCGCGATTTTGTAAAAGAAGCTTCGATCACAAAGCCTTACATCGTTCCGGGCAGGGGGGCGCGTATCACGGTCATCGATTTGGGTTTGAAACATAGCATTTTATACGAACTGACGGCTAGGCAGTGCAATGTCACGGTCGTCCCTTATGATTACACGGCGGAAGACATCATGCGTTTCAAACCGGACGGCGTCCTCGTCTCAAATGGGCCAGGGGATCCGAAAGCAGCCGCAGCGACGCTCGATGCGATCAAAGATTTGCTCGGCAACGTGCCGCTCTTTGGCATTGGTCTCGGCCATCAGTTGTTGGCGCTCGCTTGCGGCGCCGATACGAAAAAACTGCACGTCGGAAAATACGGCACGAATTTTGCCATCAAAGATTTGGCAAAAGATAAAACATTCGTGGCGACGGAAAGCAGACATTTTACCGTCGATGAACCTTCTTTGGGAAACACGGATTTGGAAGTGACATTCCGTGAGACAAACGACGGTTCGATTGCGGGATTGAAACATAAACGGTTCCCGGCCATTTCGGTTCAATTCAATCCGGAAGGGGCTCCTGGCCCAAGCGAAACAAACTATTTATTCGATGACTTTTTGGACATGATTGAAAAATGTAAGCGAAAAGGCGGTGCAATGTAAATGGCAAAACGGACTGATATCGAGACGATTTTGGTCATCGGCTCGGGACCGATCGTCATCGGACAAGCGGCAGAGTTTGATTATTCCGGTACGCAAGCGTGTCAAGCGTTGAAAGAAGAAGGGTACACCGTCATTTTGGCCAACTCGAATCCGGCGACAATCATGACGGACGAAACGGTCGCCGACAAGGTGTACATGGAACCACTTACGGTAGATTTTCTGAAAAAAATCATTCAAAAAGAACGCCCTGATGCGCTATTGCCAACGCTCGGAGGGCAGACGGGGCTCAACTTGGCGATTGAACTTGACAACATGGGCATTTTGGAAAAATACGAGGTAGAATTGTTGGGGACATCGCTGGAGGCGATACAACTTGCCGAAGACCGTGAAAAATTCCGGGCTTTGATGGAAGAGCTGAACGAACCGGTTCCCCCGAGCGAAATCGTCACCGACGTGGAGGATGCGGTCGTATTCGCCAACGAAATCGGCTATCCGGTGATCGTCCGGCCGGCGTTCACATTGGGGGGCACCGGCGGCGGCATGTGCCATGATGAAAAGGAATTGCGCCACATCGTAAAAAACGGTCTCGAATTGTCGCCCGTCGGTCAATGTTTGGTTGAAAAAAGCATCGCCGGCTTCAAAGAAATCGAATATGAAGTGATCCGCGACAAAAAAGACCAGGCGATCGTCGTTTGCAACATGGAAAATATCGATCCCGTCGGCATCCATACCGGCGATTCAATCGTCGTTGCGCCATCGCAGACGTTATCTGACCGCGAATATCAGCTGTTGCGCCACGTTTCGCTGAAACTGATCCGCGCCTTGAAAATCGAAGGCGGTTGCAACGTGCAATTGGCACTCGACCCGGAAAGTTTTCAATATTACATCATCGAGGTGAACCCGCGGGTAAGCCGTTCATCCGCATTGGCGTCGAAAGCGACCGGCTATCCGATTGCGAAAATCGCCGCCAAAATTGCCATTGGCTTGACGCTTGATGAAATCAAACACCCGTTAAACGAAGGGACTTACGCCAATGTCGAGCCTGCGCTCGATTACGTCGTCACGAAAATTCCGCGTTTCCCGTTTGACAAGTTCATTTTCGGCGATCGGAAGCTCGGAACACAAATGAAAGCGACCGGGGAAGTGATGGCAATCGGCCGGACGTTCGAAGAATCGCTGCTAAAAGGAATCCGCTCCCTGGAAATTGCCAATGGCGATTTTTACTTGCCGCATCTGGAAAACGAAGACGATGAAACGTTGATCTGCCGTTTGAAGGAAGCGGATGACGAGCGTTTATTTGTCATCGCGGAAATGTTCCGGCGCGAAAGCTCCGTGGACGATATTCACGCTCATACGAAGATCGACCATTTCTTTTTAACGAAAATAAAAGGGATCATCGACTTTGAAGAGGAGCTGAAACGTGCGCCTTTTGACGAAAGGCTGTTAAGGAAGGCGAAACGACTCGGGTTTTCCGATGAACAGCTCGCCCGCGTTTGGCAAACCGATGTCGAAGCAATTTACGAGTTCCGGATGAAAGAAAATATTAAACCGGTATATAAAATGGTCGACAGCTGCGCCGGTATTTACGATTCCGATGCACCTTATTTTTACAGCACGTATGAAGAGGAAAACGAATCGATCGTATCGGAAAAAGAAAAAGTGATCGTGCTCGGTTCGGGTCCGATCCGGATCGGTCAAGGGATCGAATTCGACTATGCGACGGTGCATTCGATTTTGGCAATTAAAGAAATGGGTTACGAGGCGATCATCATCAACAACAACCCGGAAACGGTATCGACCGATTTTTCCATTTCCGACAAATTGTATTTCGAGCCGCTGACGCTTGAGGACGTGATGAACGTCGTCCACTTGGAAAAGCCGAAAGGGGTTATCGTCCAATTCGGCGGACAGACGGCGATCAATTTGGCAAGCGGTTTGAAAAAACGGGGCGTCAACATTTTGGGCACGAGCTTGGAGGCGATCGACCGCGCCGAAGACCGCAATAAATTTGAACAATTGCTTGACGAATTGAATCTGGCAAAACCGAATGGAAAAGCGGTGACGGATAAAGCTAAAGCGATTGAGACGGCGAACGAAATCGGCTATCCGGTCTTGGTCCGTCCTTCGTACGTCATCGGCGGCGCGCAAATGGAAATCGTCCACGATGAAAAAGAATTGCGGAATTACCTCAACATCGTCACGAATATTAGCGAAGATAAACCGCTCCTCATCGACCAATACTTGACGGGGATCGAAGTCGACGTCGATGCGATCAGCGACGGCAAGACGACGTTCATTCCCGGCATCATGGAACATATTGAACGGGCGGGCGTCCATTCGGGAGATTCGATTGCGGTTTATCCGCCGCAACGTTTGAGCGAAACGGTGAAACAAAACATATTGGAAGCGACCGATAAAATTGCAAAAACATTGAACGTCGTCGGGTTAATTAACATTCAGTTCATCGTCCAAGACGAAGAAGTGTACGTCTTGGAAGTGAACCCGCGCGCAAGCCGGACGATACCGTTTTTAAGCAAAATCACCGGCATCACGATGGCCAACATCGCGACGCGTTGCATCTTGGGCGAGACGCTTGAAGACAAAGGGTTCAAAACGGAAATTCTTCCGGAACGGAAAAATGTTTACGTCAAACTTCCAGTCTTCTCGTTTGAAAAATTGCGCAGCGTCGACACGTCGCTAGGACCGGAGATGAAGTCGACCGGTGAAGCGATCGGCTACGATAAGACGCTTGAAAAAGCGTTGTATAAGGGCTTTTTGGCTTCCGGCATTTCGATTCCGACGGAAGGATCCGTATTAATTACCATCGCCGATAAAGACAAAGCCGAAGCGGAAAAAATCGCTAGACGCTTCCATCACTTAGGGTTCCAATTGTACGCGACGGAAGGGACGGCGGCGTATTTAGAGAAGCGCGGCTTGCCGGTCATCGCCGTCGCCAAAATCGGCGAAGGGGAACGTACCGTGTTGTCCTTGATCACCAACGGCGAAGTGCAGTTTGTCATCAATACGATTACGTCCGGAAAACAACAGCGCACGGACGGATTCAGAATTCGACGTGAAGCGGTCGAGCACGGCGTCATCAGTCTGACGAATTTGGACACGGCCGATGCGATTTTGACCGTCATCAATTCGATGACGTTGACCGCCAACACGATCGGTGCTCAAGAGGTGAGATGATTGATCAAAAAAGTGTATGCCAAAATCGTCTCAATCGAAAAAATCGCGAAAGAGACGATGAAAATGGTGTTGGAAAACGAACATATCAGCCAATTTGCAAAACCTGGGCAATTCGTCCATATAAAAGTCGCCGACCATACGTTGAGAAGGCCGATTTCGATCGCAGAAACAAATGTCGAAACGAATACGTTCACGATATTATTCAAAACGGTCGGCTCCGGCACAAGACGACTGGCGAGTTACGAAGCCGGCGAATATTTGGATTTGCTCGGGCCGAACGGCACGGGTTTCCCGCTCGATCGGGTCGAAGAAAATGATGTGATTCTGCTCATCGGCGGCGGGATCGGCGTGCCGCCCGTGTACTTTTTGGCGAAAGAATTAACACGGTTAAACGTAAACGTGCATGCGATTTTAGGTTTCCAATCGAAAGATTATGTCTTTTACGAAGAGGAATTTAAACAATGGAACGATGTAACGATCGTGACAGATGACGGGTCTTACGGCAAAAAAGGCTTCGTGACGGATTATGTGCATGACATTAACGGCATCGATCGATACTTCGCATGCGGCCCGCTTCCGATGTTAAAAGCGGTGAAAGAAGAACTGGAAGGTGTGGAAGGTTATTTGTCGTTTGAGGAACGGATGGGCTGCGGCATCGGCGCTTGTTATGCATGTGTCATCCCGACGAATACAAAAGACAAATATAAAAAGATTTGCCAAGACGGACCGGTGCTCCATGCAAATGAGGTGAAACTATGATCGATTTATCGGTATCGCTGCCAGGTTTGGAATTGAAAAATCCGGTGATGCCCGCTTCCGGCTGTTTCGGTTTCGGCAGGGAATACAGCCAGTTTTACGATTTGAGCGTGCTCGGTGCTGTCATCATGAAAGCGGCGACCGGTACCGAACGGCTCGGCAATCCGACGCCGCGCGTCGCAGAAACGGCTTCGGGGATGTTGAACGCCATCGGATTGCAAAATCCGGGCGTCGATCGCATCATCGCTGAAGAAATCCCGTTTTTGCGCCAGTTTCATATACCGATCATCGCCAATGTCGCCGGCAGTACCGTCGAAGAGTATGAAGAAGTGGCGAAAAAATTGAGCAAAGTCGAAGATTTGGCCGCAATCGAACTGAACATTTCTTGCCCGAACGTAAAAGAAGGCGGCATCCAATTCGGCATCGACCCGGATATGGCCGCAGAAGTGACAAAAAGGGTAAAAGCGGTGACAAGCGTCCCCGTCTATGTGAAACTGTCCCCGAACGTCACCGACATCGTCCAAATGGCCAAAGCGATCGAAGCGGCAGGCGCGGACGGGTTGACGATGATCAATACGCTTACAGGGATGAAAATCGACCTGAAAACGAAAAAACCGCTCATCGCCAACAAGACCGGCGGTTTATCCGGTCCGGCGATCAAACCGGTTGCGATTCGGATGATTTATGAAGTTAGAAAACATACGTCTTTGCCGATCATCGGCATGGGAGGCATCCAGACGGCCGAAGATGTTCTTGAATTTTTGCTCGCAGGTGCCAATGCGGTGGCGGTCGGAACGGCCAATTTCCAAAACCCTTACGTCTGTCCGGAAATCATCCAACATTTACCGATTGTTCTCGAGCGGTATGGATTTCATTCTGTCAAAGAAGCGACAGGGGGTGCACACCGATGAAGCCCCTCTTTTTGGCGCTCGATTTTCCGACGTGGAAGGATGCGAAACGATTCCTCGATGAAAACGGATTGAACGGTGTCCCGGTCAAAGTCGGCATGGAACTGTTTTATCGCGAAGGCGTTTCCGTCATCGAACAATTGAAACTGCAAGGCCACCCGATTTTCCTCGATTTGAAATTGCACGACATCCCAAATACGGTGATGCGGGCGATGCGCAACTTGGCTAGCCTTGAAGTCGATTACGTGAACGTCCATGCATTAGGTGGAAAGGAAATGATCAAGCGGGCAAAAGAAGGGTTGGTTTCCGGTTCCAAAGCCGGCCACGAAACGAAACTGCTTGCCGTCACCATCTTGACCTCGATGGATGAAAACACGCTCCATGAAGAATTGACGCTCTCGGGCCCGCTCGTTGACAACGTCATCCATTTTGCCAAACTCGCCTATGAAAGCGGCGCGGACGGGGTCGTCTGCTCCGTTTATGAAGCGCACAAAATAAAACAGGCGACCGCACATTCGTTTGAAACGGTGACGCCGGGCATCCGCTTGACTAGTGATGCACGGGACGATCAAAAACGCGTCGCAACACCGGCTTTGGC
This sequence comes from Bacilli bacterium, assembly GCA_012518125.1. Taxonomy (GTDB): domain Bacteria; phylum Bacillota; class Bacilli; order Bacillales; family Amphibacillaceae; genus Pseudogracilibacillus. Next base: position 51,612 of record JAAYTF010000070.1, on the reverse strand, counting down.
GAGGGAAGAAGGCGTCGATGCGATCGTCATCGGCAGGAGCATCACGCAAGCGGAAAACCCGAAATCAACCTACGAACGTGCATTAAAGGAGTGGAAACATGGATTTAAAAACTGAAATTACACGCCACTTATTGGAAATCGAAGCGGTGCAAATCCGCACCGATGAATATTTCACGTGGACATCAGGGATAAAATCGCCGATTTACTGCGACAATCGGTTGACAATGTCTTATCCTGTCGTAAGGCGGAAAATTGCGGACGGCTTTGTCGAATTGATTCAGAAAAATGGTTGGGAACCGGATAATATTGCCGGATGTGCGACGGCCGGCATCCCCCATGCCGCTTGGCTCGCCGAACGATTGAATTTGCCGATGGTCTACGTCCGGTCATCGCCGAAAGGGCACGGAAAAGGAAACCAGATTGAAGGCAAAGTTGAACCGGGCGAAAAGATCGTCGTCATTGAAGATTTGATTTCAACCGGGGGCTCTTCGCTCGAAGTTGTCCGCGTCTTGCGCGACGCCGGGGCGGAAGTGCTCGGCGTGTTGGCGATTTTTTCTTATGGTTTGGAAAAGGCGAAGGAGAATTTCAAAGCCGCCGGCGTATCAGTCGAGACAATCACCGGCTACGACTTCTTGCTCGATATGCTGGAAAAAGAAAAGAAAATAACGAATGCGGAAAAAAACGAACTAAAATCCTGGCGCCAATTATTAGATAAAAATTGACTATATAATAAAATTGCAACTATGGTAAAATAGGGTAGAGAATAAAAATAGTAAGGGTTGTAGCGATGAAGATAAGCGATTACGAACTGTTGATCCAGCTTGCCGAGATAGGCACGGTACGTGGCACCGCCAAAGCTATCTTAATATCCCAACCTGCCGTGTCGCAACGGTTGAAGTATATCGAACAATATTTCGACGAAAAAATTTTCATCCGCACCGCGAAACGGCTGCAATTGACGCCGAGCGGCGAAATGATTTTGGAACATGCCAGGGAAGTCGTCAAACGGGAGATGGAAATTAAAAACAAATTGGCCGCCTCGAGCAACGAAGTCCGGGGAACGTTGTCAATCGCTTGTTCAACCGTCATCAGCCAACGCTACTTGCCGAAGATATTGGCAAAATTCACGAAAAAATTCCCGAAAGTGACGATCGATTTAGTGACGGGGACAAGCGGCGACATCAAAGAGGATTATATCAACTATCATGTCGCCATCGTTCGGGGCGAAAAAATAAAAGATTTGGAATGCCTCTTGTTGTTTGAAGACCCGCTATACATATTCGACACGGAACCGATCATGAAAGACGAAGTGAAAAAACGTCCGCTCATCTCCTTCAAGAGTGACGACAGTTTGGAAGAAGTGATCAAACATTGGCTGGCCAACCAAAATAAAATCGAGCCGATCCAACGAATCAGCGTCGACCAGATCGAAACGTGCAAACAGTTCATGAAACAAGGTTTGGGCATGGCTGTTTTGCCGCAAAGTGTATCGGAATCGTTGTTTGAAAAGTATCATTACATACCGCTTGAAATCGACGGCGAAAAAATCAGCCGGAAAACGTGGCTTTGCTATCAGCCCGAGTGCAAACAATTGCCGCAAGTGAACAATTTCATCAACCTCATGTTGGAAGAAACGTTCATTTGATTAAAAACCACAAAACCTTATAATTAAGGTTTTGTGGTTTTTTGTTGTTCCGGCTGTTTCAACTTCTTCGGTTTTACGTACAACGTCTTCTGTTCGGTATACGTGACGAAACCAGGTTTTGCGCCTTTCGGTTTTTTTACGTATTTCACTTTCGTATAATCGACCGGCACCGATTCGGAATGCCGCGCTTTGCTGTAGTAGGCGGCAAGTGCTGCCGCTTCCATGAGCGTTTGTTCCGATGGGTTGGACGATTTGATGATGACGTGCGAGCCGGGAATGTTCAACGTATGAAGCCAGATGTCTTCTTTATGGGCGAGCTTATGGGTGACGTATTCATTTTGTTTGTTGTTTCTTCCGACGTAGATGACGGTGCCGTCGGATGAGATGAATTTGTCGGGCTGAGGCGGTACGGTTTTCTTTCTTGTTTGCCGCTGTTTTTGATAACCTTGTTCTTCCAGTTCACTGCGAATTTCTTCGATGTCCTCTTCACGAGCATGTTCGAGTTGATGCAACACCGCTTCCAAATACGCGATTTCCGCCTTCGTTTTTTCAAGTTCTTCTTTCGCCTTTTCTTTGGCGTGTTTTAATTTCCGGTACCGGTTGAAATAACGCTGGGCGTTTTCGCTCGGCGTCAAGTCTTCTTTTAAGGGGATCGTCAACTCTTTTTGCTCGGGATCGTAATAATCGACGACGGTGATCGACTTCATCCCCTTTTCCACCATGTACATGTGCGCGGTGAGCAATTCGCCGTATTTTTTGTACTTTTCCGCTTCTTCCGCTTTTTCGATCGTCTCTTGATGAATGGCCAGCTTCCGCTTATTTTTTTGCCATTCATTTTGCAAAATCCTTGTCAAATCTCGCACCCGTTGTTTGATGCGATCGCGTTCTGCTTTATTTTCGAAAAACCGGTCGACGAGTTCATTGGCACTCCGGAATGCACGTTTCTTCCCGGCGTGCGTAATCGGCATGACGTGGAATTCTTCCTTGCCGTTTTCGTACGTCGCAAATTCGTATTTTTTTGCTATGATTTCATCGCGCAGCTTCAAAAATTGTTTTTCATACGTCTTTTCGGAACCCAAATGCGCGCGGTGGACGAGTTCTTTTGCCAAAAACGGGGAGAATCCCATCAAGGCGTTGACGATTTGGCGGTCGAGTTTTCCTTGATTGAAATCGAGTTTGCGTAGCAAATCTTCACCGGTTGTCGTCAACGGATTCAGTTTGTTGTTGGACGGTGGAAACACGTACGTCGCCCCTGGCAAAATCGTGCGTACGCGATTGACGGCGGGAGGGACGTGTTTCATCGCGTTGATGATCCGTTTCGTCTCTTTTTCGACCAACATGACGTTGCTATGTTTTCCCATCAACTCGACGATCAGTTGATGTTCGGTCACATCACCGATTTCGTCTTTGCCGCGAAAGTCGATGCAAACGATCCGTTCCAAATCGAGCTGCTCTAAGTTTTCGATGCGCGCACCGATGAGATGTTTGCGCAAGACCATGCAAAAGAGCGGCGGCTCGCTCGGGTTGTGAAACGCCGTATCCGTCAAGTGGATGCGGAAATAAGAAGGATGAATCGAAATGACGAGCGAATGGTTTTTACGGTTGTTTCGGATCGTTAAGACGAGCTCGGTATCCGTCGGTTCATAAATTTTATCTATCCTTCCGCCGACGAGTTCCTGTTTTAATTCTTCGACGACTGCTTTGAGGACTATTCCGTCAAATGGCATCTTTCTCACCTCTTTTCGTCATTATATCATTATTTTTTTCCAAAGCGCATACATATGGTAAAAGTAGATTTGCATATGACGGGGTGGGATCGAAGATGGATTGGTACAAACTTCCGGTTGAAGAAGTGGAACGAAAACTAGAAGTTTTCCATAAAAAAGGATTGACGAGCCGTCAAGTCGAGGAACGGCAGAGGAAATACGGATTGAATCAAATCGTCGTCAGTGAGCGCAAACCGTTATGGTTGATCTTCATTTCCCAATTTCAAGATTTCCTTGTCCTCATTTTATTGGCTGCGACGCTCATCGCCGGATTGCTTGGTGAATACGTCGATGCACTGGCAATCATGCTCATCGTCATTTTAAATGGTTTGATTGGTTTTTTTCAGGAACATCGCGCCGAAAAGTCGCTTGAAAAATTGAAACAATTGTCTGCCCCGACGATGCGCGTGCTAAGGGATGGCGAATGGCAAACCCTTCCCGCCGAACAAGCTGTCGTCGGCGATATCGTCCGGATCAAAACGGGCGACCGTGTTCCGGCGGATTTGAGGGTCATCGAAGCGAATGGTCTCGAGACGGAAGAGTCGATGTTGACAGGAGAATCGCTTCCCGTCGAAAAGCGGGCGGATGCAATATTTTCGGACAATCTGTCGGTGCAGGACCAAGCGAACATGGTGTTTAAAAGCACGCTCGTCACGAAAGGGAGCGGTTTAGGCATCGTCGTACATACGGGGATGAACACGGAAATCGGCAAAATCGCAAAGTTGATGGATGAAACGAAGCATGTGCCGACCCCGCTCGAATTGAAATTAAAAGAATTGGGTAAAACGTTGATCTTCGTCGTTTTTATGCTCACTGCATTGACCGTGTTCATCGGGGTTTACCAAGGCCAGCTGCTTTATGACATGTTTTTGGCCGGCGTTTCGTTGGCGGTGGCGGTCATCCCCGAAGGCTTGCCGGCGATCGTCACGGTCGTATTGTCGCTCGGCGTCCAGCGCATGATCAAACGAAAAGCGATCGTGCGCAAATTGTCCGCCATTGAAACGTTGGGAAGCACATCCGTCATCTGTACCGACAAGACCGGCACAATCACTCAAAACAAAATGACGGTGAAAGAAATTTGGCTGGCGCATCGGACGATTGCGGTTTCAGGTGACGGCTATGCGGAAAGCGGCGATTTCATCGATGTACGGAGCCAAGGATCGTTGACAAACGATCGATTGTTGCACGACATGTTGCTGTATGGTTCATTGTGCAACAGCGCCGAACTGCAAAGGAAAAAAGGGAAATTGCTCGTCGATGGCGACCCGACTGACGGCGCCCTACTCATCGCGGCACGAAAATTCGGCATTACGTATGCGGAAGCGGAAAACTTCAAAAAGTTGGCGGAAATTCCGTTCGATTCGGAAAGAAAGCGGATGAGCGTATTGATCGAAAACGAAGCAGGCGAACGTTTTTTGATCGTAAAAGGCGCCCCGGACATCATTTTGCCGCGCTGCCGTTATGAACTGAGCTGGAATGGGAAGCAAAGCGCGATAAAAAGCGATACGATCATGAAAGTGATGGAGCATATGGCGGAAAAAGCACTGCGCATCATCGCCATCAGCGTAAAAAAACTTTCACCGCACGAATCGGTGAACGAAAAAACGTTGACGAATTTGGAAAACGAACTAACATTCATCGGTTTGTTCGGCTTGCTCGACCCGCCGCGGGAAAACGTGAAACAAGCGGTCGCCCAATGCAAACAAGCGGGCATCAAAACCGTGATGATCACGGGCGACCATAAAAAAACGGCATTGGCAATCGCTGGTAGCGTCGGTATATACGAACCTGACGACCTCGTTTTGGAAGGATATGAACTCAATAAAATGTCCGTCAATGATTTGGCCAACATCATTGAAAACGTGTCCGTCTTTGCGAGGGTCACACCGGAACATAAACTTAAAATCGTAAAAGCGTTCCAAAAAAGGGGCCACATCGTCGCCATGACGGGGGATGGCGTCAATGACGCCCCGGCGATCAAAGCGGCCAACATCGGCATCAGCATGGGGATAAGCGGAACCGATGTCACGAAAGAAGCGTCCTCGCTCGTTTTGTTGGACGACAATTTCATCACGATCAAAGAAGCGATCCGCGAGGGGCGGAACATTTACGAAAACATCCGGAAATTTATCCGTTATTTGCTCGCATCAAACGTCGGGGAAATTTTCGTCATGTTGGCGGCGATGATTTTGGCGCAGCCGCTTCCGCTCGTTCCGGTGCAAATATTGTGGGTCAATTTGATCACGGACGGACTTCCGGCGATGGCGCTCGGGCTCGATCCGCCGGAGACGAACGTCATGAAACAAAAACCGCGCAGCCCGAAAGAAGGCATCTTTTCACGGGGGCTCGGGTTCAAAATCATTACGCGCGGCCTTTTGATCGGACTTGTCACACTCATTGCGTTCATGTACTTCTTAAACGAACATCCTGAAGATCTGAATTATGCACGCACGTACGCATTTACGACGTTGGTGCTTGCTCAGCTCATCCACGTCTTCGATTGCCGGACGGAACGAGGCATTTTCACGCGGAATCCGTTCAGCAACTTATATTTGCTTTTTGCCGTCGTCTTATCATTCCTATTGCTGCTCGTCGTCATTTACGTAAAGCCGCTGCAAGCCGTCTTTTACACCGTGCCGCTGCAACTTACCGATTGGTTGATTGTTTTCGTTTTGAGCGCACTACCTACTTTACTATTTAGTTTTTCCAAAAAATAATAGTAAAATATAAAGATGAATCAACGGATGTTGGTTCATCTTTTTCTTCGCCCGTTAGAAAAAGGAGCGTTTTTTACGATCAGGAAAACGAGCGCACCCATTTATTTTCCTCTTTCTCCGCTAATTTATAGAGAAATGCTATATAACGATGTATAATAGACTATACTGGAGTGATGATGTTGGTAAGGAGCATGACAGGGTATGGAAGCGAAACGTTCCATCGCGGAGATATGACCTTGACCGTGGAAATCCGCACTGTCAACAGCCGTTTTTTGGACTTTATCGCCAAAATACCTCGTTCATTGTATGAACTTGAAATAGAATTCAAAAAAATCATCCAAACGTATTTTGAACGCGGCCGCGTTGAATTGTACATATCGGCGAAGGGCAGCTTGTTGGAAGAACGTTCATTGTACGTCGATTGGGATTTGATGGACGAATTTTTCAAACAGTTGGGCTCGGTGAAAGAACGTTACGATTTAAAAGGGGACATCCCAATATCCATCATCACGGCGATGGACGAACTGTTTCAAATCAAAGAGGAAAAACGCGCCGATGATGCAATCCATCAATTCATTTTAAACAGCGTGGAAGAAGTTGCAAAACAAGTCCAGCGTTCACGAGAAACCGAAGGCGCTTTTATCATGAAAGACATCTTAAAACGGCTTGAAAACGTGGAAGCGGACGTTGAACGGATCGACGAAATGAAAGAGCTGGTTCATAGCGCATACCATGAACGTATCAAAGAACGCATTGAAGCGCATTTGGAAGACAACAGCTCCGTCGATCAAAACCACTTGTTGCAAGAAATTGCCATACTTGCGGAAAAAAGCGATATAACGGAAGAAATAACGAGGTTGTTCAGCCACTTGGAACATTTTAAACAGACGGCGGCCCAATCGGGCGCGATCGGCCGTAAACTCGATTTCATCATCCAAGAAATGCATCGGGAGACGAATACGATCGGAGCCAAGTCCGCCGATGCGTCGATCAGTGAACTGGTCGTGCAAATAAAAAGCAATCTTGAAAAAATGAAGGAACAAGTACAAAATATAGAGTGATGGTCGTAATAGGAGGAACAGCTTTGGACAAGCGAATGGGAATCTTATTTGTCTTATCGGGTCCAGCAGGGGTTGGCAAAGGGACGGTAAGGAAACGTTTATTTGAAACGGATGGCGTCAATTTGAAATATTCCGTTTCGGCGACGACGCGGCAAATGCGTCCCGGCGAAAAAGAAGGCGTCGATTATTTTTATAAGACGAAAGAGCAGTTTGAACAAATGATCGAACGCGGCGAACTGTTGGAATACGCCAAATATGTCGATAATTATTACGGGACGCCGAAACAATACGTCCTTGATCAGTTGGCCCAAGGCAATGACGTGTTTTTGGAAATCGAAGTGCAAGGCGCGATGCAAGTGAAACGGAACTTCCCTGACGGCGTTTTCATCTTTTTGACCCCGCCAAGTTTAACGGAGTTGAAAAACCGCATCGTCAATCGGGGCACCGAAACGAATGATGTCATACGGGAACGGTTGAACGAAGCGCGCAAAGAGATCGAAATGATGCGCGAATACGATTATGTCGTCGTCAATGACGACGTCGATGAAGCGGTGAAAAAAGTGAAATCGATCATCATCAGCGAACATTGCCGCAGGGAAAGATTCGAAAAGGAGTATAAAATGCTTTTGGAGGATGATTTTGATGCTTGAACCATCGATTGACAGCCTGCAGGAAAAAATTAATTCGAAATTTACACTCGTCACCGTTGCTGCAAGACGTGCGCGCCAATTGCAGGACGGCGATAAACCGTTGGTCGACGAACCGAAGTCGCACACATACGTCGGCATTGCATTGGAAGAAATCGATGCGGGAAAAATTGTGCTCAAAGAGGATGAATAATGTTTTGAACCCTTGCTGACATGAAAGCAAGGGTTTTGCACTATTGCCAACTTTTTGCGTCATTCCATCAAAAAGAGGTGTTTAATTTGTGGCAAGGGAAAAACGTGTTGTTGGGAGTCACGGGCGGCATCGCCGTCTACAAGGCGTGTGATTTGACGAGCAAATTGACGCAGCTGGGAGCGAACGTACGCGTCGTAATGACCGAGGGAGCGACCGAGTTCGTCTCGCCGCTTACGTTTCAAGCACTGTCACGAAATGAAGTGTACGTCGATACGTTCGACGAAAAAGTACCGGAAATAATAGCCCACGTCGATCTTGCCGACTGGGCGGAAATTGCAATCATCGCACCCGCCACGGCGAATACGATCGGGAAATTGGCATACGGCATCGCTGATAATATGCTGACGACGATTCTGCTCGCTACACGGGCGGACATTTATATCGCGCCTGCGATGAACGTGCACATGTACGCGCATCCAGCCGTTCAAGAAAACATGAAAAAACTTGCCGACTGGAATTACTATTTCATCGAACCAGGCTCCGGTTATTTGGCGTGCGGATATGTCGGAAAGGGGCGTTTGGAAGAGCCGCTCACCATCATTAAAACGATCGAGCACCATCAACGACGTTCGACGCTGTTTGAAGGGAAGAAAGTGTTGGTGACCGCTGGACCGACGCAGGAAGCGCTCGATCCGGTGCGCTTTTTCACGAACCACTCAAGCGGTAAAATGGGGTATGCCCTAGCGGAAGCGGCCGCTTTGGCGGGTGCGGAAGTCGTCCTGATTTCCGGCCCGGTGAACCTCGAGACGCCTGTCGGAAACATTCAACGCATCGATGTGACGACAGCGGAAGAGATGTACAATGCCGTTTGGGAGCATTTCGAAACGAGCGATATCGTCATCAAAGCGGCGGCCGTCGCCGATTACCGCCCGAGCGTCGTCCATCAAGAAAAGATGAAAAAACAACAAGGCGCCTTGCAAATTGAATTGGAACGCACGAAAGACATTTTGCGTTCATTGGGCGAGAAGAAGACGCACCAATTCCTCGTCGGTTTTGCGGCCGAGACGACGAATCCGATCGAATATGGCAGGAAAAAGTTGCGAGAAAAAAATCTCGATGCAATCGTCATCAACAATGTCACGGAAGCTGGCGCCGGCTTCGGCGTCGATACGAACATCGTCACATACATGAACAAAGCGATGGAAGAGCACCGTTTGACGCTCGCTCCAAAAACGGAAATCGCATCCCGATTGGTAGAGCTGATCCATCAAGATTATGAGGGAAAAACGGAATGAAAGTGGCTCGTGTCATCGTCGACGTTCCGGCGAGCGTCGTCAACCAGACGTTTGATTATTATATTCCGGAAGCGTTCCGTCCAATCGTTAAACCGGGCGTCCGCGTCGTCATTCCGTTCGGACCGAGGAAAATCACCGGTTTTGTCATCGAGTTGAAGGAACGATCGAATGTCGATGGATTGAAAGAAATTATCGACGTGTTAGATTTGACGCCGGTGTTGACCGAGGAATTGATCGAGGTCGGAAAATGGTTGGCCGAAGAGACGCTCTCGCTTTATATCACGACGTATCAAGCGATGTTGCCGCAAGTGTTGAAAGCGAAATATGCCAAAGAAGTGGCACTCGTGCGCGAAAATGTTGCGGCAGATTCGATCAGAGCGCTTTTTGACGGCCGGAAGACGATCGGTTATGATGAAGCGCTAAAGCATGTACCCATTTCTTTATTGAAAAAAGAAATTGAAAAAGGCAACGTCAAAATCAATTACATCGTGAAAACCCGTGAGGCAAAACGTTATGAACAGGTCATCAAGCCGGCGGAACTGGACAAGTTGGAACATGCGCTGGCCGAACTGAGGCCGCAAGCGACAAGGCAGAAAGAAATCCTTTCCTTCTTTATCCGAAATCATAAACCGATCGAGCAGACCGTATTGTACAACGAATTGAACATTCATCGTTCACATTTGAATCCGCTCGTCGCTAAAGGCCTATTGACGATTGAAAAGCGTGAAGTGTACCGCGATCCGTACAAGCGGGAAGTGGAAAAAACGAAACCGCTCGTGCTCACCGACGAACAAGCACGTGCACTAACGGAAATCAACCGGGCGATCAACGATGAGGAGCATAAAACATTTTTGTTGCACGGCGTGACCGGGAGCGGGAAAACGGAAATTTATTTGCAGGCAATAGCAAACGTCTTAAACCGAGGAAAAGAAGCGATCGTATTAGTCCCGGAAATTTCGCTCACGCCGCAAATGGTCCACCGCTTCAAAGGGCGGTTCGGCGATCGCGTCGCCGTTTTGCATAGCGGACTTTCCGTCGGTGAGAAATACGACGAATGGCGAAAAATTCAACGGAAAGAAGTGCAAGTTGTCGTCGGTGCGAGGTCCGCGATTTTCGCGCCTTTTGAAAACCTCGGCATCATCATCATCGACGAAGAGCACGAAACGACGTACAAACAAGAGGAAGCGCCGCGCTATCATGCAAAAGATGTCGCGATCAAGCGCGGCGAGTTGAACCGGTGCCCCGTCGTCTTAGGAAGTGCGACGCCGACGTTGGAAGCATACGCTCGGGCGCAGAAAGGCGTGTACCATTTGTTGACATTGGAACAACGGACGAACAAACAGCCGCTACCGCCAGTTGAAATCGTCGATATGCGCGCTGAACTTCATGCGGGGAACCGGTCGATGTTTTCGCGTCTTTTGCTGGAAAAAATCAACGACCGGTTAAAGAAAAATCAACAAGTCGTTTTATTGCTAAACCGACGCGGCTATTCGACCTTTATTTTATGCCGCGACTGCGGCTACGTCGAAACTTGCCCGAATTGCGACATTTCGCTTACATACCATAAACGCGACCATCGCTTGAAATGCCATTACTGCCAATATGAAAAAATGATGCCGGAGCGATGTCCGGAATGTGGAAGCGAGGCGTTCCGCTATTTCGGAACCGGGACGGAGCGGGTTCAAGAAGCTTTGTACAAAGCGATCCCAAATGCCCGCGTCATCCGCATGGACGTCGATACGACGAGTCGAAAAGGGATGCATGAACGTCTGCTAAGGAAATTTGCCGACAAAGAGGCGGACATTTTGCTCGGCACGCAAATGATCGCCAAAGGGTTGGACTTTAAAAACGTGACGTTGGTCGGGGTGCTTGCCGCCGATTCGATGCTTCATTTGCCCGATTTTCGTTCCGCTGAAAAGACGTTTCAGCTCATTACACAAGTGAGCGGCCGCGCGGGTCGACACGAATTGGCGGGGGAAGTGGTCGTACAGACGTACACGCCGGAGCATTACAGCATCCAATATGCCAGCCGCTACGATTACACGTCATTTTTTTATCAAGAAATGAAATTGCGCAAAACATACCGTTATCCGCCTTATTATTATTTGGCGCTCATACAGCTCACACATGAAAACAAAGCGTTTTTACACGAGAATGCGTTTCAAGCTATGAACTTATTGCAACGATACGTTTCAAACGACGCGATCGTATTAGGTCCGAATCCGGCGCCGATCCCACGGCTGAAAAACCGGCACCGTTATCAAGTGTTGATCAAATATCGCCGCGAGCCTCGGTTGCTAGAAGGTTTGAACGCCGTGCTGGAACGATTGGCGCAAGAACGGCGTCAAGGATTGCAAATAACGATCGATTTGAACCCATATCAATTTATGTAGAGAGGATCATCGTGATGAAAAAAGCCGTATTTATGGGTACACCTGATTTTGCTGTCCCCATTTTGGAAGCGTTGATTCATTCGGATATCGTAAACGTCGTTTTAGTCGTCACGCAGCCGGACCGTCCTGTCGGCAGGAAACGGGTGTTGACCGCCCCGCCGGTGAAAAAGGCGGCATTAAAACACGGCATCCCCGTGTTTCAACCGGAAAAGTTGAAAGATGAATACGAAGAAATATTGAAGTATAAACCGGATATCATCATCACCGCCGCCTACGGCCAACTATTGCCCAAACCGTTGCTCGATTTGCCGAAATTCGGCTGCATAAACGTGCATGCATCTTTATTGCCGGAGCTGCGCGGCGGTGCTCCGATCCACTACGCCATCTTAGAAGGCAAAAAAGAGACCGGCATCACGATCATGTACATGGAAGAAAAATTGGACGCGGGTGATATTATTTCCCGGGAAAAGATTCCAATTGAAATGTCGGATCATGTCGGAACGTTGCACGACAAATTGGCGAAACTGGGAGCCGATTTACTGTTGAAGACATTGCCGTCGATTTTTGCCGGGACGAACGAGCGGATCAAACAGGATGAAACGAAGGCGACGTATGCGCCGAACATCACGCGGGAACAGGAAAAGATCGATTGGACGAAATCAAGCGAGGAAGTGTACAATCATATTCGTGGTTTACACCCTTGGCCTGTTGCCTACACTACATACAAAGGTGAACGTTGGAAAATTTGGTGGGGAGAAATGGATGATGCGACTTTCGACGGTGAACCCGGAGAAATCGCAGCCATCGATGATGCATCGATCACCGTCGTTTGCGGCGATAAAAAAGGCATTCGCTTAGTCGAAATCCAGCCTTCGGGCAAAAAACGCATGTCCGTGAGCGAATTTTTGCGCGGCAATAAAGACTTAGTGGCGCTAGGCGATATACTGGAATAACGGGTTTTTAAAATGAGGTGAAAAAATGGAAGGTTATTTTATGACCGATTGCGGAAAAGTGCGGGAAATAAACGAAGATGCCGGCGGCGTTTTCTACAATCAAGCGAAGCAAATGTTGGCGGCAGTCGCGGATGGGATGGGCGGACACCAAGCGGGAGAAATCGCCAGCCAAATGGCGATCGATTTCGTGAAAGAAAAATGGGAAGCCGAAGCTGAAATAGCGGACGTTAAAGAAGCGGAAAAATGGATCAGCGACATCATCCGAGCGATCAACGAAAACGTTTATGCGCACGCGTTTTCGGACCAACGACTGAAAGGGATGGGGACGACGATCGTGCTTGCGCTATTGACAGACGATTTCGTCGTCGTCGGACATGTCGGGGACAGCCGCTGTTATTTATGGCAAGAAGAAAATGAATTGACGCAAATCACGTCCGACCATTCCCTCGTCAACGAACTCGTACGCACGGGGCAAATTTCCGAACTTGACGCGGAGGAGCATCCGCGTAAAAATGTTTTGTTAAAAGCGATAGGAACCGAACCAAACATCCAACCCGACGTAAAGACGGTCGAATGGCACGAAAATGACATCATCTTATTATGTTCGGATGGCTTAACGAATAAAATCAATGACGCCGAATTGGAAGAAGCTTTGCGAACGATGACAGACGTCGAGCTGACGTTGAAAGGACTGATCGAAAAAGCGAATGAACGCGGCGGCGAAGATAACATTACGTTAGCCATCGTACGTAATAAAGTAGGTGAACATGAATGATCATCGGACAATTATTGAATGAACGATATCGGATCAAAAGCCGGATCGGCGGCGGCGGTATGGCTAACGTTTATTTAGGCTACGACATCATTTTGAAACGGGACGTCGCCATCAAAGTGCTGCGCCCTGAATTTGCCAACGATCCTGAATTCATCGAACGGTTCGATCGTGAAGCGTTGGCCGCTACCAGCCTTGCCCACCCGAACATAGTTTCGATATACGACGTCGGTGAAGAGGGTGATATTTTCTACATCGTCATGGAATATGTCGACGGCGAAACGTTGAAGGATTACGTCAAAAAACATGGCAAGCTTTCGGTTGAAGAAACGATCGACATCATGGAACAGTTGACGAGCGCCATCCAACATGCGCACGAAAACGGTTTGATCCACCGCGATATTAAACCGCAAAACATTTTGATCGATCGCAACGGCAAAATTAAAGTGACCGATTTTGGCATAGCGGTCGCATTGAGTGCAACTGCGCTTACCCAAACGAATTCCGTATTAGGTTCCGTCCATTATTTATCGCCGGAACAAGCCCGCGGCGGAAAAGCGACGAAATTATCCGACATTTATTCATTGGGCATCGTGTTTTATGAACTCGTCACTGGAGAATTGCCATTCACAGGCCAGTCGCCTGTTTCAATCGCCTTGAAACATTTACATGATGAAACGCCATCCGTGCGGAAATTGAATCCTGCCATTCCGCAAAGTGTGGAAAACATCATTTTAAAAGCGACGGCAAAAAACCCGTTTCACCGCTTCCGTTCTGTGAGTGAAATGCAAGATGCCATTTTGGTCGCTCTCGATCCGGAACATTTGAATGAACCGGTTTATCGTCCACCTGTCGAAGAAGGAGAAGCGACGAAGGCAATCCCGATCATCACCGATGAAACGTTGGAAAAGATGAACGTAAACGCAAACGACGATTCGACGATCGTTCATCAAGCGCCCGAGAAAACGAAGCCCGTGGAAGAAGATGGAAAGAAGAAAAAGAAAAAAAGAAGACGGCGATGGCTGTTCGCCATTTTATCACTGATTTTGCTCGCTATGGCGTTCTTCTTGTTGTTCTTGTTCAGTTCACCGAAAGATGTCACCATTCCGGACGTCGTCGGCATGGATTATGAAGAAGCGGTAAAAGAGCTTGAAGCGTTGAATCTGAACGTCGAAAAAGAAGAAGCACATTCCGAAGAATTTGAAGAAGGAATGGTCATCGCCACCAATCCGCAAGCCGGGAAAACGGTGAAGGAAAAAACGACGGTGAAAGTGATTGTCAGTGCGGGGAAAGAACGGGTTGAATTTGAAGACTATGTAGGCAAAAACTTTAATCAGGTCGAAAGAATATTACTCGATCAAGGGTTCAAAGAAGTGCGCAAATATGATGTCATTTCCGATGAACCGGTCGAAATGATCATAAACCAGATTCAACCGGAGCCGGGCGATGAAGTTGTGCCGGAAACTACGATCGTCATCTTTGAAGTAAGCTCTGGCCCGAAACAAATCTCGCTCGGAAATTTAGTCGGATTGACACTTGACCAAGTGAAGGAGTATGTCGAACGAAACAATTTGAAGTTACAAGTGAATGAAGCGTATTCCGACACGGTGGAAAAAGGGCGGGTGACTAAACAAAGCCCGGGTCCTAACACGATGCTTCGCGAAGGCGAGACAGTGACAGTCACCATTTCCAAAGGGCGCGAAGCAAAGCCGCCGCGTACACATACGGTCCATTTTACGGTCCCATTCGATCCGAAAATGACCGAAGACGGTGAATTACAAACCGAACAGCTCGTGCAAATTTATGTGGAAGATATGAACCATGATATTACGGAAGTGTTTTACGAAACGAAAATCAATACGGACATGCAATATGAGTTGACGTTGGTCATCGCCGAAAACCAGGTGGCGGAATACCGTGTCATAAGGGACGGCAGAGAAATCATTCGTGAACGAATTCCATATTAAGGATGGTGGATTGTTTGGCGAAAGGTCGAATCGTAAAAGCGTTGAGTGGATTTTACTACGTGAAAGATGACGAAGAGGAAAAAGTGTACAGTTGCAAAGGACGCGGTCTTTTTCGCAACAAAAACATCACACCGCTTGTCGGCGACTTCGTCATGTTCGACAAAATAAATGAGAAAGAAGGGTACCTCACCGACGTGTTGCCGCGCAAAAACGAATTTGTCCGCCCGCCGGTTGCAAATGTGACGAAAGCGTTGCTTGTGACTTCGATTGTCGAGCCGGATTTCAGTGCGCAATTGCTCGATCGGTTTATCGTCATCGTCGAGTCGAAGCAAATTACCCCGATGATTGTGCTTACGAAAAAAGATTTGGCGGCCGACGAAGATATCGAGAACGTGGAAACGTACAGGCGTCAATACGAAGCGATCGGTTATCCGGTCGTCTACTTTTCCTTAAACGAGGAAGTCCCCGAAAAACTTTATCAATTTTTAAAAGAGGGCGTGACGGTCGTCATGGGCCAATCGGGCGTCGGGAAATCGACCATTTTGAATAAGATCGATCCGTCGTTCAACATTGAAACGAGCCCGATTTCCAAAAGTCTTGGCCGCGGCCGCCATACGACGCGGCACGTCGAGTTGCACGAAGTAAACGGGGGCCTTGTCGCCGATACGCCGGGATTCAGTTCAATCGAGTTCACCGACATCGAAGCGGAATCGTTGGGGGATTATTTCATTGAAATTCGAAAGCATGCACCACACTGTAAGTTTAGAAGCTGCAAGCACGTCAAAGAACCGAAATGCGCGGTGAAAGAAGCGGTGAATAATGGTGAAATTTTCAAAGAACGATACGAACATTATGTTTTGTTTTTGGATGAAATATTATCGAGAAAGCCGAGGTATTGAACATGATTAAAATTGCTCCTTCGATCTTGTCAGCTAATTTTGCCGAATTGGGTGCAGAAATAAATGAAGTGGAACGGGCGGGGGCCGATTACATCCATGTCGATGTGATGGATGGAAATTTCGTCCCGAACATCACGATCGGTCCGCTAGTCGTCGAGGCGATCAAGCCGACGACGAATTTGCCGCTCGACGTCCACCTCATGATCGAAAATCCTGATCAGTACATCGAAGCGTTCGCCAAAGCGGGCGCGTCGATCATCACTGTTCATCAAGAAGCTTCGGTCCATTTGCACCGCACGATTCATTTGATCAAACGTTTCGGTGTCAAAGCGGGAGTGGCCATCAACCCGGCAACTCCGGCCGCGATGATGGAACCGGTTTTGCCGTACATCGATTTGGCGCTTGTCATGACGGTGAATCCGGGGTTTGGCGGCCAATCGTTCATTCCGGAGACGATATCGAAAATCAAAACGCTCGATGAATGGCGCAAACGCCACGATTATGCTTACGAAATTGAAGTCGACGGCGGAATCAATGTCGAGACGGCTAAAATTTGCGTCGAAAATGGTGCGGACGTCCTCGTTGCCGGTAGCGCCATCTTCAACAAACCGGACCGTGAAAAAGCGCTAAAAGCCATTCGAAAAAGCGCCGTCGGCTAAAACAGCAACACCACCTCTTTCGATCCGCAACGAAAATCGAACAGCCAGATAACATATACGTTATAATGCGCGTATTTTTCGCATATAATGGATTAACTGTTTTTATCCGGCTGTTTGTCACTTTATTTGGGGATCGGAGGAGGTTGCGATGAAATTTTATACGATAAAACTTCCACGTTTTATCGGAGGTTTCGTGCGAATTATATTAGGTGTGTTCAAAAAGGATTGACAGATGAAAAAAGGTGCCCCGCTAGTTTCTAGTGGGGTCATTTTTTTGACAAAATAAAAAAGATTAAGAGTATTGACGACTCTTAACCTTTTATTTATTACACACGTTTTATTTTTCCAGATTTTAATGCTCGCGCTGAAACATAGACGCGCTTCGGTTTTCCATCCACCATGATTCTTACACGTTGCAAGTTGGCTTTCCATTTGCGTTTTGTCGCGTTCATCGCATGGGAGCGGCGGTTTCCTGTTCCAGTTTTACGTCCGGTGATCACACATTTTCTTGCCATTTTTACCCCTCCTTACTTCCATCTTCCCAAGTATCATACTCATTTAATTTACCATACGATTTAAATTAATGCAATCTAAAATGCGCCAACGAAAAATTGCCGCAAAGACATGCATGAACCGTAACATGTGCATCGAATTGATGCATTTGGAAAAAATGTCATGGTACTTGTTATGGTATAATGTTTAGAAGTGATAAAAGTTAAACTTTCTTTACTTATCCAAAAAAACAAGTAAAATGGTTTCGTATGTAAATTATGCTCAACTTATTGTTCTTTGTTCGGGGAGGAAGTTTTCGTGGGTTTACAAACGATTGATAAAGAGACATGGGTCAATATGGTTACGATGGGCGCGAATTTTCTTGCCCAGCAGCGTGAAGCGATCAACAACTTGAACGTTTTTCCCGTACCGGATGGCGATACGGGTACGAATATGAATTTGTCGATGTCATCGGGATTGAATGAAATGAACAAGTTGTCGAGCGATGCTTTGACGGATTACGTCCACGCCTTCAGCAAAGGGCTGCTCATGGGCGCAAGAGGCAACTCCGGTGTCATCTTGTCGCAATTGTTTCGGGGTTTTTCACAATTTCAATATGAAACGAACGAAATCAATTTAAAAGATTTCGCCAACGCTTTGTCAAAAGGTGTGGAAATCGCCTATCAATCGGTCACCAATCCGCAAGAAGGGACCATTTTGACGGTCGCGAAAGATATGGCGAACAAAGCGCTTGAAGAAGCGAAAAAAAGTAATCAATTCATTCCGTTTATGGAAGAAATTGTTAAAGAAGGGAAACGTTCATTGGAAAGGACACCCGAGCTTTTGCCGATTTTGAAAGAAGTCGGTGTCGTCGATTCCGGCGGAAAAGGGCTCGTCGTCATTTACGAAGGCTTTTTGGCGGCTTTGAAGGGCGAAAAAATCGATGCCCCATTGGAAGTCGATGTGGCGGTGCAGATGGAACAAGAAGTCGAAAAAGCGCACCAGACGGCGCTCAGCGCTGAATCGATCCAATATGGGTACTGCACCGAATTTTTCGTGAAATTGAACACGAACGATTTCGATGAAGCGCAGTTCCGCCAACAATTAAGTGAATATGGCGATTCGTTACTCGTTGCTTCAAGCGATGAGCTCGTTAAAATACATATTCATACGGAACAGCCCGGCGTCGTGTTGACCTTGGCGCAACAATACGGCGAGCTTGTCAACATCGATATCGAAAACATGCGCGAACAACACCGTTTCATCGTCGAAAAGGAATCGGAAAAGGAAGCGGAAGCGGACGCGGACGCTTCAGCCGGGAAATATGCAATCATCACGGTCGCTCAGGGCGATGGATTGAAAAAGATGTTAAAAAGCATCGGCGCCACGTTCATCATCGACGGCGGACAGACGATGAATCCAAGCACGGAAGACTTTTTGCGGACGATCGATACCGTAAAAAGCGAGCACATCATCATTTTGCCAAACAATAAAAACATATTATTGGCGGCAAACCAAGCGAAACAATTGACCGAAAAAGATGTGAGCGTCATTCCGACAAAAACGATCCCGCAAGGTATACAAGCATTGCTTGAATTCAATGAGGAATACGATCGAGAAACGAATGTCGAAAACATGACGGAAGCGGCCAAAGATGTAAAGACGGGCCTCGTCACGTATGCGACAAGGGATACGAAAGTGGACGGTTTGGAAGTGAAACAAAACGATTTTATCGGATTGAACGATGAAACAATATTGGTTGCCGATAAATCGAAATTAAACGCCCTCAAATCGTTGGTCGAAAAATTGATCGACGAAGACGACGAAATGGTCACCATTTTTGCCGGCGAAGATGTAAATGATGAGGAAATGGACGAAGTGGAACAATTTTTCGAAATGTCTTTTCCGGATGTCGAAGTCGAAGTCCATGAAGGAAACCAGCCGATATATTCGTTTATCGTCATGGTTGAATAAACGTTTTTTACACAATGCTTATTGTCGCATGATAATAGGCATTGTTTTTTTGTATAATAATGGAAGCGCGACATATTGTAACGGAAATGTTCTGTTTTGACAAAAGGAAGTGAATGCATTGTTGTCCGAACGGGTCGACGTTTTAAAAGGGATCGGCAAAAAGACGAAAGAAGATTTGGCGCTCATGAACATCCATACGATCGAAGATTTGTTGTATTATTTTCCTTACCGCTACGACATCCAAGAAATAAAACCGCTCAGGGAGCTCGTCCACGGCGAACAAGCGACGATCGTCGGTACGATTGTCACGGAACCGCAAGTGTTGTATGGAAGGAAGCGGCGCACGGTTTTTAACGTAAAGGTGGATGAAGCGGTCGTCCGCGTCGTCATGTTTCACCGTTTGTATTCGACGGACCGTTTGACGACCGGCGCGACAATCACGTTGACCGGGAAATGGGATGCGCATCGTTTGCAAATGACGGTCCATTCATTCAAATTCGGAAAACCGGAATCAAGGAAGGAAATAAACGCGTTATATTCCGTAAAAGGGAATTTGACGAACAACCGTTTCCGGATGTTGTTGAAAGAGGCGCTGGAAAGGTACACGGATCACGTCGAAGAGATTTTGCCGGAAAAATATTTGACGGCGTATCGACTTCCTGAACGCAAAACGGCGTTAAAGACGATTCATTTCCCGGAAAACATTAACGCTTTGAAACATGCGAAACGCCGCTTCATTTACGAAGAATTGCTGCTATATCAACTAAAGATCCACACGTACAAAAAACAGCAAAAAGAAGCGCGAAAATCCGAACCGATTCCGATCGCCAAAGAAAAAGTGAACGCATTCATCAAACGGTTGCCGTTTACGCTCACGAAATCGCAAATGCGGTCTTTGAAGGAAATTTTGGCGGATATTGCGTCCGAACAACAAATGTACCGGCTCTTGCAAGGCGATGTCGGTTCAGGCAAGACGGCGGTGGCGGCGATCAGCTTATACAGCGTCGCGGCAAGCGGTTATCAAGGGGCGCTAATGGTTCCGACGGAAATTTTGGCGGAACAACATTTTGCGTCGATGAAAACGTTGCTAGGAGATGAGGTCAACGCCGCGTTATTGACGAGCAGCGTCAAAGGAAAAAAACGCGCAGAAATTTTGTCCGGTTTGAAAGACGGTTCGATACAAATCGTGATCGGAACGCATTCGCTCATTCAAGAAGAGGTGAAATTCAACCGATTGGGCCTTGTCATCATCGATGAGCAGCACCGTTTCGGCGTCGAACAACGCCGGTTGCTGTTTGAAAAGGGCGAAGCGCCAAACGTGTTGCACATGACGGCGACACCGATACCGCGGACGCTTGCGATCACCGCATTCGGCGAATTGGACATATCTACGATCGACGAAATGCCGAGCGGGCGCAAAAGCGTGTTGACGTACGTCGTCAATGAACATTATTTGGAACGGATTTTGCGTTTCGTCATGAAAAAAGTGTCTGCCGGCGAGCAAGCTTATTTCGTATCACCGTTGATCGAGGAATCCGAAGCGTTCGACTACGAAAACGCCGTCGATTTGTACAACAAGCTCGTTTCGTATTTTCCACCTTCGATCAAAGTCGGTTTGTTGCACGGAAAATTGAAAAACGATGAAAAAGAAGCGATCATGAAACAATTTGTCAAAAATGAAATTCAAGTGTTAGTCGCGACGACCGTCATCGAAGTCGGCGTCAACGTGCCAAACGCCACGGTGATGGTCATCCATGATGCGGAGCGGTTCGGATTGGCCCAGTTGCATCAATTGCGCGGACGTGTCGGCCGCGGCGACAAACAAGCCTACTGCATTTTGATCGCCGATCCGAAAAATGAAGTGGGTAAAGAGCGTATGCGCATCATCGCGGAAACGAACGACGGTTTCCGCCTCGCTGAAGCTGATTTGAAATTGCGCGGCCCGGGGGACTTTTTCGGCAAAAAGCAGAGCGGTCTGCCCGAATTTAAAATCGCCGATCCGATCGAAGATTTCCGCGCGCTCGAAGTCGCCCGCCGCGACGCGATCGACATCGTCGCACATCATAAGTTGGAGACCGATCCGGATTATCGACATTTGAAAATGATGGTTGACAAGACGATGACCGAACCGTTTGATTGACGACAGCCGCATTTCCTCCAATTATAACTTGCAATTTTACAGGTGGTATTATATATTACTTTTATGACCTAGTCTTAATAGCCCGATGGATGTGGATAATATGCGTTTAAAAAAGGCAGAACGGCAACAATTGTTAAAAGAAAAAATTGAAGAATCGCCTTTTATCAAAGATGAAGAATTGGCGAAACTGTTCAATGTCAGTGTGCAAACGATCCGCCTCGATCGATTGGAACTGGCGATTCCGGAATTGCGGGAACGCATCAAAACCGTTGCGACCGATAAATGGAAGGAAATGGTAAAGTCGTTACCGGTAGAAGAAGTGATCGGTGAAATCATCGATTTGGAATTGGACAAACGGGCGATATCGATTTTAAATATTCAAAAAGAACACGTTTTTTCACGGAATAAAATCGCGCGCGGACACCATTTGTTTGCGCAGGCTAATTCGCTAGCCGTCGCTGTCATCGATGACGACTTGGCGTTGACGAAGAAGGCGGAAATCAAATTCATGCGCCAAGTGAAACTCGGCGAACAAGTGGTGGCAAAAGCGAAAGTCATCGACCGGATTGAAGACGGAACCACCGTCATCCAAGTCGATAGTTTCGTCAAAAACGAAAAAGTATTTTCCGGTATGTTTCATATGTATCGTTCAAGTAAAACAAAGGAGAAAGACGAATGAAAATCGCGATTGATGCTATGGGTGGAGATCATGCACCGAAAGCCGTTGTCGAAGGTGCCATGAAAGCGTTGGAAGACCGAAAAGATTTGGAGCTCGTTTTAGTCGGCGATCGTAAACAAATTGAACCGCTCATTACGTCAAACGAACGAGTGTCCATCATTCATACTGATGAAGTGATCCGTGGCGATGAAGATCCGATCCGTTCCGTCCGTCGCAAAAAGAACGCATCGCTCGTATTGACGGCAAACGAAGTGAAAGAAAAACGGGCCGAAGCTTGCATTTCAGCTGGCAACACTGGTGCGCTCGTCGTCGCGGGGCTGTTTATCGTCGGGCGCATGAAGGGGATCGATCGGCCGGCCTTGAGCCCGACGTTGCCGACGACGAACGGCAAAGGTTTCTTACTGTTGGATGCCGGGGCCAATGTCGATGTGAATGCGCACCATTTGGTGCAATATGCCATCATGGGCTCCGTTTATAGTGAAAAAGTGCGCAACATCCCAAATCCGACCGTCGGTTTATTAAATGTCGGTACCGAAGAGGGAAAAGGGAACTTGGTGGCGAAGAAAGCATTCAAGCTGTTGGAAAATGCGCCGGTCAATTTCGTCGGGAACGTGGAAGCCCGGGATTTGATGGCGGGCATCGTCGATGTCGTCGTCACCGACGGATTCAGCGGCAATATTACGCTGAAAGCGATCGAAGGGACCGCGCTTCACGTCATGAATATCTTAAAAGAGACGTTCATGTCTTCCTTGAAGACGAAAGTGTTGGCCGGTTTGATGAAGAAAGAATTGCAATCGTTGAAAAAGCAGCTTCATTATCCGGAATACGGCGGCGCGGCGCTCTTCGGTTTGCGTGCACCGGTCATCAAATCGCACGGCTCATCGAACGCCACCGCCATTTACCATACGATTAACCAAGCTTGCAACATTATCGAAAACGACGTGATCGGAACGATCGAACGGACGATCAAGTCGCTCAATTTGATCGAGGAGGCGTAATGATGAAACGAATTGCATGCATGTTTCCTGGACAAGGGTCGCAAGTAGTCGGCATGGGAAAGGAATTTTACGACCATCATCCGGAAATCCAGGATCTGTATCGATTGGCGAATGAAGTGCTGGAAAAAGATTTGCAACATATCATGTTCAACGGTCCGCAAGAAGTGTTGACCGAAACGGAAAATGCGCAGCCTGCACTGCTCCTTTCCTCCATCGCCGCTTTCACGTTGTTGAAAAAAGAAGGGGTCGTCCCGGCGATGGTCGTCGGCCACAGCCTCGGCGAATATAGTGCGCTTGTGGCTGCAGGGGCGATCAAAGTCGAAGAGGCGCTCCCGCTCGTGCAGACGCGCGGCCGTTTGATGGAACAAGCGTATCCGAAAGGAAAAGGGACGATGGCGGCCGTATTAGGGATGACGGAAGAAGCGATTGCCGACGTCATCAAACGGGTCGATGAATCGGAAGTCGTCGACATCGCCAACTTGAACTGCCCAGGTCAAATCGTCATCTCCGGTTCGCGCAAAGGCGTCGAACAAGCTTCCGAGCTTTTGAAAGAAGCAGGTGCTAGACGGGTCATCCCATTAAATGTAAGTGGTCCGTTTCATTCCCGCTTGATGAAGCAAGCGAATGAAGCGTTTCAAACGCATTTGAATGAAACGGCGATCGAAGATGCAAAGATCCCGGTATATGCCAACGTCACCGCCCAACCGGTGCAAGATAAAGACGAAATCAAAGATTTATTGGTCAAACAACTGTATTCGCCGGTTCGCTTTGAAGCGTCGATCCGCAACATGATGGAAGCGGGTGTCGATGCGTTCGTCGAGGTCGGCACGGGGACGGTATTGTCTGGGCTAGTGCGCAAAATCGATCGTAAAGTGAAAACATTCGCCGTCCAAGACGAAAAATCGTTGGCAGACTTTTTAGCTTGGTACAAGGAGGAATAAGTGATGTTATTGAAAGGGAAAAATGCGTTAGTGACCGGATCGTCCCGGGGCATCGGCAGAGCGATCGCTCTCGAATTGGGCCGTCTTGGTGCGAATGTTGCGGTGAATTACGCCGGCAATGAAGCGAAAGCCCAGGAAGTCGTCGATGAACTGGAAAAAATGGGTGTGCAAGCGATCAAAATTCAAGCGGATGTCACCGACGAAGACGCCGTAAAAAAAATGGTCAAAGAAGTCATACAAACGTTCGGTTCATTGGAAATTTTGGTGAACAACGCCGGCATTACGCGCGACAATTTGTTGATGCGCATGAAAGAAGAAGAGTTTGATGAAGTGATCAATACGAATTTGAAAGGCGCGTTTTTATGCACGAAAGCGGTCGTGCGTCAAATGATGCGCCAAAAATACGGCAGAATCATCAACATCGCATCGATCGTCGGCATAAGCGGCAACCCTGGACAAGCAAATTATGTCGCCGCCAAAGCCGGACTCATCGGATTGACCAAGTCAAACGCGAAAGAATTGGCTTCACGCAACATTTTAGTGAACGCCGTCGCTCCAGGGTTCATCACGACCGACATGACGGATGAATTAACCGATGAACAAAAAGAAGCGATTTTCCGATTGATTCCGCTTGAAAGGTTCGGCGAACCGGAAGACGTCGCTAACGTCGTGGGCTTTTTGGCCTCCGACAAAGCGAAATACATTACCGGCCAAACGATTCACGTCGACGGCGGCATGGTCATGTCGTAACAATATTTTCACATAGTAAAACTAGTAATTCATCATACAATAATTTATACTACTTGAGAGGGGGTGAAACGAATGTCAGATGTATTCGAGCGCGTCAAAGCGATCATCGTTGAGCAGCTTGACGTTGAAGAAGACAAAGTGACAATGGAAGCTTCTTTCCGTGAAGATTTGGAAGCTGACTCATTGGATGTCGTTGAACTCGTCATGGAGCTTGAAGATGAATTTGGTTTGGAAATTGCCGATGAAGAAGCAGAAAAAATCAACACGGTCGGCGATGCGGTTAAATATATAGAAGAAAATCTATAAATTTACACCGGTGTAGTGTACATAATAAATATAGATGCACCTACATGGATAAGTCTCGCCTCCGACGCGGGGCTTTTCATTTTCATAAGGAAAGGAATTGCCATATGGATGTTTCAAAACTGGAAGAGATGTTTTCCGTTACGTTTCAAAATAAAGATATTTTAAAACAAGCCTTCACACATTCATCGTATGTAAACGAACATCAAAAAGAGCATTTGCAAGACAACGAACGGTTGGAGTTTTTGGGCGATGCGGTGTTGGAACTGTTAGTGTCGGATTACCTTTATCACAAATACGTACAGCTCCCTGAAGGGGAATTGACGAAGCTGCGCGCCAGAATCGTCTGTGAAGAATCGTTGTCGAAATTTGCGCTCCAATTGAATTTGCATGAATTCATTTTGCTCGGCAAAGGTGAAGAGCAGTCGGGCGGAAGAACGAGACAATCGCTCCTTGCCGATGTGTTTGAAGCGTTTTTGGGAGCGATGTATATCGACCAAGGGATTCAAGCCGTGCGGCAATTTTTGGAGAAATTCGTCTTTCTTCATCTTACCGATGATGTTCTTTTACATATGATGGATTACAAAACGGCGCTACAAGAGTTCATCCAAGAGAAGTTAAAAGCGACGTTGGTCTATGAAATCATTTCGGAAAAAGGGCCATCCCATGCGAAGCAATTTGAGGCACAAGTCGTCGTCGACGGAACGAGGAAGGCGACAGGGGTCGGCAAAACGAAAAAAGAGGCGGAGCAAAATGCCGCAAAAAAAATGTACGAACAATTGTTGCAAGAATTTGCTTAACGCGGTTTTCATTCCGCCCCAGAGCGTCTACTTTTTGCGAATTAATTGCAGTTCATTGACGAACGCTTCGACTTCCGCAGCGCTCAATTTATCGAATTTCATGATATGATCATATAAGAATTTCAAATCATCGTATTGATCGAGCGAGTAAAACTTCTCATCGAAAATGAGCCGGTTCGCCGCGGCCAATTTTTCGGCCATTTTGTCCAATATAAAAAGCAGGTTTTCTCGTGAAGCAACTTGTAAATCGATTGTCATCACACTACCTTCCTATCGTACTTTTATAAATTGTAGTGTACAATGAAAAGACGATCATGACAACCGATAAGGCAACTTTTACATTTTGCATATAAGGAGAAGGAGCATGTTTTTAAAACGTCTTGAAACAATCGGATTCAAATCATTCGCTGAACGAGTGAGCGTCGAATTCGTGCCAGGCATCACGGCGATCGTCGGCCCAAACGGCAGCGGAAAAAGCAACGTCATCGACGCTGTCCGTTGGGTGTTGGGGGAACAATCGGCCAAATCGTTGCGCGGCCAAAAAATGGAAGATATCATCTTCCAAGGGAGCGATACGAGAAAACCGCTCAATTTTGCGGAAGTGACCCTCGTCTTAAACAACGAGAACGGTTTATTGCCGATTGAATATCAAGAAGTGACCGTTACGAGGAGGGTGTATCGTTCAGGCGAAAGCGAATTTTTCATCAACAAACAACCGTGTCGCTTGAAAGACATCGTCGATCTGTTCACCGACACCGGATTGGGGAGAGAATCTTTTTCCATCATTGGTCAAGGGAAAATCGATGAAATTCTCAGTTCAAAAGCGGACGAACGGCGTGCCGTCTTCGATGAAGCGGCCGGCGTCATGCGCTATAAAAAACGGAAAGAAGAAGCGGCGTTTAAATTGAAAGAAACGGAAGACAATTTGTCCCGTGTGGAAGACATCATCCATGAAATCGAACAACAACTTGAACCGTTGAAAATACAGTCCGACATCGCCAAACAATATAAGGCGCTTAAAAAACGGTTGACGGAAAAAGAAGTCAGTCTGCTTGTGACGGAAATCGATGAACTACATGAAAAGTGGACGGATTTGTTACAAGAGATCGAAAATGAGAAATTAGCGCAATTACAACAGCAAACGTCGATCCAACAGCTAAATGCCGCAGTTGAAAAAAAACGGAATGAATCGAAAGTGCTGGAATCAGACATCAACGAACTGCAACAACGCCTGTTGGAAGTGACGGAGACGCTCGAACAGACGGAAGGGAAGCGCAACGTCTTAATTGAACAACAAAAGCACCGCGAAGAAAACAAACATCATCTGCTAGAAGAAAAAGAAGCGATCATGAACGAATTGGACGAAACGGAAAAACGCATTTCGTTCGAAAACGGACAGTTGGCCGACATCACAAAACGATTGCAACAATTGAAAAACGAAATAAAGGTGCTTGAAAACAAATTGTCGCTTACGTCTGAAAAAATGGAAGAAGAAATCGAAGCGTTAAAAACGGATTATATCGATTTGTTAAACGGCCGGGCAGTGTTGAACAATGAACAAAAATCGATCGAAGCACGATTGGAACAAATAAAACGATCTTATGAACAACATGAAATGGAGCATCGCGGTTTAATCGAACAAGTCGAAAAAATCCATCAAGAGAACGAGACGATCCAAACGGCGATTGAACGGAAAAGGAAGACGATTCGTGAACTTGAGCGGCAATTAAACGATTTAAACGTAAACATGGAAACGTTAGAGGAAGCCATCGCTTTAAAGCAACGCAAATGGTATGAGTGGAACGAACATGTAGCGAAACTGTCTTCACGTAAAGAAATGCTCCTTGAAATGAAGAAAAATTATCAAGGATTTGCATATGGCGTAAAAGAGATTTTGCAAGCGGGTAAAAAAGGCGTGCTAAAAAATATCGTCGGTGCAGTGATCGATTTGATTGACGTCCCGGCAAAGTACATGACCGCAGTCGATACGATTTTAGGGTTTCAAGCCCAGTATATCGTCGTCCCGGACGATGAAACGGCACGAAACATCATTTATTGGTTGAAAAAAGAAAAGAAAGGCCGGGCGACGTTCCTCCCGCTTCAATCGATCGTCCCGCGACAATTGCCGGTGCCGATACGGCGCACAGTCGAAAACGAGCCTGGGTTTGTTGGCATTGCCAGTGAACTCGTAAAAATCGATGCACAATATAAAATCGTCGCTGACCATTTGATGGGCAATGTCATCGTTGCGGAAACGTTGGATACGGCCAATCGCATCGCCGAGTTGACCGAGCGGAAATACCGCATCGTCACGTTGGAAGGCGATGTCGTCCATCCTGGCGGTTCCATATCGGGAGGAGCACAACGTAAGAAAAACGTCTCTTTGTTCACTCGCGAAAAAGAGTTGCACGAGCTTGCGGTCCAAATCGAACGTTATGCGAAAGACCTCTCTCAATTGAAGCGCGAATGGACGAATGATAACAATCAGCTGAAACAATTAAAACTTGAAATTGCAAAGACGACCGAGTCGTTAAAACAAGAAGAGTTGGCTTTGCAAAAACTGCTTAATGCAAAAAGCGAACATGACGTAAAAGCACAATCATATGCCGATCGCATCAACGCATACGAATTTCAAAAACATGAATATGAAGAAGAGCAAGCATCCTTAACGAAACAATTGGCGGAAAACCGTTCGCAATTAGAAAAGATCGAACAAGAGATTAAAGCCGTGGAAAGAAAGATCGAAGAGAAGACGAACGAAAAAAATATACTTCAGCAAAACGAAGAACAAAACCGGAAAAAATTGCACGAACTGGAACTGAAAAATGCAAAGCAGAAAGAACGTTTGAAAAACCAGGAAGAAAAGGTGGCTTCATTAATAGACGCTCGAAACAGTTTAAAACGAAAATTGGCAGAAACAGAAGAAAATTTGCGGCAAATCGACGAATTCGAAAATCAGATGGAAAAGATCGAAGAGATGGAAGAAAAGATCGAAGCACTCCGCAGCGAACGAATCGACTTGACCGACCGGATCGCCGAATTGCAACGCTTAAGGAAGATGAAGCTGCAAGAAATTGAAGATGATGAACGCGAGGCAACGACACAACGGAAACTATTCGACCAACAACAAGCCTTGCTGCAAGAAAAAGAAATTGAAGCGAACCGGTTGGATGTCATGTTGGAAAACCGCCTGCAAACGCTGCAAAAACAATATACGATGACGTATGAAAAAGCTGCGGCGACGTACGAAAAAGTGACCAACGCCAAACAAGTGCGCCAAGAAGTGAACGAGTTGAAAAATGAAATCAATAAACTCGGCACCGTGAACTTGGGGGCAATCGATGAATATGAACGTTTAAGCGAACGGGCGGCGTTTTTGAATGATCAGCGGAACGATTTGATCGAAGCGAAAAATACGTTGTACAATGCGATCAAACAAATGGACGAAGAGATGATCAGCCGCTTTAAATCGACGTTTGAAACGATCCAAGAAAATTTCACGATCGTGTTTAAACAGCTTTTCGGCGGCGGTGACGCGGAACTCATCCTCACCGATCCGGACAATTATTTGGAAACGGGAATCGACATCGTCGCCCGGCCGCCGGGCAAAAAATTAAAAACGTTGGAATTGTTGTCGGGCGGTGAACGGGCGCTAACGGCCATCGCGTTGTTGTTCGCCATTTTACGTTCTCGTCCTGTCCCTTTCGTCATTTTGGATGAAGTGGATGCGGCATTGGACGAGGCAAATGTCGAGCGATTCGCGTCATATTTGAAATCTTTCAGCAAAGAAAGCCAATTTGTCGTCATTAGCCACCGCAAAGGGACGATGGAACAAGCGGATGCATTATACGGTGTGACGATGCAGGAATCCGGCGTTTCAAGGTTCGTCTCGGTGAAATTGGAAGAAGCCGACGAATTGGTGAAATCATCATAAGTTGAGGAAGGAATGGAAACGATGGGATTTTTCAATCGTCTAAAAAGCAAATTTTCAAAAAAAGAGGAAGAAGCAAAAACATATAAAGAAGGCATGAACCGCACGAGACAATCGTTCACCGAAAAATTGAACGATCTCGTCGCGCGTTACCGCCAAGTCGACGAGGAATTTTTCGAGGAGCTTGAAGAAACGTTGATTTTGGCGGATGTCGGGGTAACGACCGTCATGGACCTCATCGATGATTTGAAATTTGAAGTGCAAAGAAAAAACATCAAAGAACCGAAAGCCATGCTTGAAGTCATTTCTGAAAAGTTGGTGGAAATCTATTATAATGGTGAGGACGAATCGATTTCCGAACTGAATTTTCAAGCCGACGGATTAACGGTCTTCTTGGTCGTCGGCGTCAATGGCGTCGGAAAGACGACTTCCATCGGGAAACTCGCTGCACAGCTTACAAAAGAAGGCAAAAAAGTGGTGCTCGCTGCAGGCGATACGTTCCGGGCCGGCGCGATCGAACAGCTTGAAGAATGGGGCAAGCGGTCTAATGCGGAAGTGATCAAGCAAGCTGAAGGTAGCGATCCGGCGGCCGTCATCTTCGACGCGATCAAAGCGGCAAAATCGCGCGAAGCGGACGTTTTAATTTGCGATACGGCCGGCCGTTTGCAAAACAAAGTGAACTTGATGAAAGAGTTGGAAAAAATTCATCGCATCATCAAACGGGAAGTGCCGAACGCGCCGCACGAAGTATTGCTCGTCCTCGATGCAACGACCGGGCAAAATGCACTCAGCCAAGCAAAAACATTTTCCGAAGTGACCGACGTTTCCGGAATCGTGTTGACGAAACTTGACGGTACGGCCAAAGGTGGCATCGTCATCGCCATTAAAAACGAACTGAACATTCCGGTGAAGCTCGTCGGTTTCGGCGAAGGGATCGAAGACTTGCGCCCGTTTGACGCGCACGCTTTCGTATACGGGCTGTTTGCCGATTTAGTAGAAGAATAAGGATGAGTGTCCATGTTGCAAAAAACGACTCGAATCAATATGTTATACGATTTTTATCATCCGCTGCTCACGAAAAAACAGATGGAATATATGGAGCTGTACTATCGCGAAGATTACTCGTTGAGCGAAATCGCAGAGCATCATAACGTATCGCGGCAAGCGGTGCATGACACGCTGAAACGGACCGAACAGCTCCTTGAAATGTACGAAAAAAAATTGCGTCTTTATGAGAAGTTCGTGATTCGCAGCGACTATTTAAAACGGCTCGAACAATTGTTGCAAAAAGAATCGGTCGATCAAAAAGAGGCGCTGAAAATTGTTGAGAAACTGCAAATGATCGATTAAGAAAGGTAGGGGAACAAGTTGGCCTTTGAAGGACTTTCCAGCCGTTTGCAAGAAACGATCAAAAAAATCACCGGCAAGGGGAAAGTAAGCGAACAAGACGTCAATCAGATGGCACGCGAAATCCGTCTCGCTTTGCTTGAAGCGGACGTAAACTTCAAAGTTGTCCGTCAATTCATCAACGATATAAAAGAACGGGCCGTCGGGCAAGAAGTGATGGAAAGCTTGACGCCCGGTCAGCAAGTGATCAAAATCGTCAAAGATGAATTGACCAATTTGATGGGCGGTTCACAAAGCAAAATTGCCGTTAGCGATAAACCGCCGACCGTCATTATGATGACCGGATTGCAAGGAGCCGGTAAAACCACGACGACGGGAAAACTGGCAAATCTTTTAAGAAAACAATATAACCGCAAACCGTTGCTCGTCGCCTGTGACGTGTACCGTCCAGCTGCGATCAAGCAATTGCAAACGTTGGGCAAGCAGCTGAACATCCCGGTGTTTGAAATGGGTACGGAAGCAAATCCGGTCGACATTGCCAAAAAAGCGCTCGAGTATGCAAAGGAGGAACATCACGACTACGTCATTATCGACACAGCGGGCCGGCTGCATGTCGACGGTGAATTGATGCAAGAGTTGAAAGATATGAAAGAAGCGGCCAAGCCGGATGAAATTTTCCTCGTCGTCGATGCGATGACGGGGCAAGATGCCGTCAACGTCGCCGAACAGTTCGACAAAGAACTGGACATAACCGGGCTTATTTTGACGAAACTTGACGGCGACACGCGCGGCGGGGCGGCGTTGTCGATCAAAGCGGTGACCGGCAAGCCGATCAAATTCGTCGGTATGGGCGAAAAGCTCGATCAGTTGGAAGAATTCCATCCGGACCGGATGGCGTCCCGCATCCTCGGCATGGGCGATATGCTCTCGCTAATTGAAAAAGCGCAAGCGACGATCGATGAGAAAAAGGCGAAAGAAATGGAAGAAAAAATGCGCACGATGTCGTTTACGCTCGATGATTTCCTCGAACAGATGGAACAAGTGAAAAAAATGGGGCCGCTCGATGAACTGTTAAGCATGCTGCCTGGCGCAAACAAAATCCGTGGCTTAAAAAACGTTCAATTCGATGAAAAACAGCTCAAGCATATTGAAGCGATCATTTTATCGATGACGAAAGAAGAACGCGAAAACCCGCAAATTTTGAATGCGAGCCGCAAACGCCGGATTGCAAAAGGCTCCGGAACGACCGTCGCCCAAGTGAATCGGCTCGTAAAACAATTCAACGAAATGAAAAAAATGATGAAACAAATGGCGAATATGCAAAAGAAAGGCAAGAAAGGGAAAGGTTTTACCTTCCCATTCATGTAATAGGATGCCGTCATGTAAAAATACTTTACACAACGGAAAAAGCATGCTAGACTATATAATTGTGAAATTCGTTATGGAGGTGTAGAAAAGTTGGCAGTTCGAATTCGTTTAAGAAGAATGGGTGCGAAGAAAAAGCCTTTCTATCGCATCGTGGTTGCAGACTCACGTTCACCACGCGATGGACGTTTTATCGAAGAAATCGGTTATTACAATCCATTGACCGATCCGGTGACGGTTAAAATCGACGAAGAAAAAGCGCTCGATTGGATGCAAAAAGGCGCACAGCCGAGCGATACAGTGCGCAACTTGTTCTCAAAACAAGGCATCATGCAAAAGTTCCACGAACGAAAGTATGAAAATAAGTAAAGAAGTGAATTAGGATGGAATTGTTAATTCGTTCACTCGTAAAACCGTTGGTCGATCATCCTGAAGACATTCAAGTCGAAAGACGTGAAGAAGGAAATAAAATCGTCTACCATTTGCTTGTTAACGAAGACGATATCGGGAAAGTCATCGGTAAAAACGGCCGGGTCGCCAATGCGATCCGCACGATCGTCTATTCGGCCAATTCAGACGAAACGAAACGCGTCTATCTGGATATCATGTAATCGACGTAAGCAGGAGGGAAGCATTCCTGCTTATTTTATTTTCTACCGGTTATGTTTTTGTTGCGGGATCGTGTAAACTATATGTAGGACAAAAATCGACGAGAAAAGCGAGTGAAGTGCGATATGGAAGAAAGACTTTACGAAGTCGGCTTCATCATGAACACGCACGGTATCAAAGGGGAAGTGAAAGTTCGCCAAATAACCGATTTTGCAGAACGATTCGATCCTGGCGCGACCGTCTACTTGAAAGACGAAAAAGAGGGCCTTTTGCCTTTGACGGTCGAATCTTCCCGCCCTCATAAACATATTTTGTTGGTGAAGTTCAACGGATATGACTCCATCAATGATGTGGAAAAGTTCAAAGGGAAGATGTTGTACATCAAGCACGAGCAATTGACTGAGCTCGGTCCGAATGAATATTACTATCATGAGATCATCGGCTGTACGGTGAAAACGACGGAAGGCGAAACGATCGGCGTCGTCGAATCGATCTTGGCGCCGGGGGCAAATGACGTCTTCGTCGTAAAAGACGAGAACGATAACGAATATCTCATTCCGCACATCGAACCTGTCGTAAAACATGTCGATGTGGATCATAAAGTGATCACGATCGAAGTGATGGAAGGATTATTGGACTAATGCATATCGATGTGTTGACGCTGTTTCCCGAAATGTTGGAAGGGATGTTGAACAGTTCGATCATGAAACGTGCAGCCGAAGCAAGACATTTCACTTACGAATTGATCAATTTCCGAGAATTTTCGGCGAACAAACATAAAAAAGTGGACGACTATCCATACGGCGGCGGTGCGGGGATGGTTTTGGCCCCGCAGCCGATTTTCGACGCCGTAGCATACGCGAAGCAAAACCGTCCGACGGAGCATCCGCGCGTCATTTTAATGTGCCCGCAAGGAGAGACGTATACGCAAAAAAAAGCGGAGGAGTTGGCACAAGAAGAACATTTGATCATCATTTGCGGCCATTACGAAGGCTACGATGAGCGGATCCGGACATATTTGGCGACCGATGAAATTTCCATCGGGGATTAC
Organism: Bacilli bacterium; assembly: GCA_012518125.1. Lineage (GTDB taxonomy): Bacteria > Bacillota > Bacilli > Bacillales > Amphibacillaceae > Pseudogracilibacillus. The sequence continues at coordinate 17,265 of JAAYTF010000070.1, read as the reverse complement.
GTATTAACGAGCGGCGAAATCGGTGCGATGGTCGTCATCGACAGCGTCGTCCGTTTGCTTCCAGGTGTCCTGGGCAATGAACAATCGCCGAAACAAGATTCATTTTCGACAGGATTGCTCGAACATCCACATTATACGCGGCCGGCCGATTTCCGCGGCATGAAAGTACCGGAAGTCTTGCTGCAAGGGAATCACGCGAAAATTGAACGTTGGCGGATGAAAGAATCGCTCCGCCGCACGCTGAAACGACGTCCGGATTTGCTGAAAAAAATAACGTTGACGAAAGAACAGGAAGAACTTTTGCAAGAAATTTATCGAGAAGAAAAGAGCGAACCTTTACGATAATACTTGTTAATTTTTAAAAAAGTATGTTATATTATTAGATGTGCTTAAACGTTTTAAGCCGATAAACGATGTTCCGCTATTCGAAATGATTTCGAGTATGAACATTGGTTTGGAAGGAGTGAAACAAATGCAAGAATTGATTCATAACTTGACGAAAGATCAATTGCGCACCGACATTCCTGACTTCCGCCCTGGAGATACAGTCCGCGTACACGCGAAAGTCGTTGAAGGAAACCGCGAAAGAATCCAGGTGTTTGAAGGAGTTGTGCTTAAAAGACAAAACGGCGGCATCCACGAAACATTTACGGTAAGAAAAATTTCTTACGGTGTAGGTGTTGAACGTACATTCCCGTTACATTCACCACGCATTGAAAAAATCGAAGTGGTGCGTCGTGGTAAAGTACGCCGTGCGAAGTTGAATTACTTGCGCGAACGACGCGGTAAAGCGGCTCGAATTCAAGAAAGAATGTAAAATCTTAGAACGATCGTACAGAAAAAAGGAGCTCTGCATTTTGCAAGCTCCTTTTTTAAAATTATAATAGAGTTGGGGACATAAATTCATGCGAAAGTTCATATATGTTTCTTGGTTCACGTCGAGTTGGGAGGAACATTGATGGCAAAACAAAAAAAACGTGAATGGCTAAGCATATTGAAGCTCGTCATCATCGCACTCCTCGTCGCATTGTTCGTGCGGACGTTTTTATTTTCGCCAATCATCGTCGATGGTCCATCGATGCAACCAACTCTATATTCAAAAGATCAGATGATCGTCGATAAAATCACGTACCGCTTCAAAGAACCGGAACGATTCGATATCGTCGTATTCCATGCCTCTGAACAAAAAGATTTCATCAAACGAGTCATCGGACTCCCCGGAGAACACGTCATGGTGAAAGACGACGTTTTATATATAAACGGCAAACCGGTTGAACAGCCGTTTTTGGAAAACAACGGCCAAAGCGACAGCTTATTCCGTGTCAAAACAGCGGATTTCCGTTTGGAAGATTTAAAAGGCAATTATGAACGGATTCCGGAAGGGTACATTTTCGTTTTGGGGGATAATCGCCACAATTCTACAGATAGTAGACATGACGACCTTGGTTTGGTTCCGCTCGACCAAGTCGTCGGCAAAACGAACATCATTTATTGGCCACCGAGCCGCATGCAAATTGTTGAATAAAAGACGGTGATATACGTGATTCAATGGTTTCCCGGACATATGGCAAAAACGAAACGAGAGATTCAGGAAAACTTGTCGCTCGTCGATCTCGTCATCGAACTGGTCGATGCAAGAATTCCTTCCAGTTCGCAAAACCCCCTGCTGCAAGAGGTGATCGGCAACAAACAGAAGATCATCGTTTTAATGAAAAAAGATTTGGCCGACGAGGAAAAAACGGATCGTTGGCTTGAGTATTTCGACGGACAGAACGAACGTGCCATCGCCGTAAATGCCAACGAGAAGAAAGATGTTTCCGCCCTCGTCGACCTCGTTTACCGCGTCGGCGAAGAGAAGCTCAGGCGATTGCGGGAAAAAGGGGTCGTCAACCGTCCGATCCGCGCGATGATCGTCGGAATTCCGAATGTGGGCAAATCGACGTTGATCAATCGCTTGGCCGGCAAAAAAATCGCCAAAATCGGCGACCGTCCCGGCGTCACGCGACAAAAACAGTGGATCAAAGTTCGGGGGAAATTTGAACTGTTGGATACGCCGGGTATCCTTTGGCCGAAATTCGAAACGGAAGAAATCGGCTTGAAACTTGCCGCCATCGGCACCATCAAGTACGAATTGACGCCGGAGCAGGATGTGGCGGCATTCGTCATCAAATATTTGCTCGAACATTATCGCGGATTGTTCTTGGAACGGTATCCGATACATGAACGAAAAGATATGTGGACGATTTTTGAAGAAATCGGCCGGCTCCGCGGCGCCCTTGAAAGCGGGGGGCACGTAAATTTTGATAAAGTGGCCGAAATCGTTTTGCAAGATTTCCGTTCCGGAAAGCTTGGCCGCATCAGTTTAGAAGAAGCTCCGATTTGACAAGGGAGCTTTTTTTATGCCCTTCATGCATTTCAGAAACCGCCGCTATTTGCCGATAATATACATATGAAAGGTTGACGGAAACGATGAAGACATTTTCCATTTCCCAAATCAAACAGTTGCTTGAAGACGATTTATTGACGGAAGAGCAAATAAACGAACTTAAGAGAGATGAACGAAAAGGCGTCCAACAATTGTTAAAAACTTATGAGCGCAAAAAAGCGCGGCTGGAAAAGGAGCGGGCGGCATTCCAACGCTTAAAGCGGTTTGACGAACAGTTTAAAATGAAAAGTGGTGCCATCATCGCCGGCATCGATGAAGCTGGCCGCGGACCGTTGGCTGGACCTGTCGTATCCGCTGCAGTCGTGTTGCCGGATGATTTTGAATTCGTCGGGCTCACCGACTCAAAGCAATTGACTGAAAAGAAGCGGAATGAATGTTATGATTTCATTACGAAAAACGCAGTCGCTTATGCGATCAGCGTCGTCGACAATGAAACGATCGATCGGTTGAACATTTTAGAAGCGACAAAACGGAGCATGAAAGAGGCGCTTGAAAAGTTGCCGGTCACGCCGGATATTACGCTCGTCGATGCGGTAAAGATCGAATCGAATAATAACAAAACGATCGCGATCGAAAAAGGAGATGCGAAAAGTTTGGCGATCGCTAGCGCCAGCATTTTAGCGAAAGTCACGCGCGACCGTTTGATGGACGAACTGCACGAACAATATCCAGAGTACGATTTTAAACGAAATAAAGGGTACGGTTCAAAAAAACATCTCGCTGCATTAAAAACATATGGTCCATCGCCGATTCATCGCAAATCGTTTGCGCCTGTGGCAAATCTTTTCAAAGACGCGTTTTAGGAGGCTAACTAAATGCAAATTTCAAGAGTCCCTTCCGAGCGGATGGCGAAAACCGAAGAAGCTGCTATCGTGTTGCGCGAGGGGCAGATCGTGCAAGGGAAAATCAATAAATTGTATCCGAACAACCATGCAGAAGTGCAAATAGGGGGCCATCGTTTCATAGCGGAAATTAAAACGGGCCTTGAAGTCGGCGGCCGCTATATTTTTCAAGTCGGATTGAAACAGGATGGTACGATCCAATTGCAAGTGATCGGCGAGAAAATAAAAGGGGTCCATCCCGATCATATCGTCTCGCTGCTTTCGCACCTTGAGCTGAAGATTTCAAACGCATCGGTTGCCTTTGTTCAATCGCTCGTTAAAGAGCGCATTCCTTTCAATCGCAGCGACCTCGCTAAAGCGATCCAGTTGATGGACATGTTCGGCCAAAGCAGCAAGGTGCAGACGGTTTTACAACAAATGATCGCACAAAAGTTTCCTATGGAAGAAAATGTGTTCCGGGCGCTTTTTGCCGTTCAAAACCAGAGTTTGAGCAGTGCGCTCAACAACACGCTGCAAGCGATCAATGCCGCTCCTCCTGGAAATGAAACGAATGCATTGCGTTCGCTCATCGCCAATCTCATATTCCCTCGTGCAACGGAACAACTTGCCAACGTTCCGAAAGAACAAGTCGGACAACTCGTCCAGAGCTTATCTTCGCTTGGACTGCTTCCGCTTGAAAACGAAGAAGCCGTGACGAATTACACGAACCGGTTATTTGAACAATTAAACGGCAAAGCATCATCCATTACGCTTGTCCAAGATTTGCGCGCTCATATCGGAAAAACGGATCAACATGTTGAAATATTGCAATTTTTAAAGCAATATAAACCGATTTTGAAAGTCTTGGCGCAAATGTTTGAAGCATTGCCGCAGGAACGGATCCGAAATCTAGACGTAACGGATGTAAAACTCATCAAGCAAAAAATCACGAATCACTTGCTGCCGCTTCTTCCTAAATCGATGCAACAGGCGATAAGTTCGCTCATTCAAGCAAACAACGAAACAAGTGTTCAACAGTTGGCGTCCCTCTTCAATACGTTGACGCGCCCTGAACTTTATTCTTTGCTGTTGGAAGCGGCTTCTGGCGGAAATGAAGCGCCGCCAAAGAGCGAATGGATTTCAGCCCGTTTCTTGGTCCATGTAACGCAAACGTTAGAAACGTTAGGTTTGAACAACGAAGCGAGCTTGAAGCAAACATTTTTGCAACAAGAAAATCGATTGCCACCTCCGCTCAATATACAACAGTCGATCAAGGCATTATTGCTACAAATGAGCCACGATGAACGTGCACCGCTTGAGAATGTTCAACAGATGATCCATTATATTTCCGGTTTGCAATTGCAAACGCGGGAAGAAAACAATCTGTTCCAAGCATATTTGCAATTGCCTGGAGCAAAACTAGGTTTACCGGAAGACTTGTTCATGCAATTTGAAAGCCGCAAGACGAAAGACGGAAAAATCGACACCGACTTTTGTCGGATATTATTCTTCTTGCATTTAGAGCATTTGCAGGAAACGATCATCGATATGAACATCCAAAAGCGGGTGGTGACGCTGACGATTTACAACGAGCTCAGCGACTCGCTTCCGAAACGGTCGAAACCTTTGCAAGCGGCGCTTTTCAAAGGCTTGGAGACATTGAACTATCATTTGTCGAGCGTGAAATTCAAGCCGCTTAAAGACGATGCGGTGAAGCCAAAAACAAAAGAAGCGAAGACAATCGTCAATTTATATCACTGTGAAGGGATTGACTTTCGCATATGATGGATAAAAGGAAAAAAGCGGCCGCTTTGACGTACGATAAATTGTCGCAGGAAGCGCCGCGGATCAGCGCAATAGGCAAAGGAAAAGTGGCTGAGAAAATCATTGAAAAGGCAAAGGAACATGATGTACCGATTGTCGAGGATCCGACATTGGTCGAGTTGTTGAGCGAATTGGACATAAATGAAACGATCCCGGAAGAATTGTATGAAGCGGTGGCGGAAGTTTTCGCCTTCATTTATCGCCTTGATCAACAAAACACATCATGAGTTATGATCAACGACTATCAAAATATCTTATCCTTTGTGAAAAATTGGACTTTTTATTACAATAACTAATGTATTGAATTTTAAAAATGGAGGATTAAGGATGAACATTCACGAGTATCAGAGTAAAGACTTATTAAGAGAATACGGTGTCAACGTACCAAGAGGCTATGTTGCGTTTACGGTTGAAGAAGCTGTCGAAAACGCGAAAAAGCTCGGCAGCGATGTCACCGTCGTCAAGGCGCAAATTCATGCGGGTGGCCGCGGCAAAGCTGGCGGTGTAAAAATTGCAAAAAGCCTTGAAGAAGTTGAACAGTACGCAAAAGAACTTCTTGGCAAAACGCTCGTCACGCACCAGACAGGGCCAGAGGGGAAAGAAGTCAAACGCCTTTTAATTGAAGAAGGCTCCAACATCGACAAAGAATATTACATAGGCCTTGTTTTGGATCGCAAAACTTCGAGAGTCGTGCTGATGGGTTCTGCAGAAGGTGGAATGGAAATCGAAGAAGTCGCCAAGGAATCACCGGAGAAAATTTTCACGGAAGTGATCGATCCATTAGTCGGCTTGACAGGTTTCCAAGCAAGAAGAATGGCGTTCAACTTGAACTTCCCGAACGAACTGGTCAACAAAGTTGCAAAACTATTGCAAAACTTGTACAAAGTTTTCGTCGAAAAAGATTGCATGATCGCGGAGATCAACCCGCTCGTTACGACGAAAGAAGGCGAAGTCGTAGCGCTTGACGCGAAAATCAACTTTGACGAAAACGCGCTTTACCGTCATCCTGAGATTCTCGAACTTCGTGACTTTGACGAAGAAGACCCGAATGAAATCGAAGCTTCCAAACACGGCTTAAGCTACATCAAGTTGGACGGAAACATCGGGTGCATGGTTAACGGCGCCGGCTTGGCGATGGCTACGATGGATATCATCAAGTACCATGGCGGAAACCCGGCAAACTTCCTGGACGTAGGTGGAGACGCTACTGCGGAAAAAGTTGCGGAAGCTTTCAAAATCATCTTGTCGGATGAAAACGTAAAAGGCATCTTCGTAAACGTGTTCGGTGGAATTATGAAGTGCGACAACATCGCGGCAGGCATCATCGAAGCGACGAAGCAGCTCGGATTGAACATTCCGCTCGTCGTTCGTTTGGAAGGAACGAACGTTGACATCGGCAAAAAGATGCTCGAAGAATCCGGTTTGAATATCGTTGCAGCTGATTCAATGGCTGATGGAGCACAAAAAATTGTCGACTTGGTGAATCAGTAATCAAGTTTAACCATTTTATAAAAAATAACGAAACGTGAAAGGACGTACGAATATGAGTATTTTTGTTAATAAAGATACGAAAGTCATTGTGCAAGGTATCACCGGTTCTGCCGGTTTAGACCATACAAAAGCAATGTTGGAATACGGTACGAAAATCGTCGGCGGGGTCACACCTGGAAAAGGTGGCACGGAAGTATTAGGTGTTCCTGTATTCAATACGGTTGAAGAAGCGGTGAAAGAAACTGGCGCAAATGTTTCCATCATCTTCGTCCCGGCGCCTTTTGCGGCAGATGCCATCATGGAGGCAGTCGACGCCGAATTGGACATGGCGATTTGTATCACGGAACATATTCCGATCGCTGATATGGTTACTGTCAAGCGTTACATGGAAGGCAAGAAAACCCGTCTGTTAGGTCCGAACTGCCCTGGCATCGTGACAGCTGAAGAGACAAAAATCGGCATCATGCCTGGATACATTTTCAAAAAAGGCCACATCGGAGTCGTTTCCCGTTCTGGAACGTTGACATATGAAGCGGTGTATCAATTGACCCAAGCGGGCTATGGTCAGACGACTGCAGTCGGAATCGGTGGCGACCCGGTCAACGGAACCAACTTTATCGATGCCTTAAAAGCGTTCAATGAAGACCCAGAGACGTTGGCCGTGTTCATGATCGGTGAAATCGGCGGTACAGCTGAGGAAGAAGCTGCACGTTGGATCAAAGAAAACATGAAAAAACCTGTCGCCGGCTTCATCGGTGGGGCAACGGCACCTCCAGGAAAAAGAATGGGTCACGCAGGTGCGATCATTTCAGGTGGGGAAGGCACAGCAGAAGCGAAAAAACGCGTCATGAGAGAATGCGGCATTAAAGTTGCTGAATCTCCAGCTGAAATGGGTAAAACGATGATTGAGCTGTTGAAAGAACACGGACTAGATGAAAAATGCAAAACGCATTAATATAAGAAATGAGAAAGGAAGATTCGGCCCATGTGCCGACATCTTCCTTTTATCTCATCATAAGAATGATTGAGGGTGATACGACTTGTCCGAAATTAGAGAGCGCTTAATCCGACTGCACCACGTGGATACCATCTCGAGGCGCCTAATCGAAAACATGCTGAAGTTGGATGCAACGTTGGAAAGCTTTTTTCAGATGAGTCCGAATGAATTAAGCAGAACGCTCAACCTTCCGCATTCACGTGCGGTGGACATGTATCAATGCCTTCACGATGAAGCGAAATGGGAAGTTTTCGAAAACAATTTGAAACATGTCCATGTCGTTACGATTTTTGATGAACAGTATCCCGCTTCGTTACGAAACATATCGGATCGCCCTTTTGTCTTATACGGTTTGGGCGACATCGCTTTGCTACACAAAAAACCTTCCATCAGCGTCGTCGGCACGAGAAACCCTTCCCCTATGGGCCCCAAAAAATTACACTTCGTCGTTTCCCCCTTGGTTCATTTAGGATGGACGATCGTGAGCGGACTCGCTTACGGCATCGACCGATACGCTCACGAGCTTGCACTAAAATATAACGGCACGACAATCGCCGTATTAGGAAGCGGTTTTCAGCATATATATCCTAAAGGGCACATCTCTTTATGCAACGAAATCGCCCGAAGAGGGCTTGTCATTAGCGAATATCCACCGCACGTAAAACCGCGGAAACATCACTTTCCTGAACGAAACCGCATCATCAGCGGATTGTCCGATGCAACGCTCGTCATCGAAGCGAAAGAAAAAAGCGGCACGTACATCACAGTCGATCATGCCTTGGAACAAGGAAAAGACGTTTACGCCGTTCCCGGGTCGATTTTATGCCCGCAAACGAAAGGTTGTCATAAAATGATTCAGGAAGGTGCAAAACTAGTAACGAGTGCGACGGATATTTTGGAAGATTTTTACGTATGGAACAAAGAGCGATGGTGAACATTTTTTTAAAAAAACCACGATTTGTTAAAAAATTATTCGCTATATTTGACAAAGTCGTTCTATCTTCTTACTATAAGTGAAGATTTCTATTTTATTTTCCATGAAAAAGAAGCAATGAAATTGGTGGATGAACTACCTCAATTTTGGGAGGATATTAGATGGCAGATTATTTAGTGATCGTTGAATCTCCAGCAAAAGCAAAAACCATTGAACGATACTTGGGAAAACGATATAAAGTGAAAGCATCGATGGGCCATGTCCGCGACCTTCCGAAAAGCCAAATGGGCGTCGATATCGAAAACGATTATGCACCGAAATATATAACGATTCGCGGCAAGGGCGAAATATTAAAGGAATTGCGCAAAGAAGCAAAAAAAGCGAAACGAGTCTATCTTGCAGCCGACCCCGACCGAGAAGGGGAAGCGATCGCGTGGCATTTGGCGCAAGCGCTGGACATGGATTTGGATTCCGAATGCCGTGTCGTCTTTAATGAAATCACAAAAGATGCGGTGAAAGAATCTTTCAAAAAACCGCGCAAAATCGACTACAATCTCGTCGATGCACAGCAAGCGCGCCGCGTCCTCGACCGGCTCGTCGGCTACAATATCAGCCCGCTCTTATGGAAAAAGGTGAAAAAAGGGTTGAGTGCAGGACGGGTGCAAACGGTCGCGGTAAAGATGATCATCGACCGTGAAAATGAAATTAAAAATTTCAAACCGGAAGAATATTGGTCGATCGAAGCGACATTTTTGAAGGATGATAGCGAATTTATCGGCAAGTTTTACGGTGTCAAAGGAAAAAAGCTGGAATTGAAAACAGAAGACGATGTAAAAAACATAACGTCCATGCTAAAAGATGACAAATTCATCGTTACGAAAGTGACGAAGCGACAGCGGCGCAAAAACCCGGCGAGCCCTTTCATCACTTCCACGTTGCAACAGGAAGCGGCGCGAAAGCTCAATTTCAGAGCCCGGAAAACGATGATGATCGCCCAGCAATTGTACGAAGGGATCGACCTTGGCGCCAAAGCCGGGGGCATCACCGGTCTGATTACGTATATGCGTACCGATTCGACGCGCGTATCCCCGGTGGCGGAAGAAGAAACGAGAAAATATATCGAAGAAAAGTTTGGCAGCGAATATGTCGGACCGAAGCGTAAAGAAAAATTGCAAGAAGGGGCGCAAGATGCCCATGAAGCGATCAGACCGACTTCCATTTTGCGCGAACCGGAACAATTAAAGGACGTGTTGTCGCGCGACCAATATCGCTTGTACAAATTGATTTACGACCGCTTTTTGGCGAGCCAAATGGCACCGGCGGTCATGGATACGATGACCGTCCATTTGGAAAATAACAACGTTGAATTCCGCGCGACCGGTTCAAAAATCAAATTTGAAGGATTCATGAAAGTGTACGTTGAAGGCACGGACAACGAGAAAAAAGAGGAAGAAACGTATTTGCCAGAGTTGAATGAAAACGATGAAATAAAAGCGAAAGAAATCACTCCAAAACAGCATTTTACGCAACCGCCGCCTCGCTACACGGAAGCGACGCTCGTCGGTGCGATGGAGAAAAAAGGGATCGGCCGGCCTTCGACGTATGCGCCGACGCTCGATACGATCCAACGGCGCGGATACGTCGCATTGGACAACCGCCGTTTCGTGCCGACGGAGCTCGGTGAAATCGTCAACGAAATTTTAATCGAATATTTTCCGGAAATCGTCAATGTCGATTTTACCGCGAAAATGGAACGGGACCTCGATTTGATTGAAGAGGGCAAAGCGAAATGGATCGAAATCATCGATAATTTTTACAAAGAATTTGAAAAACGGTTGAAGCAAGCGGAAGAGGAAATGAAAACCGTCGAAATCAAAGACGAACCTGCCGGAATCGATTGCGAAAAATGCGGCAGTCCGATGGTTTACAAAATGGGCCGCTACGGAAAGTTCATCGCTTGCTCCAACTTCCCGGAATGCCGCAACGCCAAACCAATTTTAAAGAAAATCGGCGTCAAATGCCCGGTCTGTAAAGAAGGCGAAATCGTCGAACGGAAATCGAAAAAGAATCGTACGTTTTACGGCTGTGAACGGTATCCGGAATGTGAATTCGTTTCCTGGGATAAACCGATTCCGCGCAATTGTCCGAAATGCGACGCTTATTTGGTCGAGAAACGGACGAAAAAGAAAGTGCAAGTGCTTTGCAGCAATTGCGATTATGAAGAACAGGAACAAACGTGATGTGATGCCGGCGGTTTTGAGAAAAGGGCACATTTGTCCATTCGAATCCTGCCGGCGGGTTTTCCTTATTCCGACGGCTTCAGTAGCTGACATAAACCATCAAAAAGGAGCAACCGTATGCGAATGATCTATTTTGTCCGCCATGGCGAAACGGATTTCAATGTTGAAAAACGGATTCAAGGGCACAGCGACTCGACGTTGACCAAAACCGGAATCGAACAAGTTGAAACATTGCAAGAAGCGCTCGCACATATTGAATGGCGAAAAATTTATTCCAGCCCGTCGAAACGGGCGTATGAAACGGCAAAAATCCTTGCGCCAGGGAAAGCGATCTTTAAAGATGACCGTTTGAAGGAATTGTACATGGGGCCATTTCAAGGGATGCGTTGGAGCGAGCTCAAGGAAAAACATCCTACGTTGTACGAACATTATTGGTTTGACCCAGGCAAATTCAAACATGAATCGTGTGAAACGTTCGATGAATTGAAAAGGCGGACGGAAGACTTTTTACAAGAACTGGTTGAAGACGGTCCGGACGGCAACATCTTGGTCGTGACGCACGGCGTTGTCATTCAAATGGTTTTGGCGACCATTAAAGACCTACCTTTGGAAAACTTTTGGGAAACGCCGCTCGTCAAAAGCGCGTCCGTAACAAAAGTGAAAATTGTCGGACAAACGGTGGAATTGGTTGCTGTCGGGGAACAAATGACGGTCCATCGATTTTAACCATCAACGACGCCTGTTCTTACCGACGGTTAAAATTTTTTCCAATAACATTAGCCGCCCGGCAGAAACTTTGACCGAAACATGAAAGAAAAGAATGGGAATTTTCTATTTTCTTCGCATATTGTATTGCCATATGTTTCCGCTAAAAAACGTTCTCCATCATGTTCAAGATGGAGAACGTTTTTTGTGTTATTCATTAAAATATTCAGGATAAACGAGATTTGCCAATGCTTTTGCCCCATCGACCAAACGAGGGCCAGGTCGGCTTACGATGTCATCGTCGAGGTCAAAAATTTGTCCGTTTTTCACCGCGTTTACGTCGCCGAATCCGTCACGGTTTTTCACTTGCTCGACAGGATCCTCAGTCGAGAATTCACCGTATAACGTGATGATGACATCCGGGTTTAAATCGACGATCGCTTCTGGATCGATTTTTGCCCATCCTTCCAAGCTGCCGGCAGCGTTTTTCGCATTGATCAGCTCAATCAACTCGTTGAAAAACGTCCCTGCGCCGCCCGTATATATTTCAGGTTCGCCGGAAATTTCAAAGAACACCGATTTCCGTTCGTTTTCCGGGATTTGTTCAGCAATGGCGCTGATTTCTTCGAATCCTTTTTTCATTTCCTCAACCAACTGTTGCGCTTCTTCTTCGGCGCCGGTCACTTTGCCGATTTCTTCGATGGAAGCAAATGTTTCTTCGATGCTTTGTGCGTCGGAGACAAAGTACACGTTGATGCCCGCATCGATCAATTGTTCAAATGCGTCAAACGCCATATTTTTACCGGATTCATGCGCCAAAACCAAATCCGGCTCGAGGCTGATAATCTTTTCGACGTTGATTTGAGCGTCGCCGACTTTTTCAAGTTCCAAAACTTCTTCAGGATAATTGTCGTTTTCTGTGACGGCGATGACTTTTTCGCCAAGTCCCAATGCAAACAATATTTCCGTATTCGAAGGGATTAAAGGGATAATTTTTTCCGGTTTTTTATCGATCGTCACCGTATGTCCGGTGCTGTCGGTCAATTGTAAAGGAAAATTCCCCGAATCTTCTCTCTGTTCCGTCGTTTCGCCGCTCGTTTCGTCGTTTGTGTGCTCACTTGCGTCATTGTCGCTGCATCCAACCAAAAAAAGGAGTGAAAGGATTCCGATTATGAACAACCATTTGAATACGTGATGTTTTTTCATGTCATGTTCCCCCTTCTGAATCTTGAATCGATCAATTTGCGAAAAAAACAAAAAACCATTCCCAGAATATCGGAAATGGAAAAATGGTAACATACACCCCCCTATTTCCCGTAGGTTCTGGCATACGAATCGAGTAGACAGGTCTCCTGGCTCATCATCATCGCATCACTGGGCCTTCCCATACAAATCTGTACAGTGGCATCATCCAGCTAGCTCCGACATACAGTGGCGGGTCCGCGTGGTTTTTACCAACTTCCCTTTTAAGATGTTTTTCACATCATCTACCCGATGTATGAAATTGTGACACAAATTTATTATACATTAATTTTGCAATTGTGCTCATTTTTTATCAAAATGTTCAGCCATCTGTCATATTTTTCACTATTTATTCTAATTGTTTGACAATTCATATATGAAAACGTAAAATCATTTTTTGGTTGTAAACGGTCGAGCCCGATTTCGGAATTAAAGACTGTAAATATGCAATTCAGAATTTTTTTACAATTTCGTCTTATTTATTGCCGCTCGCTATTTTTTATGTTATGCTTTATGTGTTCAAACATATCGCTGTATGGAGTGAGCATGTGATCAAAAACGTCGATGCACTAGAGAAATTTGTCGCGTATTTGACGATCGAAAAAAATGCATCATCGTATACCATTCAATTTTACAAAAAGGATATCGAACATTTCTTTGCTTTTTTGGAAACGGAACATATTGAACATTTAAACGACGTGACGTTTCAAGAAATCCGCCTTTATTTGACGCAACTTTATGAACGGAAAATCAGCCGAAGCACTGTATCACGGAAACTGTCGAGCTTGCGTTCGTTTTTTAAGTTTTTGGAAAGGGAACAAATCATCGAACAAAATCCGCTTGCTCGCATCCCTTTGCCGAAACAGGAAAAGCTCATTCCGGATTTTTTTTATGCTGAAGAATTGGCGGAATTGTTTAAAGCAAGCGACGTCAGTACGCCGCTCGGGCAGCGGAACCAAGCGTTGCTCGAACTGTTGTATGCGACCGGCATTCGCGTCAGTGAATGCGAATCGCTTACGCTTGAGCAAATCAATTTCGAATTCAACATGGTCAAAGTTGTCGGAAAAGGCAACAAAGAACGATACATACCTTTTGGACAATTTGCTAAAGATGCGCTGTTGACATATATTAACGAAGGCCGCAACGAACTGTTGAAAAAACATAACGAAACGGTCGAACATGTTTTTTTGAACGCGCGGGGCTTTCCGTTGACGGCCCGGGGCATCCGCTACATTTTGAAGCAAATGATCAAAGAAACGTCTTTGACGGTAAACGTCCATCCACATAAATTCCGCCATACGTTTGCGACGCATATGTTGAATGAAGGGGCGGATTTGCGGACCGTGCAAGAATTGTTGGGACACGAAAATTTGTCAACGACGCAAATTTACACACACGTGACGAAAGATCGTTTGCGGAGAGTCTATATGTACAGCCATCCGCGTGCAAACAAAGACCAACGTTAAGGAGCGACGTGTTATGGCAAGTGAATTTCGCGGAACGACGATATTTGCGATCCGTCATAACGGTGAATGCGCCATGAGCGGTGACGGCCAAGTCACACTCGGCAATGCGGTCGTCATGAAACAAAAAGCGCAAAAAGTGCGGAAATTATTCAACGGTGAAGTGATCGCCGGATTTGCTGGTTCGGTGGCCGATGCGTTTACGTTATTTGAAATGTTTGAAAAAAATTTGGAAGAATATAATGGCAATTTGGTTCGTGCTGCTGTTCAATTGGCGAAAAAATGGCGCAGCGACAAAGTGTTGCGTCAATTGGAGGCGATGCTCATCGTCATGAATAAAGACCATTTGCTGCTTATTTCGGGAACCGGCGAAGTGATTGAACCGGATGACGGCATCCTCGCCATCGGCTCAGGTGGCAATTATGCGTTAAGTGCTGGCAGGGCGCTCGTCAAGTACGCGTCGCATTTAAGCGCGAAAGAAATAGCGGAAGCAGCCTTGAAAATTGCCAGCGACATTTGTGTGTATACGAACGACGAAATCGTCACCGAAGTCATTCAATAATCGAACGGAGAGTGTGTTAAGAAATGAAAAAAAATTACACACCAAGACAAATCGTTGAAAAATTAGACCAATATATCGTCGGTCAACGAGAGGCGAAACGGTCCGTCGCCATCGCGCTTCGGAACCGTTACCGCAGAATGAAATTGGACGAATCATTGCGGGATGAAATCATTCCGAAAAATATTTTGATGATCGGACCGACCGGCGTCGGCAAAACGGAAATCGCCAGAAGGCTCGCCAAGCTCGTCGATGCCCCGTTTGTCAAAGTGGAAGCGACCAAATTTACCGAAGTCGGCTACGTCGGCCGCGATGTCGATTCGATGATTCGGGACTTGGTTGAAGTGGCGGTTCGCATGGTGAAACAAGAAAAGATGGAAGCCGTAAAAGAAAAGGCGACGGAGGAAGCGAACCGGAAACTCATTCGCTTGTTGGTGCCAGGCCCAAAAAAGACGCAGCAAATAAAAAACCCATTGGAAATGTTTTTTACGAATATGAACGAACACGACGATCAAGAAGATGAAGGGCCAAGCATCCGGGAAAAGCGGGAACGAATCCGTCAAATGTTAGAAGCCGGTCAACTCGAAGACCAAAAAGTTGAAATCGAAATCGAAGAACAACCGCCTTCGATGTTCGATCTTCTCCAAGGTACAGGCATGGAACCCATGGGCTTCAACATGCAAGAAGCGTTCGGCTCATTGTTGCCGACGAAAAAGCGCAAACGGAAGCTTCCGGTGAAAGAGGCGCGCAAAATATTGATCCAACAAGAGGCGCATAAGTTGATCGATCTCGAAGAGGCGCATCAAGAAGCGATCGAACGTGCCGAACAATCCGGCATCGTCTTTATCGACGAGATAGACAAAATCGCCGGAGCGGACTATCAAGGAAGTCCGAACGTCTCCCGTGAAGGGGTGCAGCGCGACATTTTGCCGATCGTCGAAGGCTCGACCGTCATGACGAAATATGGCCCGGTAAAAACCGATCATATTTTGTTCATTGGGGCGGGAGCTTTCCATATGACAAAGCCGAGCGATTTAATCCCTGAGCTGCAAGGAAGATTTCCGATCCGCGTCGAATTGCATAAGTTGAGTGTCGACGATTTTGTGAGAATTTTAACAGAACCGTCAAACGCATTGTTGAAACAGTACAAAGCGTTGTTGAAAACGGAAGGGATCGAACTCGTTTTCACGGACGATGCCATTAAGCGCATTGCGGAAATCGCCTATCAAGTCAATCAAGATTCCGATAATATCGGGGCGCGACGATTGCATACGATTTTGGAGAAATTGTTGGAAGATCTTTCGTTTGAAGCGCCGGACATCAATTTGGAGAAGGTCGAAATCACCCGGCAGTATGTCGACCAAAAGCTAGAGGGTATTATTGAGGATAAAAATTTGAGCCAGTTTATATTATAACATTTGCAATGGAGGTAAAACGATGACACTACTAGAACGAGTAAGAAAAGTAAATGCTTTGCTCCAGCAGTCGGCAGGGAAACCAGTCAATTTCAATGAAATGGCGATGACTTTATCGGAAGTGTTAAACGCCAATGTCTTTATTTTGAGCCGCAAAGGAAAGTTGTTGGGTGGAGCCGTTTCGCAAGAGATAGAGAACGAGCGAATGAAAAAGATATTGGAAGACCGCCAATTCCCTAAAGAATATACAGAGGCTTTGTTGAGCATCAACGAAACGAAAACGAACATTGATGTCGAGAGTGTTTACAGTGTGTATCCATTTGAAAACCGTGAACTGTTTCAAAACGGTCTGACGACGATCGTTCCGATTACGGGCGGCGGCGGACGCCATGGCACGTTGATTATCGGACGGCTCGGGGAAGAGTTCGACGAAGATGATTTGGTGTTGGCTGAATACAGCGCGACGGTCGTCGGAATGGAAATTTTGCAGGCGAAATCGGAAGAAATCGAAATGGAAGCGCGCAGCAAAGCGGTCGTCCAAATGGCGATGAATTCCTTATCGTTCAGCGAATTGGAAGCGATCGAACATATTTTTGAAGAATTGGATGGAAAAGAAGGGTTGCTCGTCGCCAGCAAAATCGCGGACCGTGTCGGCATTACACGTTCTGTGATCGTAAACGCATTGCGAAAATTAGAAAGTGCCGGAGTCATCGAATCCCGCTCGCTCGGCATGAAAGGAACATATATTAAAGTCTTGAATGACAAGTTTTTAGTCGAGTTGGAAAAATTGAAAGAACGCTGATTGCCATCCTAATAATTGAACATGCAAAGCCATGCTCAAGATGAAAGCATGGCTTTTTATATTTATTATCAACTAGTAATCTTGGTCACTATTATCCAAATGTTCACAGAACTGTGCGAAAATTATCGAAATTAATGAGTTTTTACCAAAAAATCATCAAAAATTTAGTATGTTTAACCCATATAAAAAAATGAATAAATGAATTGAGCGTCGTTTTTCTAGGTATTATGTTTCAACTATGGCGAAAAATGATGAAAATGGTAGACTTTGAGGGTAAATTCTCCTAAAATTATGATAAACTGATATATGAATTTTTTGTTTATGAT
>JAAYTF010000069.1 GCA_012518125.1 Bacilli bacterium | reverse complement strand
TACGAACCGGACAATCCTATCAATGATGAGTAAAAAGCGTGGAAGAAACATTCCACGCTTTTTATTTCCCGTTCAATTGATTGCCAATAAAAAAAGCGGCCAAACGGTCAAATCAATCGGCCGCGGCTGCTGAACGGTAAGTAAAAGGATTGAGGTATGAAATCCTTCAATCTATGCCATGATGAACATTCAAGGTATCAAAAGGAGAGTTAGGAAAATCGGTTTGTTCCGGTTTGGTAACAGGTCTTTCCATCGTTTGGCTGCCCCTTATAAGAAAAGGGGCAGCCGTTTTTCGTACATAGGGGAGTGGCATCGGTTTTTATCGGCATTTATGAACGTTCAGCTGAACCATGGACAGAAACATTTTCCAATTGATTTGCGATGGCCGCTTATTAACGTGATTTAATGGCATTCGCGCAACGCTTTGCGCAAAATTTTTCCGGTTGAGCCTTTTGGCAATTCATCATGGAAATGGACTTTCGCTGGCACTTTGTATTTGGCCAAACGTTCACGGCAATAGCCGATGATGTCTTCTTCCGTCAAGGCGCTGCCGTTTTTCAAGACGACGTGTGCATGCACCTCTTCACCCAATTCATCATGCGGCTTGCCGACGACCGCCGCTTCGACAATGTCATCGTGGCTGTAGAGCACTTCTTCGACTTCGCGAGGATAGACGTTGAAACCGCCGACGATGATCATGTCTTTTTTGCGGTCGACGATATAGAAGTAGCCGTTTTCGTCTTGTTTTGCCATGTCACCGGTGTAAAGCCAACCGTTTTTGATCGTTTTGGCCGTTTCTTCCGGCAATTTATAATAGCCTTTCATGACGTTTGGACCGCGGACAATCAATTCGCCGACTTCGCCGACCGGCACTTCGTTTCCGTTTTCGTCGACGACTTTGTTTTCCACATTCACGATGGAAGTTCCGATGGAGCCCGGAACTCGTTCACGGTCCAATGGGTTGAAACAAGTGACCGGTGACGCTTCGGACAAACCGTAGCCTTCGGAAATGCGCGTATTGAATTTTTTCTCGAAGTTTTCAAGCAAGGATACCGGCAAAGACGCACCTCCGGAGATCGATAAACGGATCGAAGCGTAATCTTCAGGGTTAGCGCCTTCATATTGGTAAAGATAATTGTACATCGTTGGAACGCCCGCGAAAATCGTCGCTTTATGTTTCCGGATCGTTTCAAACACTTCTTTCGGGCTGAAGTGCGGCATGAGGATCACTTCCGCCCCACGGTATAAAGGCGCGTTGACGACGACTGTCAAAGCGAAGACGTGGAAAACCGGAAGCGTCGCAATCACTTTGTCTTCACTCGTCATTTTCAAATACGTTCCGACATCGCGGGCGTTTGAATAAACGTTTTCATGCGTGAGCATCGCGCCTTTCGGACGCCCGGTCGTTCCGGAAGTGTATAAGATGATGGCATTGTCATCTTTTTCCAAC
This sequence comes from Bacilli bacterium, assembly GCA_012518125.1. Classification (GTDB taxonomy): domain Bacteria; phylum Bacillota; class Bacilli; order Bacillales; family Amphibacillaceae; genus Pseudogracilibacillus. The sequence goes on along the minus strand of JAAYTF010000069.1, from coordinate 1,518 downwards.
GCTTCGATTTCGTTTACCGGCGCCGCATGTTGCAGCAACGGTTTGAAGAAGAGGGGCTTTTCAGCCAATTCGTTAGCTTGTTTTGACGCTTCTTCATCCGTTTCACAGACGATAACGTTTTCAATTTTTGGAAACAATTTGTCTTTTTGAGCAATCAACGGTGCCAGTTTGTCGAGTGCGATCATCAATTTCGCGTCGCTGTTTTGCACGATATAAGACAACTCGTTCGGTGTATATGTAGGGTTGATCGGCACAACGACCGCCCCTAATCGCCAACTTGCGTATAAAGCGATCAAAAAGTGCGGTGTATTGCCGACGAGCAAAGCGATATGGTCGCCTTTTTGTATGCCGATTTCTTTCAGCGCGCCGGCAAATTTTGCGACAGATCGATCGAATTGCTGGTACGAAACGCTTTCATTCAAAAAATGGTAAGCAATCTTTTCAGGTTGATTTGCGGCACGTTCATGCACGGATTCAGGTAGATTCATTCAATGTCTTCCCTTCTTGCTGTGAGTGATTATTCATTCATAAATGATATCGGAAGTGAGAAAAAAATACAAATCATTTCGTACATTTTTTAACAAATTTATAATCGTTTAGGGAAAGGGATATTAAGTTTCTTTCGGTATATGGCCGGGAGAAAACTTGACTGTAACGACCGGATGACACTTCCGTAAGATGTGGTTGTGCTGGAGAACATAAGGAAGGCCGCGGCTGAAACGCCCATTCGTTTTGCCGCAGCCCAAACGGAGCGTCACTGCAATTCCAAACGCATTGATTTTAAAATGCCCAGATGCAACCCTTCATGCCACGTGACAAATTGCAAGGAAGCATCGACCGTATCGAGCAGCATCCCGTTGATGTCGCGCACGTGGCTCGCTTCATTTTGCAGTTTGTCGGAGAAATAGGCTTCGATCCGTTTTTCTTGTTCTTTTAATGCTTCGATGATTTCATCTTTCGTCGGGACTTGACTTAAGTCCGGCCAATCGGATGGACGCGTCCCGTCGAGGAATAAATCCAACCACTCGGGATTGGTGATTTCATAACTGCGGTCCGCGTCGTGCAGGAAGCTTTCCGCTTCCGCGTAGATATGGCCGGCATTCCAACGGATCGTATTCGGCCAGCCTTCCGGTTGGATATCCCAAATTTTTTCATCCAATTTCGGCAATAAAATGAGCGTCGATGTACGCGAATATTTAAACATTTTCATGGATGCATCCATCATAAGACCCCTTTCCGAAGTGAAGCCTTTCCTTGGCTTACGTCCATCATATCATAATTTCACTTGCGAAAAAAAGCGGTTTGTCCAAATCAGCCGAATTTATGGCGACAGTACATTTCAAATGCTTCCCTTGACGTGTATTTCGGCGTGTAATGGAATTCAGATTTCAGTTTCTTGTTGTCCAACACCGGGCGGTATCGGAGGAAGTCCAATTGTTCTTCGCCATATTGCGTCAGTTTCAACCGCTTCAAAACGAACAAGGCAGTTTTCAGGAAAGGGGCCGGGAAACGGATCAC
>JAAYTF010000068.1 GCA_012518125.1 Bacilli bacterium | reverse complement strand
CATGCTTCAGGGCTGTTTACATCATAAATGCATGATGGATTCACTCCAACCTATTTTGCGATTAATGTAACTTTACACGAAAACCTGAAAGATTGCACCCCTTTTTCTGACTTTTGTTCATCAAATACAATGAAAATTCACACAAACTCATTTTCCTTCAGTAAATCCACCATTCATGTCGTTTCACGACGGTTGAAAACTGGTTTGGCACACCTTTCAAATAATAAAAATCGGCCCCGGGTGAACCTGTTAGCGTTCCCAGGGCCGTTTTTTGACAAATGTTGGTACCGAATGATCCGTTACAACGGACGATTGCATCAAATGACTTGTTTCACTTCATCTTCCTTGTGCGAAGAACCATGAATGATACGATTGAGCACTTTTTCTTCCAACTCAACGAGTTCTTGTTGGGCCAATGAACGTGGACGTGGATGATCGACGCTCACATCCAGCGCGATATTTCCGTCCTCTATCAATACGATGCGATCGGCAAGTCGCACCGCTTCGCTTACATCATGCGTAACCAACAACGCGGTGAAGCCGATGTCTGCCCATATTTTTTCAACCAAATTCTGCATTTCGATCCTTGTAAGCGCATCAAGAGCGCTCAACGGTTCATCGAGCATGAGGATCGACGGTTCATGGACCAATGCGCGGGCAAGGGCGACGCGTTGTTGTTGCCCTCCTGACAATCGTGAAGGCCATTCGTTTTTATAATCGATCAGACCGACCGCTTCAAGCGCTTTTTCCGCTTTTTCTTTCCAGTTGCCGTCCAATCCCAGTCCGACATTGTCGAGCACCTTCTTCCAAGGCAAGAGACGTGAATCTTGGTACATCATCGTAAGTTTTTTGTTCGATTCGGAAGCAGGCACACCGTCGAACAACAATTCCCCGCCAGAGAGCGGCTCCAACTTGGAAACGAGCCGCAAAAGCGTGCTTTTTCCGCTTCCGCTTTTCCCGATGATGGCGACAAACTCCCCTTTTTCAATCGTCAAATTGACATCCCGGAGCACCACTTTTTCTCCGAAAGATTTGCTCACGTTTTTCAATTCGATTTTCACGGCATTTTCATTCACCGTTCTTTCAATCGTACTCATGTCCACACCCCTTAAAAGTCCTTGTTATAACTTGCATTCCACTTGAGCGCCCTGTCTTCGCCGAATTTAGCGACCATGTCAGCCAATTTCCCGAGCAATGCGTAAATGATGATGCTGAGCACAATCACATCCGTCTGCATGAATTCACGGGCATTTGTTGCAAGATACCCGATGCCCACCTGCGTCGGAATGGTTTCCGCCACGATCAGCGTCAACCACATGACCCCCAACGCATAACGCAAACCGACGAAAATGGAAGGCAAAGCGCCCGGGAATAAAATGTCTTTGAACAAACGCCAACCTTTCAAACCGTACATTCTGCCCATCTAGACAAGCTTCGGGTCGACGTTCCGGATGCCGTGAAACGTATTGACGTACACCGGGAACAACACACCCAATGTGACGAGGAAAATTTTCGCGCTTTCGCCGATCCCCAACCATACGATGACAAGCGGGATGAGCGCCAAATGCGGAATGTTGCGGATCATTTGGATCGTCGAATCCAAATAGACGTATGATCTGTCCGAAAGCCCGTTTACGATGCCCAACACGAAACCGATCGTGCCGCCGATCAACATGCCTGCCAACGCGCGGCCCAAGCTGGCCCACACATGGGTGGCCAACTCGCCGCTGATGGTCAATTCCCATCCTTTTACGATGATGGAAGTCGGCGAAGGGAAGAGGGAAGCGGACACCAGATTCAAGCGGGCGACCACTTCCCAAATGATGAGCAATAATATCGGAACGATCCATGGACGAAGATCGATAATCGCTTTTTTCATGATTTCACCTCATCTTACTCGACAATTTCGAAAACTTTCTCTTTGATGTCGACCTTTTCAGGAATCAAGCCGATTTCATAATATTTGTCCGCCTGCTTTTGTTGGGCTTCGATGATTTCTTCGGTGATTTTCGATACGCCGAATGTGCGGCGGTCCAATTGATGGGCAATGACTTCTTCGCTGATTCCCAACGCTTCGGACATGATTTTGACGACTTCCTCTTTGTTTTCATTTGCCCATTGGTCCGATTTGTCGATGGCTTCCAAGATGAAATCGATGAGTTCCGGATGTTCTTCGGCAAACTGTTCGGACGCAAAGTAGAATGTGCGGTTCGGATAACCGTCAATGTCGCCGTTTGCCAACGTGATGACGTCCATTTCCACTTCCGCGGATGCAAAGAATGGATCGTATGATGACAACGCATCGATTTCTCCCGTTTCAAACAACGCTCGGCCTTGGGCGGCGTCTTCCGGATATACCCACTCGACATCATCGACCGTCAATCCGGCAGCCTCAAGCGCCAAAATCGCCGAATAGTGATGGTTTCCCCCTTCGAGGGCGGCGACCTTTTTCCCTTTTAACTGTTCAATCGATGTGATCCCGGAATCTTTTCGCACCATCAAACCGACACCTTCAGGGTTGGGCGCATCGGCTCCGACATAAACGAACGGCTTGCCGGACGCTTGCGCGAAAATTCCCGGACCGTCCGCCGCGTGGCCAAAATCGATGACCCCGGCGTAAATTCCTTCCATGAGCGTGCCGCCATGCGTGAACATTTCCCATTTGACCGTATAACCTTTTTCTTGCGCCATTTCATCCAAGAAACCTGATTCTTTCAAAATGTGCAACGTATTCCCTTTTTGATAGCCGACCCGAATGACTTGGCCCTGCTTCGTTTCACCATTTTCAGCCGAACTTTCTTTCTCGGCATTCCCACTGCAAGCTGCAAACACGACTAAAATGACAGTAATCAATGCACCAATCAATGATTTTCTCATATATATCTTCCTCACCTTTCTTATTTCACAAATCGGTAAATTGCATCGAACACTTCGACATCTTTGTTTTCTTTCGAATTGTTGAATTCAATCAAAAAAGGTTTTTCTCCGTGCGACAGAAGCTTATCTTTCGCTTTCCCTTCGCCAAGCGGTTCATAAAAGACGATGTTCCCGCCTTCCAAAAACAACGTCTGTGCCTTGGCGTTCAATGTTTCGTCGATGAAAGACTCGCCGATTTCAAGATCGAGATATTGCGACCATGTTTCGACGACATTTTCGAGATTGCGCGTCAGAATGCCGACTGACTGGAGCGTCACCTCTCCTAGCGGATGTTCGGAAATCGTCCCGCGCAATTTCAAATCGGCGAAACGTTCATCATCCGCTTCATCCCATTCAATGAAAAACGGCAATTCCGGATTTATCCCCGGTTTTCCGACAAACAACAGCTTCCACGAAACGACGCTTCCGTCCGGACGAGTTCGGCTCAAAGGAGCAGGGCCGACAACATCCAACCCCAAACTTCTGAACCTTTCCGCATCTTTTTCCAAATCCGTCGAACGAAGAGCAATGCGCGCGCCACCTTGCTGATAGTCGCTCGCCACAATCGTCGCCCTTAGCGAGTAGTCGTATTCGGCCTTGTCTTCGACGAGCGATTTGTCAAAAACCCCGATGAGTTCAATATAACTCAAACCGTAGTAACTCAAAGCATTATATGTTCCATGATGTTCATGCCGACCGCCTTCGACGGCATGTAATCCAAGCGCGTTAAGCGCCTCGATCGCTTTTTCCGGGCTTTCGACAAAATGAATGAAATGATCGAATTTGAACCGCGCCATCATTCATGTCCCCTTTCCATTAAGTAATGTTCGACAATGCCAAGGAACACTTGACCGATGATCAAGAGCGCCTTTTCATCAAAATTGAATTTCGGGTGATGATGCGGGAAATGCGTCGCCGGATCATCGTTTCGGGCGCCGACTTTGAAATACGCACCCGGTCTGTGCTCCAAGAAATAGGCAAAATCTTCAGCACCCAATTCCGGTTCTTTCGTTTCATAGACGACTTCCGGCATATTTTCCTTAACCAATCGTTCAATCAGCTCAACTTCATCTGCATGGTTTACGAGCACCGGATAACCGTGCAAATAATCGAGTTCGTAATCGACATGATCGGCAATCTTCATGCCTTCAAGAAGCGCACGGATTTCTTGTTCAATTTTTTCGCGCACTTCTTTGTTTAACGCCCGGACCGTCCCTTCGATCTCCGCCGTATCGGCAATGATGTTGAAAGCATTGCCGGCATGGAATTTCCCGACGGTCACGACTGCCGGTTCAATCGGGCTGACGCGGCGGCTGACGATTTGTTGCAAATGCGTCACAAGCCGGCTACCGACCGTGATCGAATCGAGCGTCTCATGCGGTTTGGCCCCATGTCCGCCGCTTCCGAAAATTTTTATTTTAAAATGATCGACGGACGCCATCATCGCTCCTTTGCGCGATGCCACCGTACCGATCGGCAGTTCCGTCGCCAAATGCGCCCCGAAAACGTAATCGACACCATCGAGCGCACCGTCTTCGATCATGAATTTTGCACCGCCCGGCGGCTTTTCTTCCGCATGTTGATGGATGAGGACAACATTTCCATGCAACAAATGACGGTTTTCCTGCAACACTTTCGCGACCCCGAGCAGGCTCGCCGTATGGCCGTCATGGCCGCAAGCATGCATGACGCCAGGATTGGTCGAAACATATTCATGATCATTTTCTTCTTGGATCGGCAAGGCGTCAAAATCAGCACGTAAACCGATCGTTTTACCCGGATTTTTGCCTTTAATAAATCCGAGGACACCATTGCCTCCGACCCGTTCCCGCACCGCGACGCCCAAGTTGCGCAATTGTTCGGCGATGAAACGGGATGTGTTCGTTTCTTCAAACGACAGTTCCGGGTATTTGTGCAAATGACGTCGAATCGCAACGATTTCATCATAATGAGCTTTCAGCTGTTCAAACAAATGACTGACCTGCGTCGTCATCGTGTCACCACCTTGATGCGAAATCAATTCGTATTAATTTGATATTGTTTATAAGAATAATACACTCAAATTTCGGTGTCAATTTGTATTTGTCATTATTTGTGAACTACCCTCCACTTACCATCCTTGCTGGTTGCTTGAAGTGGGGGCTTCTCGGGTAATCCTGTCTCATGACAGGAAATTGACCGAGCTAACCCTCCTGTTCCGGGAGTTTGTATTTTCATG
>JAAYTF010000067.1 GCA_012518125.1 Bacilli bacterium | reverse complement strand
TAGCATGAAAATACAAACTCCCGGAACAGGAGGGTTAGCTCGGTCAATTTCCTGTCATGAGACAGGATTACCCGAGAAGCCCCCACTTCAAGCAACCCGCAAGGGTGGTAAGTGGAGGGTAGTTCACCGGATTAACAACATAAAGCGAAGGATGGGAAACAGATGTCATTGGAGAGTGTAAGGGAACATTTCAAACAGTGGGACAAGGAAAACGATATCATGGTCTTCGAATCGTCGAGCGCGACCGTCCAAGAAGCGGCGGAAACGATCGGCGTTGCGCCGGCGCAAATTGCAAAGACGTTGTCGTTCCGCGGCAAAGACGATCATGCGATCCTCGTCGTTACGGCGGGCGATGCGAAAATCGACAACAAAAAATTCCGTGAAACGTTCACGTTCAAAGCGCGCATGCTGTCACCCGACGAAGTGCTCGAACAGACGGGGCATCCGGTCGGCGGCGTCTGCCCTTTCGGTTTGAAAAATGATTTGGACGTGTTCCTCGACGTTTCGTTGAAACGGTTTGAAAAGGTGTATCCGGCTTGCGGCAGCACGAATTCCGCAATCGAACTCACGTTGGATGAATTGGAGCAGTTTTCATCCGCAAAAGCATGGGTCGACGTTTGCAAAGGCTGGGAAGAAGAGCCGGCGAAAGTGGAAGGGGCAAGCGGCGCAAAAGCGTGATTCCTTGACGTTGACATCAAAAAGGCTGTCCTAAATCGGGACAGCCTTTTTTCATCTATGCAGCTCGGTCTTTTTTCTGCACGACAGACCATGGCGTGCCCAAAATCGATAACGCCCAGCGGTCAAGCCCGTACCAGCCGGCCACTTTCCATGCCATCATGAGCAAGACGGCAATGATGAACATGACCGGGTTCGTGCTCACCGTTCCGGCAAGCAAAAACGAAATGTTCATGAACGCGCCGAAAAATGCGCAAATGCCCGTCAAAAATCCGACGATCAAGCCGATGCCGACCAAGACTTCGCCCCATGCGACCAAATAGGAGAATACGGTGGCATTTGGAATGGCGACATGTTCCAAAAACCATCCGTACCAAGCCGGAACGTCGCCTTCACCGACGCGGGCAAGCGCCCCCTCAAGATAGTTTTTGACGGCCGTTCCCGCATTTTCACCTGTCCAAGCATCGGATGTCACTTTTCCGATTCCGGCCATGAACCATCCGTAACCTAAATAAAGCCGCAAAATGAGCCAAATCCAGGCCGACCTCGTGTTCATGAACATGAACCGTGAAAATGGATTTTCTTCGACGATGATCTCTTCGCCAAACTTTTTCTTTTCGATCTTGACCATGCCACACACCTCTTTTACGATGTCTTTATGTCATTTTGTGATTACAAACTTAATATCGTCGTAATTTTGCAAATTTCAATAAAGGCGATAAAATTGTAAAAACTTCGTTGGAAATTTGCGGAAAATTCTCAAGTCTACTTTCCCGAAAGCACTTGACTTCATGTGAAGAAAAAGACTATGCTAACGTTAATCGAAAGCGTGCGATGAATTTCGATAAAAAGGAGGGTCCAACTTGCTTGTTTTGGAACAATTGAAAGCTGCGCTCGAGCCGTCGCGTGTTTCAACGAATCCGAGTGTTCTCGAGCAGCATAGCAAGGATGAATCGTACCATGAACCGGCTTTGCCGGATGTCGTCGTTTTCCCGAAAACGACGGAAGAAGTAAAAAAAATCGTCGGCATCGCAAACGAACATCGGATCCCGGTCACGGCATTCGGCATCGGTTCAAGTTTGGAAGGGCATGTCATCCCGTATGAAGGCGGCATTTCCGTCGATTTTTCGCAAATGAACGGAATACTTGAAGTGAATCCGCACAATTTCACCGTGCGGGTGCAGCCGGGAGTGACGCGAAACCAGCTGAATGAACATTTGAAAAAATACGGCCTGTTTTTCCCGGTCGACCCGGGTGCGGATGCGACGATCGGCGGCATGACCGCGACGAACGCAAGTGGAACGACCTCCGTCAAGTACGGGGTCATGCGGGATCAAGTGAGAGATTTGGAAGTCGTGCTCCCAAATGGGGAAATCATCCATACGGGAAGCGAAGTCGTGAAATCTTCGTCCGGCTACCACTTGACCGGCTTGTTTGTCGGTTCGGAAGGGACGCTCGGCTTGTTCACGGAAATCACGCTCAAGGTTCATGGCATCCCTGAAGCGATTCTTGCTGCCCGGGCGACGTTCGATTCGGTAAAACAAGCGGTGCAAGCCGTCGTCGGCATCATCTCCGCCGGCATCCCGATCGCCAGAGTGGAACTTGTCGATGAAGCATCGATTGCGCAAGTGAACAAAATCAAACAGACGGATTACGAAATCGCCCCGACGCTTTTCCTCGAACTTCACGGCAATGAAGCAGGGTTGAACGAAGACGTGAAGTTCCTTGAAGAAATATTGGCAAACGAAGGGGTGAACGAAATCATCTTCGAAAAAGATGCACTTGCGAGGAACCGATTGTGGGAAGCGCGGCATTACATGGCTTACGCTTACATCCACGGAAATCCCGGGAAGAAAATGATGGTCACGGACGTTTGCCTCCCGTTTGACGAATTGGCCGAAGCGATCATCGCGGCCAGAAAAAAACTGGATGAAACGGGCCTTGTCGGCGGCATCGTCGGGCATGTCGGTGACGGCAACTATCATGTGATCATCATGATCGATCTCGATGATCCCGATGAAGTGAAGCGGGCGGAACATTTCAACGAATTCGTCGTCGAATACGCGTTGAAGCGAGGCGGAACATGCACCGGCGAGCATGGCGTGGGCGTAGGCAAATTGAAGTATCAAAAAGCGGAACACGGTGCAGCGTATGAACTCATGAAGAAGATCAAACGGGCACTCGACCCGCACAATCTGTTTAATCCGGGAAAATTGATCAAGTGAAAAATGAAAAAGAGTAAACACCGCCAAAAATGGTGGTGTTTACTCTTTTTCGGTTCCGAACGTGTATAAACCATGCCATTTTAAATGTAAAGTGGCGCTTCGGGATCGAAGTTTTATCTTTCTTTTTGTCTTTTTGTTTGATGAAGATCCCGCGCCTTTTAATCCACTAACATACCGAATCACCGTTTACGGTGTCGGTTCCGGGTGGGAAGCAAGCCCTTTCCCCACTCATCGGCGATTGGATGATACTTTTAATCCGTATCAATCCGTTCATTCAAGTGGATACATCGGAGTTCTCGTTTCCACTTTTTCCGCAGCAACTTTCGCGGAAAAATTTTCCGCCGATTCCAACCTCTTAACAACAAATTCCGTTAAAATTTTAAGCGAAAATGAAGGATATTTCAAGAGCGAAAGCTTCAAATTGCACCTTTTTATCTGACAAATTTGTGAATTTTTGATTTCACCGGCATAAACATCATGGCAGACTTGCCGAAAAGGTGCTTTTTCCCTGGTAAAGCAGCTAAGTAAAGGGATGTCAATTCTGTAACGGATGTTCTTTTTACGATTTTCTCATAAGTGAACCAATCCTCTTCCTTCATTTACCAGGTTCAAGGAAACCGACCGTTCACCTGTACATTTGATTGATGACCCTTTTTCAAAGGAGATAGGACCGTACAATTTGCTTCCATCCATATCAGATAAACAGTGAGCGAAACACAACCGACGCTCTTTTCAAATTTTTCGGTGCGTCGAGTGGACGATTGTTTAGATGTCTGAGCTTGCTTTCTCCCAAAAACTTGTTTTTGAAAAACGACCGTGCATTTGCAAAATCTTTCCCGATGTTACCGTAAGCGATTTGGCAAATGTTGAAAAGAGTCTGGATTTTTCATGAATGAACATTACGGATGCCGAAAAAGTCTCCATTCAGAGCGCCGATGAGCAACGGGATGACCGTATTGAATGCGATGATTGCCATTTGCCTCATGTTGCGGACGGGAGTTTGGACCGGAATGATGCATGAGCGAACTGGGACGACCAAAAGTTACGCGATACGCAAACATTCGTTCCGATTGAAATGTCCGTCCCGTTTTCATCCAACGCCAGCCCGAAAATTGCACCGAAATTGCCGCAAAATCAAACAAGTTAAAGCAAATTGCCACCGTCGTATACTTCCGTGTCGATAACATTTCCGCATATTCAGCTTGAACTCGCGACAACAGCCTGGCGGCATGACTGTCCAAATCCAACTCATTTGCGGCGAGCCGGATGATATGCATGTTTCCGCCCGTCCACATGGACAAATTTTGGTGCCATTGTTTCGGAGGGTTTGAAGTTCGTTTTTTGCAGCGTCAATAATTTCGTCTGATCGACAGCATTTTTTATAGATGGTGGCGAAAAATCGCGGAGTTTATCGATTTTCGTTTCTAAAACGCTTACTTTGATTTGTTACGGAAGTGGAGCACCGATTGTTGCTGAAGTTTCTGGATGTCGATTGCATATCGCTCATCATCTATATCGGCACGAATTCCAAAAACTTAAACCACTTTACCGCATAAAATTTGTTTGACATTTAAAAACCTTTCATTTTTGTCTTTTTTAACGCTTGACTACCTCATATAGTAATCCGAAACAAGTTCCGTTTCAAATGATTTCCCGGCAATTCATCGACATTCTGTTTCCGAAAATGGCGATATCCCTCTCTTTATGTTTGTCATTTGTCAAAGTCCACGTTTTGTCAAGTTTTGTCAAGATGAGCTGCGGCAATCGTCATACGTTTCATCTGAAATTCATTCAGTGCTATACTATTGTTGATTGAAATGAACGTGCTTTTGGAGGTTCGTCATGTACAAACCATTGGATGATGAAATGTTCAAATTGCCGACACTCGAGCTGGCCAAGAAACTTATCGGATGCTATCTCGTCCATGAAATCGATGGCGTGCGGTTGGTTGGTCGCATCGTCGAAACGGAAGCGTATCAAGGACCGGAGGACAAAGCGGCGCACAGTTATAACCTTCGGCGCACGAAGCGAACGGAAGTGATGTATCACGAACCAGGTCTCGTCTATACATATCAAATGCATACGCACACGCTCATCAACGTCGTCTCCGGACCGGTCGACGTCCCGCATGCCGTGTTGATCCGTGCGATCGAGCCGGTCGAAGGGGTCGAACGGATGCGGAAAAACCGCGGGAAAAAATTCCGTGACAAAGATTTGACGAACGGACCCGGGAAATTGACAAAAGCGATGGAAATCACGATGGATTATTATGGCCATGATTTGCGTAAAAAACCGCTCTATATCGCGGAAGGCAAGCCGGAAGGGGAGATTGCATCAAGCACGCGCATCGGCATCCAAAACAGCGGAGAAGCGGCGCATTACCCGTGGCGTTTTTTTGAGAAGGGGAATGTGTTTGTGTCG
>JAAYTF010000066.1 GCA_012518125.1 Bacilli bacterium | reverse complement strand
CATCATCCGAGCCTCCACCACAAGCAACTAAAAAGATGCTCAGGGTGAACACCAATGACAAGAGCAACAACCATCTCTTAAAATTCATTCCTAATTGACCTCCCTTTTTGGTATGTATGGTAATGAATACATACTTAAATTATACATATATTTTTTTTGTTTACCACCTTTTAAGCTTTATTCGAAATTTTCTGAGAACACTTTAAAATATTATCACGACAATGTTTTGACGCATTAACGCGTGACAGTGACTTGCAAATATCGACAATTTTTATGCCAAAAAATGTCAGTTTATGCACAAAATTTGACGAGTATACAAGACGGAAATACGCCTTGTACACTCGTCGTTTTCCAGGTTCCTAACTAAAACGATATGTTTTATGCAATATCATTTGCTTGATCATTCGTTGTTTTTGTTCGAAAACAACGCAGCGATCGAGTCGATCAAATCGATGAAAAATTGTTTCACTTTTTCCCAAAAACTTTCATCTATCTCAATATTCATTTCATCGAGCCGTTCTTTGATCGTCGTCGTCAAATCTTCAAGCTGATCGCGCACTTGGCCAAAGTCGATGTCCAATTGACGCATTTTATCGAACAAATCGAGCAACAATTGCCTGTCTTCTTCGCTCAAATTTATTTCTAGTTTATCCAATTGTTCTTGGATGATGCGTTCGACATCTTCTTTCGTCGCCGGGTTTTGGTCGGCGATCGCTTTTTTGATTTCCGTCATCAACTCGGTGACTTTCTCATCGGATAGACCTTGTTTTTCCGTCAACTTCGTCGTCAATGACAGTTCTTCATCCGCCACTTCCAAGCGGTCTTTGTCAAGTTCAACCCCGGCCTCGTCGTACGCTTTGTAGATTCCGGTCAACGCCGAATGTCCCGTGACAGCTTTCGGTGCCGCGACCTCAATCGTCGCGTCTTCGATTCCGGCTGTCAAAAGCGCGTTGCGGTACATTTCGCTCGTCACCTCGGTGATGTAATCCGGCGTGACGATATGGACGATAATCCCGTGCCCTTCTTCTTCATGCGTTATTTTGACGGAGGAAAACATGCGCGAATTGCGGTCATGGCCGAGGTAATGGTATATATCTTCGCCGGAAACGACAAGTTCGATCACCTCATCAGGATTCATTACACTCAAGTGACGACGCACTTCTTCTTTTTGCGAATCGGATAAGTTGGCGCCGTAAACGACCGTGGGCTTCTCCAAAAATTGCTGTTCGATTGCATATACGGACTGATTCGTTGGCAAACTAAAGGCAAGTGAAAATATTAGCGCAGTCAAGAAAAAGATAGCTCGTCTCATTTTTCTTAATCTCCTTTTCTAGTCATATTTTTATTTTATAGCAACGGAAGCAAAGTGGCAACATTATTTTACAAATAATGGAATTTGATTCGTCCATTTTACTTCGTTTGTACGATTTATTCATGATTCATCATTGCCAAAAGTATAACTTTTTTTCATTTTATGTTTCGATGAATCCATTCATGTGCTTCATCTTTCATTTTCTAGTAAAATAGAAACGAAAGATGATCTGTTAGGAGAGCAAATATGGGAATTGTTGTTGTAGACGTTTGCCAGTCGAATCGACTCGCAACGATTGATATAGAAGATATGTTGGAAAGCGAATTTCCGGAAGTGGCGGTGATCATCAACGACTGCCTTTCGTTCTGTGGGCTGTGCGCACGGACGTGTTTTGCGCAAGTGAACGGAAAAATCGTCCACGGCAAAACGATTGAAGAATGCTTGGACAAAATCCGGGAAGCGATTAAAAAGGAATTAGCGATGTATCAATAATACATGCGGCTAATTCCTTTCTTGCTTTATTTCAAATATGCGATGGCGTCAATTTCAACGAGCACATCTTTCGGCAGACGGCTCACTTCAATCGTCGCACGCGCCGGATACGGCTTCTCCAAAAAACTGCCGTAAATTTCATTCACCGTCTGGAAATCATCCATCGAATTCAGATAAATGGTGAATTTGACCACATTGGAGAAATCAGCGCCCGCTTCCGCCAAGACCGCTTTTAAATTTTCCATCACTTGTTTCGTTTGCGCTTCGATGCCTTCAACGACTTCGCCGGTTTCAGGATCGATGCCGATTTGCCCGGAAGCGAACAGGAAATCGCCTGCGACGATCGCTTGTGAATACGGACCGATCGCTTCTGGAGCTTTTTTGGTGAACACTTCTTTCATGAAAAAACTCCTTCCTATCTCAAATTATATTCAAGCCTATTTTTATTATGCAACAATATGATGATTATTGTCGATTCGCCAACTTTTTCTCACTGTTTTCCAAAAACACTTCGCGGTATTGCATCACATCGCGCACATATAAAATATCTCCGTAACAAGCGTTGTATTGCCTGGCCTCTTTTCGTTTGCAGCTGTAAATCGACGGGTCTTCCGCTTTGGCATACATTTCTTGGGAAAACTGGATGGCAAGTTCCTCGGTGTACTTCCCGCCGCGTTCTTGGACGTACGGGATAAAACCGATCCCGAAATTGTACGATTGTATCGCCAATTTCAAATCGCCGTCGGCTTTGTCCAACGTTTGTTTGAAATAACGGACACCTTGTTCGATCGATTGTTCCGGATCATCGATGCAGCCGACTTCGCCGCACAAACTTTCCGACGCTTGCATCGGATCATTGCCCCGTCCACCGGATTCTTGCATCATGATCGCCAAGAGGGTTTCCACTTCATCTTCCACATCGTATGCTTTCGCGTAGGTTTCAACGAGCGGGCGGTATTGTTCAACGTGAGGAAGGTTGAGGCGATAGCCGATTTCTCTTTTAATCTCTGATTTCGCTTTATATAAAGAAATGCCGCTTAAAACCAATGTAATAAAAAAACCGACAGCGACGACTTGGATTATGGCGTAAAATGGAATTCGTTTCATTTCATGATCCCCATCAATCTAGTTCGTTACTTTCATTATAACAACGTTTCGACACGGATGGAAAACATACATCATCCAGTTCGACGAATCTTTATTATGACAAATCTCAAAGATTTAGTAAAGCGCGGATGTCTGCTTCGGACAATCTCGTAATCAACGTTTCTTCAGGTTGAATGACGCGGTCGACGAGTTCGCGTTTCTTTTGCTGCAGTTCGTAGATCCGCTCTTCAATCGTCCCTTCGGTGATGAAACGGATGACTTGGACGACGTTTTTTTGGCCAAAGCGATGGGCCCTAGCAGCCGCTTGATCTTCAACCGCCGGATTCCACCATAAATCGAACAAGATGACGGTGTCCGCCCCCGTCAAATTCAATCCGGTGCCGCCGGCGCGGAGCGAAATCAAAAAGACGTTCTTTTTGCCGTTATTGAAAGCTTCGCTCATCTGAACGCGTTCTTCCGCCGGCGTCTGGCCGTGCAAGTAATAATAGTCGATGTTCAATGTTTCCAACTCTTTTCTTATCAGTTCATGCATGCTCGTGAACTGGGAAAAGATGAGCATGCGCCTGCCGTTTTTCAGCAATGTTTGCACCGTCTCCATCAATTGATCGAGTTTGCCCGATCTTCCTTCATAATTTTCAAGGAACAACGATGGGTGGCAGCAAATTTGTCTGAGGCGTGTGAGTCCGGCCAAGATTTTCATGCGGTTTTCTTGAAATCGGTTGTCCGCAAGCGCCTGTGCCGTTTCTTGCTGCAACTTTCGCAAATAACCGAGGTACAGCATTTTTTGCTCCCCCTTCAGTTCGGTGAGATGGACAGACTCGATTTTTTCCGGCAATTCTTTTAACACATCTTCTTTCACTCGGCGCAAAATGAACGGTTTGACGATGTTCGAAACTTTTTCAGGGGAAAGTTGGTTAAACTTTTGCAGCGGTGGCAACAATCCCGGCAAAATGACTTGGAAGATCGCCCACAGTTCTTGCAAGGAATTTTCGATCGGCGTCCCCGTCAAGGCAAAACGGTTTTGGGCGACAAGCCGCCGGATCGCCTGCGACGTTTTTGTCGCATAGTTTTTGATATATTGCGCTTCATCCAATATGAGCGTATGGAATCGACGTCCTTGATACAGTGCGATATCTTGCCGCAACGTGCCGTAAGATGTGATCCATACGTCCGCCTTTCCATTTTCTTTTATCGCTTGTTGGCGTTCATGTTTCGGCCCCGCAATGACGGCCACCTTTAAATGGGGCGCAAATTTATGAAATTCATTCCGCCAATTGTAAACGACCGATGAAGGCGCGACGACCAAGTGCGGCCATCCACTTTCTTCCGACAGCAAATACGCAATGGCTTGCACCGTTTTCCCCAAACCCATGTCATCGGCCAAGATGCCGCCCAAATGGTATTCACTTAACGACTTGAACCACTGATAACCGATTTCCTGATACGGCCTCAATGTGGCGTTCAGTTTCTCCGGGACTTCATACACTTGTTCTTCCGGTGATTTCAAACGGTGCAGCAATTTCCGGAACGATGGCTCATAACGTTTCTCCGTTTCGATGATTTCATCGACTTCCAAACCTCGGAAAACAGGCACTTTCAATTCGCCGTTTACAACATCTTCTTTTTTTGCGCCAAGTTCAGCAAACAATGTCCGCAACGAACGAAACGCGTCATTTTCGAGCGACACGAGCGCACCGCTTTTCATCCGGTAAAACCGTTTCTTCTCCACCACGGACTGGAGCATGGCAATCACTTCGTCTTCATCGACATCACTGATATCGAAATGGATCGATAACAAGTTCGTATCCTCGTCAAACGCCACGTTTGTCCGTGGCGTTGGCTCTTGTTCCACAATCAACCGTTTGATGGCGGGCGTCAAATACAATTCCACTTTTTCCGCAAGCTTTGGCAGCATGACATATAAAAATTCATAGACATCTTCATCCTCTTCCAAGTGGATGTACAAATAATCCCCGTTGTATTTGAAATTCGACTGTTCGATCAATTGCATAATGGCGTCTTCTTTTGCCGCATCGCGAATGACGATCTGTTCCGTCGTTTCGTCCGGCAGGAAAGGATCGAACGTATACGAACCGTAATGATACGCGAGTTTTCCTTGGATGAGGCCGTCCTTATCCTCCAAGTGCAACGTCGCCCTGAGAGGATATTCGACGACTTCTCCTTTGACGATTTCATCAACTTGAACATCGGCCACTTCCTTTAATAGCGGGACCACCTCGGAAAAGAATGCGTTTTTTTGGCGATCGGAAATGACGAGCCCTTTATGGTGTATGCCCAACTGCCAGATGCTTTCGCACACGAACCATTGTTCATCGTTCGGTATGAAAAAAACGCCGTCCGCATATAACGCCTTGTACATTTTAAGGAAAGAGACCCGTTCATTCGAATCGATGGTTAACGTCAATCGATTGTCCTTGTCGTACGACAACGTGAATGATGAAGGGATTTTGCCGTAGATGACGTCGATTCCTTCCTTTGTTTCATCGGTGGCCGCCACTTTCACATCCCGTTGTTTCAGCTTTTCCAACAAATTGCCGAACACAAGCGGCGGAATGACCACTTTCCTTTGTTCATGGAACGCGATGTCATGCAGATTGTTTTCCTTAAAAAATTCGTTCGTTTGAATCGTTGCATGCAATAAGGAAAAAATCTCCCAATCTTGTTGCAAAAAATAGTGTTGACCAGGATCGTACGAAAATTTTTTAGTGAAATAACAGCCCTTTCCGTTCAACACTTCGTGAAGAAATTCCGGGACATTTTTGACGACGTAACGATGCCGAATGCCCGTCTTCAACTCCAAATACAGTTTCCCGAATTCATCAATGATTAAAACGTATTCGACTTGCATCGGCACTTTTTCGAAGACGTCGGTCCGCTTTCTCTCTTTCAAATCATACATATCTTCGATAAACCGTTCGAAAACGCGTTCATCCGTCCTGTTTGTGGCCAACACTCCTTGTTCCGCCATTTCAAGCAACACGGCCGCGATATGTTTACACGTTCCATACGTGGCAAACGCCGGACAATCGCAAAACGCTTCCATCTCCCCGCTGAAAAGATCTTCCACTTTGATTTCGACGTAATAAGGAAACGTACCTTCGACTTCGGCAAACCATTCCCCGAGTTGACGGTTGTAGCTCAAACTGAACACTTTTCCTTCTTTGTAATATGTAAATCCTTTTTTGAAAACATTCGAGGGAAATAAATTTTTGATTGCTTGAAATTGTTCAACATTCATCGATAGATGCACCCCGTTTGCGGCAATCATCATTTGTGAAAAAAGCGGCGGACGATCCGCCTTTATCATATGACTCATCTTATCATCTTTGTGACAAAACGAAAAGGTGCAAAGTAAAAGCCGGGGCATGACAAATACCAATGGTTTGCCCCAGCTTTTTTTCAGTTTTTCGAGGGAGCGATGACCCCGCATGCGATCCGGTCGCCTGAATCACCCGCCGGCTGCGAATAATAATCGTCCGCCCTTTCATGGATGACGAGCGCCGTTCCTTCATCGCGGACAAGTGAATGCGGCTCGTTCGGTTTCAATGTGACTTTGTCGTTGAAAAACGCCTGCTTCACCGTGCCGTCTTCTTTCACTTCCAAGTTCCTTAAATCGCCGGCATGGAAGCCGTCGGGATGTTTGAAACCGTGCATTTTGTTCGTCGGATTGAAATGTCCGCCTGCCGATTCAAACGTTGGCGGTTCACACATGCCGCGTTCGTGGATGTGGATGCCGTGCAGCCCCGGCTCCAAATGGTGCGCTTCTACGGTAATATGCACCCCGCCTTTTTCTTCTTTGAAAATCGCTTTGCCGATCCCGATCCCGTCCGTGTTGATGAGCTCCACTTCGATGGTTTCTATCTTTTCATCAGCCAAAATGTTTGGTGCATCGTTTTTCATGAACATTCGCCATGATGCTTCCGGCTCGTCGATATCGTCTGGTTTGCAACCGACCAGAAATATAAGTGAACCAGCAAACAAAACAAGCAACCTCTTCATCGTTTTCGCCTCCAAACGAGTTTTTTCTTTAGCTTGCGCGGTTTGGAGGATTTTAAACGTGAAGAAAGGGCGGTTTTTCCCTTTTAGTCTTACAAGTGAAATGAACCAATTTTAAAGATGGAACGGCAACGATCAGTTGAGGGTAACATTCATATGTCGATCGCTTCTATTTCTATCAATGAGGATTTTCTAACTTTCAATGAAGGAATCCAATTATCGTTATGTTAAAACCAACTAGTTTAATAGCTATTAATTCTATTGTCAGTAAACATATAAAAAGAGGATTCTTCGTAAAATCTTTTTGCGAGGTTATTTATTTTTTTGCCCTAAAGCATGAAAAATCTTCATCATTTTTTTGCGACTTTCAAACCATTCTAGTATAATAGGTGGTACCATTTAACCATGATAATTTATCGGTTTAAATCGAAAAAGCGATTGCCGATTCATTTTTGTTTCATTGATGGTGTTATAAGTTTGGCTGAAAATGAAACAACCATCATCATCGTTAAATCGGGCGCTTCATTCGTCCGGTCGCAATAGATGCAGATATTATTCTTTATAGGGAATTATTTTTTATCATATATTTTTACACAAAGGAGAGGTATGATTGATGGACAACCTAGCGTTAAAAAGAGAATTGACAGCCGAGCAGTTGCAAATGGTAGAATCTGAGCTGGAAAGAAGAAAGAAAGATAAATTGATCATGTATCTGCTCTGGTTCTTCACCGGAGGAATTGGCGGACATCGCTATTATTTAGGTGATATCGGTTATGCGATTGCCATGACGCTCACTTTGGGCGGTCTCGGTCTTTGGACTTTGATCGACGTGTTTCTCATCGGCAAACGCTTAGAAGTGAAAACGGCTCAGCTGGAACGCGAAATCATCGAAAAAGTAAAAGCAATGAGCTAAACGACAACGAGGTGTACGGGCACGTACGCCTCTTTTTTAATGTCATAGGCAGTTATCTATCATTTCGTTCCCGATTTTTTTATAATACGCAATAGAGTACCGTATCTATTTTACCGAAGAAATCGAGGGAGCCAAACATGTTTGCTCAAAAGAAAAAACTTAAGATCTTTTTGCTTGTTTTGTTGTTGTCGATGTTGGCTGCTTGCAGCAATGGTGCAGGTACAAATGCGGACAAGTCCATGCCGCTAAGCGATGCACTTGAAAACCATGCATTATGGTTCAAAATGGCATCCGAAAAGAACAAACTCAGCGATGATGCCACGGTGGAAGAAGTGTTTTTATTCGAAAACGGCCATGTGACGAAATATGAGGCAGGTTGGCTGACGTTGGAAGAGCTTGCTAAGATGACGGACGACGAAATCATTGCTAAAAGCATTGAACATATAAAAGAAACGGCCATCGTTTACGAAGAGCCTGAAGCATATGCCTACACGGTCGATTTGACGTTGGACGACGATGGAAACATCCAATATGCAAACATCGAAACAGAGCCGGAGACCATTTGTACCGTCGTCGATGATGACGTTCAAAAAACGATTGGCAAAACCGTTTTTTCCGGGCTCCGAGTTCATGAAGAGACTGAACAATTTGCATTTTTCATCACGCGTACAACGGACGAGGACTTGCGCTTTACATTGGACGCACCGGAGACAACCAAACAAGTCGTGACAATCGGACAAGCAAAACATCTTGAGGAACTACGCAAAGCACGGATCGAAGCAGAATTGCGCAAACGCGAAAAGGAAATCCCGCCAGAAGTGAAATATAAACAATACTGCGCGGCATGCCATGCACAAGATATGGGAGGCTTCGTCGGCCCACCGCTTGATCAAGTGGGGAAACGGCTCACGGAAGAAGAAATTTACGACATCATCGTAAACGGACGCGGCAATATGCCGGGCGGCACCGCACAAACCGACGACAACGCAAAACAGTTAGCGGAATGGTTAAGTGAAATGAAATGACTTGTTTACAGGGGAAAAGTTTCGTTCTCTTGCATAGGGGAACGAACTTTTTTCGTTTCGGGAGGTTTGTCCTTGTCCGGTCATTGGAAGTCACGGCTACAACATGGGAAAGGAACATTTATCTTGGCGGCAATCGTTTCGGTAGCGAGCCCTTCATCATCCGTTATAAATGAAATTTTTGCTGACGAAAGTTGGTTATGCATTTCCCATCGGAAAAAATTGATTTTCACGAACCATTCATACCCCGTATATGAACGGCTCGCGTTTCCCAATAAAAATATCCACACACACTTCCTTGAAAAATGTTTGCTTCACTTCCTCCGAATAGGTACAATAGCTACAAACATGGCTGTGGAGGGGAACTGGATGGGTCATAAAAAGGAACACTGGACGTCGAGGGTCGGGTTCATCCTCGCTTCTGCGGGGGCTGCGATCGGGCTCGGACAAATATGGAAGTTTCCATATGTCACCGGCATGAGCGGTGGCGGCGCTTTTTTTCTCCTTTTCATCATTTTTACGCTGTTGATCGGCTTGCCGATGCTCATATCGGAGTATATCATCGGGCGCGGTTCAGGGAAAGAAGCGATCAGCGCTTATAAAAAATTGGCGCCAGACAGTGCTTGGGTTTGGGTTGGCAGACTCGGCGTGATTGGCAGTTTTCTATTGTTGTCCTTTTACAGTGTCGTCGGAGGATGGGTCCTCATTTACAGCGTGCGCAGCGTGCTGGGAAAAATCATTGCCGAAGGCGCTGATTACAGTGCGCTGTTTGGTTCGATCATTTCCAGCCCCGTAACGACGCTAGTTGGGCTTTTCATTTTCACGTTGCTCAATGTCATTGTCATCGCGTTCGGCATCGCGAACGGAATCGAACGGGCAAACAAAATCATGATGCCGCTTTTGTTCATCTTTTTCATCGTGCTTGTCGTCCGTGCATTGACGCTTGACGGTGCAATGGAAGGCGTCGTCTTTTTCTTGGCACCCGATTTTTCCAAACTGACGGGCGAATCGATCCTCTTTGCACTTGGGCAATCGTTCTTTTCCCTTTCGGTCGGCTTCTCCTGCATGGTGACTTACAGTTCATATTTAAAACGCGACGTCAGCCTGACATCTTCCGCCGGTTCCGTTGCAGCGCTCAATATTTTCACCTCTTTCTTGGCGGGATTGGCGATTTTTCCGGTCGTATTCGCGTTAGGGTTTGAACCGACTGAAGGGCCCGGATTGTTGTTCATGGTGTTGCCGGCCGCATTTGGTGAGATTCCGTTCGGCGCATTTTTCTTGGCATTGTTTTTAGTGCTGCTTTTATTTGCGACGCTGACGTCTTCATTCAGTTTATATGAAATCATCGTGGCGGCTATTACGGCCAACGGCAAACTTTCACGAAAACAAGCCGCTTTGATCATCGGCCTTGTCGTCTTTGTCGCAGCGATTCCATCGGCGCTCACGGAAAGCGTTCTTTTCGACGTGACGATTTTCGGCAAAACGATTTTCGATGCGACAGACTATTTGGTGAGCAACATCTTGCTTCCGCTTGGAGGGTTGTTGATCGCACTTTTCATCATCCACCGTGCGGACAAGTCGTTTGTCAAAGAGGAATTTTTGCTTGCCGGAAACGCGGGCGAAACGTTATATAAGGCGTGGCGCGGATTGATGACGTGGCTCGTGCCGATCGTCATCATCGTCGTCTTTTTGGATACGCTCGGACTGACGAAATGGATATTTGGATAACGAAAAACGTGGGGTGTTTTCATCCCACGTTTTTTCATTAATGAATATCGCGCCTTTTGTATCGTTCCCCTTTGACGTCGGAAATCGGCGAGACGATGATCATCGCGTTCGGGTCGATCTCTTTTACGATATCAACCAGTTTCGTCTCTTCGATCCGGTTGATGACGATGTATGGCGAATAAGTTTGTTTTTTCGAATAGGCGCCGATCGTCGGAATGAACGTCGTGGCCCGGCCAAGGCGCGCGTAAACGACTTCGGCGATTTCTTCCCCTTTTTCGGTCAAGATGGTGATGCCTTTGTCTTCGTCCCCCGCTCCGTTCACGACGACATCAATCAACTTCGAAGCGATGAAATACGTAAGAAGCGAAAGCAACGCCCGCTCCCACGAAAACACAAATCCTGCAACCGCGAAAATGATGATGTTGATGATGATGATCATTTGGCTGACGGAAAGTCGTGTTTTTTGTTCGAACAGAATCGCCAACACTTCCGAACCGTCCAAACAGCCGCCGAATTTGATGGCGATGCCGACGCCGATGCCGATCAACGTGCCGCCATAAACGGTCGCCAACAACAATTCATCCGTGATGGCGTCGAACTGGTGTAAATACGTCGACGAAATCGACAGCACCGCGATGCCGATCCCCGTCAAAATGGTAAAAGTCTTTCCGAGCTGTTTGTATCCGATGAAAATAAAAGGGATGTTGATGAAAAAGACGAGCGTCCCCATCGGCACATTCATAAAATGGCTCGAGATGATCGACACGCCGACGACACCGCCGTCAAGCACGTTGTTCGGTATGAGGAACAATTCGAGGCCGAATGCCATGATAAAGGCGCCGAGTGAAACCGCGACAATGCGGATGACCCACTCCAACCACGTTTTTTCTTTTGCTAATTTTTTCGGAATTCCCATCGTCTACTCACCCTTTGTTCAAAAAAATTCAAACCGATCCGTGGAACTGAACTTGGATATTGCTATCATGACATGATTTTAACCGAATTTGTACTAATATCGTATAAAAAATTTCGAAGCAGGCACACTCTAAACGAGAGGAGAGTGATCATTTTGGATGATAAGACAACGCATCAACCGGAAAATGCCAAACAGCGGCAATTGGACGACTATCGCGTACAAAACCGAAGAAAGCCGATGACGACGAATCAAGGAAGGACGATATCGAATGACGAGAACATATTAACTTTGGGAGAACGCGGCCCATCTTTGCATCAAGATTGGCAATATTTTGAGAAGATGACGCACTTCGTCCAAGAAGAACAGCCTGAACGGGTCGTACATGCAAGAGGTTACAGCGCCCATGGCGAGTTTGTATGTTACAAGTCGATGAAAGATGTGACGATGGCGTGTTTTTTAAGCGAAAAAGGGAAAACGACCCCGGTAACGGTGCGCTTTTCCACCGTTCAAGGAGCAAAAGGTTCGTATGATACGGCAAGGGATTTGCGTTGTAAAGGGGTCAAATTTTATACGGAAGAAGGGAATTACGATTTAACGACGATCGCCATGCCCGTGTTAATCAATAACGATCCGATGAAATTCCCGGATGCGATGCACGCCTATCAGGCAAAAGATGACGATGACATTCCGACGGCAACAGGCGCCCACGATTTCTTCTGGGATTATGTGGCCAACAACCCCGAATCGATCCATATGGTAACGTGGATCATGTCGGATCGGGGCATCCTGAAAAGTTACCGACATATGGAATCTTGGTCGATCAATACGTATTTATTTGTAAACGAAAAAGGGAAAGCGACCTTTGTCCGGTTCGTCTGGAAACCTGTCCTTGGCGTGCGTTCGTTGCTCCAGGACGAAGCCATTCAACTCGGCGGGATCGACCCGGACTACCACCGGAAAGATTTGCGGGAAGCGATCGACCGTGGCGCTTATCCGGAATATGAGTTGGGCGTCCAGCTCATTCCGATGGAAGACGAATTCAAGTACGATTTTGACATTCTCGACCCGACGAAATTTTGGCCGGAAGAACTCATCCCTGTAGAAATCGTCGGCAAACTGACGTTAAATCGGAACATCGATAATTATCACACCGAATCCGAACAAGTCGCTTTCAACCCGGCAAACGTCATTCCTGGCATCGATTTTTCCAATGACCCGGTGTTGCAAGGCCGGTTGATCGCCTATCATAATGCGCAAATCCATCGTATGGGGCCGAATTTCCAAGAGCTGCCGATCAATAAACCGATTTGCCCTGTCCATAACAACCAAAGACGGGGACCGATGCGCATCCGCATCGATGTGGACGAAGTGAGTTACCATAAAAATGCATTGGCCGAAAACACGCCGCATGAAACACCGGTGGAACAAGGAGGTTTTTATGACTATCCGAAGAAGGTCGACGGCTCTGTCATCCGGAAACGCAGCGAATCGTTCCGTGATTTTTATTCGCAAGTGAGAATCTTTTGGAACAGCTTAACCCCGATCGAGCGGCAACATACGATCGAGGGGTTCGCCTATCAGCTTGGAAAAGTGAAAAGTGAAGCGATCCGTCAAAAAAATGTTGATCTTTTGGCAAATGTCGATAAAGAATTGGCTGATACGGTCGCGGATTTGATCGGCGTGAAACGTCCGAATGGCACGCACGTTCCCGTTTCCACCAGCTATCCTTCGCTCAGTCAAATGAACGCGCCGCCTTCTTGTTATACGCAAAAAGTCGGTGTTTTAATCGGCAATGGTTTTGATGGCAAGGAAGTTTCGGAAGTGATCAACGTATTAGAAGAAAACAAATGTTTCATCGATATTGTAAGCGACAAGCTCGGAGTGGTGACCGGGACGGACGGGACTCAGTTGAAAGTGAATCAAACATTTTTCACTTCCAGTCCACATTTGTTCGATTCCCTTTATGTCGTCGGCGGCAAATCGGACCATCAAGAAATTTTTGATGATAACATATCCGAATTTGTTTATGTGGCGTATAAACATTTCAAACCGATCGGCATTGCCTCCACCGGAGAAACATACTTCAATGCTTCAAACAAGACAAATCCTCAAGGGGTCGTTTTTCAAGCCAATAACCAAAACTTTGGAAAAGAATTTGTCCACGCCATTGGCCAACAACGTTTTTGGAACCGGAAATAGCCGTGTTTGGCGAAATTCATGTTGCAAGGTTAGCACATGAATTTCGCATTTTTTATTTACTTGCATCAAGCGAATCATTTTTTCGGCCCAATCTTCCGTCCGGACTCAAAAAGAAAGGTTTTTCAAAATACGATTGTAGCTTGACAAGCGAAAAAACCGTTTCATCTCCCTATCATTTGTTGATGACTTCCACTTGGCAACGCCGACACCGCGTTTACAAACCTGGAAGCTCTCACATAGTCGTTTGTGACGCACCCGTTAAACCTAGCAACAAAAGGATTAACGGAATGGATTGACGCGATGGAATGACGATAACCACCTCCGAACATGAATCGCCTCCTGGTCGCTTCCACTTCCTAGGAGGCCGATTTAGTACTATTCAAGTTCAAATTCGACGCTTACCGTAAATTCTTTTTCATAATCATCATGCAAAAAATAGTTTTTCGTAAGACGATATTCACCTTCATCCAATGTTCCATAAAGCCATTCCCATTCGATCGCCAATTCCAATTCATTTTCATACTCCCCGCCCAAAGGATAGGCGATTTCTTCCCATGCGACGATCGATTCATCGATCGTGTATGGCAGCCCCTGCCACTTCCCGCCTTCCTTTCTTTCCAAGTGGAAAAAACTTGTAAAAACGACCGTTTCGTTACTTTCATTTTTCAAAATCACGGTTGCACCGCCGTTTGTGAGCGTCCCTTCTTTGATGGCCATCGTAATCCCATCCTTTGCAACCGGTGCATCGTTGCCGCAGCCTGATAACACAAGCACGGTAAACAACAAAAGAAACAAGTTTTTCAATGACGTTCACCCTTTAAAGATATTTGCTCGCTTCACGGATGCTCAAAGGGGCCATTTTGCCTTCATGTTTTTTTATGAATCGGCGCACCCATTCCGGATCCGTTTTGCTGTATTCTCGCAATGCCCAGCCGATCGCTTTTTGGATGAAAAATTCCGTCTGCCCCAAATTGTTTACGATCACTTTTTCCAGCAACTGTGTATCCGTTTTTTCTTTTCGCCCCCGTTGATGATTGATGGCGATCCGGCGCAGCCAAATGTTGTCCGCAACGCTCCACTCCAACAACTTTTCGTTGATTTTCGGATGGTTCAGTGCAATATTTCCGATCAATTTGTCGATGACATCGACCGTATCCCACCACGATTTATCAACCGCGAGTTCTTTCAGTTTCACCGTATCCCGGGCTGTCAGCCATTTTTCCATCCGTTTTAAATAATCGAGAGCCAAATATTGATACTCCCTTTCTTCTTTCGCCCAGCACCGTTTGACGAATTCCCAGTCGACGGCCTGCTTTTTCCGCGCCTCTTTCAAAAATTCACGGCTCAATTCCCGCCGCTTTGGCGTCTGTATCCCCAAAAACGGAAACAAATTGCGCATATAAGCGCTCATTTGCCGCGCCCGTTCTTCATTTCGGTTTTCTTCAAACAGCTGAAACAATTGTGCCGCATCCATGAAACATGTCCTCCAAACGTTTTCCAAAAATCATTTGCATCTAGTATAACAAACGCAAAGATTTCCTTGTACGATTTTCCGAAATGGCAAAAACGGACTCGCATTCTTTTAAAAGATGCGCTATAATGGCAAAAGCACCATATCGACCTTCTGAGAACCTTTCGTCGCTTCATCTTGCACATACCCAAGCAAATCCCTATGCACAACCTGCTTAGCGCACGATTACATGCACCGTAAAGCCGCTTCAGTTTTCAGAATATTTCGATATGTGTTCGCTTGAAATTTTTTCCTTTATTAATTTCATCCATGTTGGTCAATTTATTAAAGAACAAATTTAGAATTTTTACGACAAGGAGCGGATTTACATGAAGATCCAAGCAGCTGTCGTCCATGAGCCGGGCGGCGAAATCGTTTTGGAGGAAGTGCAGCTGGATGAACCGAAAGCGAACGAAGTGTTGATCAAGATGGTCGGCACCGGCGTATGCCATACCGATTTGGGGGTGCAAGCCCAGCATGTCAAGACGCCCCTGCCGATCGCGTTGGGGCATGAAGGGACGGGTTCGTCGAAAAAGTCGGTCCGGGCGTCACGGAATTTGAACCGGGCGATCATGGGCGTCGTGGAAGACGATTCGATTCCGAAACTGTTCATCCCGGAGCTGATTGCCTATTTCAAAGCTGGGAAATTTCCGTTCGACAAATTGGTCAAACGATATCCGTTTAAAAAGTTGCATGAAGTGATCAACGATATGCATGCGGGAAAAACGATCAAACCGGTCATCACGTATTAGAGAGAAAACGACGAAAAAACATCGAATGTTTTTTCGCTCCATGTTTTTATACATAAACGTTATAAAAGCCATAGATAAGTGGTATTACCTATTAAAAAATGACCAAAAAAGTTGGGCGCTGACAATAGACTGCCAATATTCTAGTATGATATACTCGGAATAAATATTTCATTATTCGCAATTTTTAAAATTCTTTTACTTGAAAAGGAAGCGCTTAACAGGGGAGGTGAAATTGGTTTGGACAAAAAAATCTTGCTCGTCGAAGATGATCCGGAAATCCGCAATTTCATCAAACTTTACTTGACGAAAGACGGTTATGAAGTGATCGAGGTCGAACGGGGCGACTTGGCACTGGAAGTTTTTGCACGTGAAAATCCCGATCTCGTCATGCTTGATATCCTCCTACCCGGTCTTGACGGGATTGAAGTATGCCGTGAAATCCGGAAAACGTCGATTGTTCCGATCATCATATTAAGCAACAAAATAGACGAAACGGACAAAATCATCGGCCTTACCGTCGGCGCCGACGATTACATCACAAAACCGTTCAGTCCAAGGGAATTATCCGCCCGCATTCGCACACATTTACGCCGGAAAATGTATTACGACAAGCAACAACATGAGAAAAAGTCGGTCTTGACGTTCGATCATTTGACGATCGATTTGGCGCGCCATCTGGTTGTTAGCTACGGAAAGGAAGTGGACTTGTCCGCAAAAGAGTTCAACTTGCTTATTTGTATGGCGAAACATCCTGGACGCATCTTCAGCGTCGAAGAATTGTATGAACGAGTTTGGGGCGAATTCAGTTTCGGCGACACCCGCACCGTCAACGTCCATATAAGCAGTTTGCGAAAAAAAATCGAACGCGACCCGGCAAAACCGGAATTCATCCTCACCGTAAGAGGGGCGGGCTATAAATTCATGAATGTGTGAGAAATATGTGAAACGGGACAGATTCATCTTGTTCTCGTTTCACTGTGGAAATTCCTTGCCTTTCCGGCTGTATACCGGTAACGAAATGAAAAAGGTGCTCCCTTTACCAATGACGCTATTTACCCAAATCGTTCCTCCGTGCATTTTGACAATTTCGATGCTGATGGCCAAACCCAATCCCCGGCCCGTATCGTTTTCAGGTTTGTTCAACGCACGATACGAACGATTGAAAATGAACGGCAAGTCTTCTTGTGTGATCCCCTTCCCTTCATCGATGATCTTGATGATGCACTCACCGATTTTTTCACCGGCAAACTTTGCTTCTTTTTTTTCGGTGTCCCCGCTTGCCGCAATTTCATCCATTGCATCAAAATTGGCATGCCATTCCACTTCCATGTAAATGTTTTTTCCGTCTTGGGCATAGCTTAATGCGTTATCAATCAAGTTCATCCACACTTGATCCATGCGGTTTTCATCGATGTAAATGATGGCATCTTCCGGTGCACGGGCTTGCCATTCATCCTGGTCGATCCATATAAACCGTTTGCCTTCGTTCTCCACGGTCCAACGGTGATGTTCGAAAATATGTTTCGGGTATTGTTTCAATTCCACCGCTTCAAATTGCATCTTCAGTTCTCCCATCTCCAGCTTGGACAACTCGGACAAATCGTGGATCAATCGTTCGGAAATGAGCGAACTTTGATAAATGATTTGCAAAAAGTCTTTTTGGGGTTCGATTTTCCCATCGACCATGGCTTCCGAATACCCTTTGATGAGCGTAAGCGGTTTGCTGATTTCATGCGCCAAATCCGACATGAGGTTTTTCCTTTCTTCTTCGGATTCCCTAAGCTTTTCGTATAAGTGCGACGACTCCTTCGTCCGTTCTTCCACCTTCTTTTCAAGCGAGCGGTTCGCTTGCAACAATTCCTCCGACAATTTCTCGACCTGGATGTACGTGTTGGAAATTTGTATCGCGTGGACGAATGATTGACTCAAAATAAAAACAAACAATCCCGATACGGAATACGTGCCATTGTTCGTGATGTTCAAGAAGTAGAGCGTATCGTTGATGATTGGCACGATAAAGATCGTAAAACTTAACAACGTCAATAAAGAAGTCGGCTGCCCGGCGACGTAAGCATTCAACAACACGTTGCCGAAATAGATGATGGTAAGCGGAATGATAATGAGCAACACGGCCAAATATTTCGTGTAAAAAATGGCCGGCATAACCAAGACGATGAGTGCAAAGATGATCGAAATGACCGTAACCAACCTTTCAACACCGAGCAGCCTTTCTTCTTTATAGAGGGCATGGATATATTTGACTAAAAGGAACGGACCAAATACGATCGGCAAATACTCTAGTTTCACTTGCAACTCCCAAGTTAAACCTGGAAACACATTCAGCAAGAACGTTTCCCCGATGACGAGCGTCCTTAAAGCAAGCATCAAACATAAGAAGCCGATGTATTTTGTGTAAAACAGACTGTTCCGCAACAGGTAAATGAAGATGTTGTAAATTCCCATGATGGTGAAAGCACCGACGACGAGCAATTGAAAAGCGACATGTTTATCGCGCAGCAACGAAATTTCATTGGAAACCCCAAATTGGATCGACTCCCAAAGCCCGCCTTTTCTTTGTGAAAAATTGGCCACCTCAAATGTCACTTTGATGGTTTCATCGCTCGGCTGGAAATAGACGACTCGCGCATAATTTTCCGGAACCATGTCCGCTTCGTTTTTCGCAATCGTCCCGCTCGTAAGGAGCAATTTTTCATCGATCCACAATTTATACGCGGTGGCGACGCTCGGAATGTACAAACCGAACGTCTTGTCAACGAGTTCATCCGGTATGACAATGTTCAGTTCATACGTGCCGTACCCGATATTTGTCGTCTCCGTCCCGTCAATCGCCGCTATACCCCAGCTCTTTGGCACTACGATTCCCGTTTTTCGGGACTCGCTTGAAGCGCTTTCATCTGTCAAAGTGAATTGTTTCCAATAAAAATCCCACGTCCCGTCGAGGTGAACGATGGTCGAGTCCAAGTTTTCCACATCCCGCAAATCGATGACACCGTTTTCAACGGAAGGGATGTGCGGCGGCGACGCTTTGAAGAACGTCGTTACGGCGATGAATAATAATGACAAACCAATGACGAACAATAAATATGATGTGTATCGCATGCGCCTTCCCTTTTTCTTCTCATGGTCTTTGTCCTAATTTTTTATAATTTATCATAATTTTCGTGGCAATTCAGTAAAATCCGGAAAATTTTTTGAAATTTTATACATCAAATGCCATTCATCGTTTTGTATTTCATTTGCCGGGACACTGTCGAGCATCTCTCAGGAAAGACAGCGCGAGCATAACTTTTTTCTTTTTTCGAGCGTTATGAAATGACGTTGAGCTGCCTTGATTAACGTATTCCCCCAATACCATTCCATGCCGCTTTTCTGTATGTGATTTTTAATGAACCAACTCGCATTTGTTTTTCTGTGTGAATGGATCTCCACCGTTTTTACTTTTTGTGCTCAACATGTTGACCGCTTTCATTTTTGCTTCAAACTTTTGGGCTTTTTGCAACATGCTCGTGGTATGCTCCAAGTTCACCAAAAATGCGACGACAAACTGCTTCAAATCTTCTTTGTCAAAACGATAGCCATTCTCCCTGCCAAGTTTGATCACTTTATCGATGTATTCTTTATCAGGCAATTTGGCCAAATGTTGAATTTGTTCCAGCAGTTTCGTCTGTACGGAAACCTTTTCAAAAAACAACCTGACGTGATCAACGGACATATTTTTTCTCCTTTCTTCTTTTCATTCTTGTACGGATGTTTTAAACGCCTTATCATGTCGTCGGTGAAAAATGACTAGTACATATCGCCTTGGTTATATTTGTACTTTACAGCTTCCAGATAAAATGGAGTTAAAATCAAATTAAACTTTTTTAAATATTGTTCCATTTTCTAATGAAACATTTACGTGGCGAAAAAAGCTAATCCGGAAGACCATGAATGAAAGTCGAAATTTCCCATGGCACTTTTAAACAAAAAAAGAAGCTGGGGCAAATCCGTTCTTTCGCTGTGCCCCAGCTTCTTTACTGCATTTGGAGAGCTCCCAGTCGGAATCGAACCGGCATTTTTGCCTTACCATGGCAACGTTTTACCATTAAACTATGGGAGCTTATTGGGATAAAGAACAACTCCACAGGCAGGATTCGAACCTGCGACCACTCGGTTAACAGCCGAGCGCTCTACCACTGAGCTACTGTGGAAGAAGTTTTCAATTCCTATGAATTTTCACGTCCATAATAAATAATAACGAATGACGCGAAAGTTATCAAGAGAAATATATTAAAAGGAAGAAACTTCAATTTAAAAAGCAAAAGAAAACACGCTCAAACGATGAAATCGTCCAAACGTGTTATGTATGGAGCCTAGCGGGATCGAACCGCTGACCTCCTGCGTGCAAGGCAGGCGCTCTCCCAGCTGAGCTAAGGCCCCAGCGTCAAATATGTCGGGAAAACAAGTGGGCCTGAGTGGACTTGAACCACCGACCTCACGCTTATCAGGCGTGCGCTCTAACCGGCTGAGCTACAGGCCCTGGATTTTTAAACTAAAGTCCATACAAAAAAGCCGTCCGGCTTCTCCATCGCTTTATGTATGAACCAACGCACGTTTCATTATGTACATTGCCGCTGTATGTCCAATTGACAGCGACTCTTATAATTTATCATGGATTTTATAAAAATGCAACAAAAATAATTGGCAAGTTCCCCTTCTGAAGAAGCAGCAATCCGTGCATGATAAAACGTTTTTCAAAATTTTTCATAAGCTTGGACATATTTTGTTCTTCCATTCATATATTGATGATGAAAATGGACGTGCTTCCCTCTTCTTGCCATCCAATGTCGGTGGAAATCAATTTGAAAGAAGGGTTTGATCGGAATGGGTCATTTTTATGTGTTTGAATTCAAACGAAAACAGCGGCGGCGCTTTTTATTCGCATTGCTCCTCATCATTTTGCTCGGCGCAATCATCGGATATTTTTCAACTACATACAAAAAATCGAGCGCGGAAGAGACGGCGCTTATGAAAGGGAATGAAAAAGAAAAACAAATCGCCTTGACGTTCAACATCAGTTGGGGCGACGACAAAGTTTATGGCATCTTGGAAACGCTGAAAAAACATAACGCCCGTGCGACATTTTTCGTCAGCGGCGAATGGGCGGAGCGTCATCCTCACATCATCGAAGCGATCACGGAAGACGGACATGAACTCGGCATGTTAGGCTACCGATATAAAAATTATTTGGAACAAGACATCGAGCAAGTGCGCAAAGATATGATCTATGCGCGCAATGTCTTCAGCAAATTGGGATACAACGACATCCGATACATACGACCGCCGAGCGGACTGTTCAACAAAGAAATCATCGAGTTGGCAGAACGGATCGGTTTGGATGTCATCCATTGGAGCATCAACACGAACGATTGGAAAAATCCGGGCGTAGAAGCGATCGTAAAAGAGGCAAAAAAAGCGTCCAACGGCGACATCATCCTGTTTCACGCTTCTGATTCCGCAAAACAGACGAAAAACGCATTGGAAGCCGTCTTGCCGCATTATAAAGAAAAAGGCTTTTCGTTCGCCACGGTTTCACAAATAAAAGACGGGGTTATGGCGGAAGAAAAAATCATCGAATAAAATGCAGCCGTTTTTTCTACGTATTTGCACAAAGAAACTGCAAACGCCTGTCGGGACGCTTGCAGTTTTTCCGATGTTCAAATTGATGTTTATTTTTTGTTCCGTTTATTTTGTTTTGCCTTTTTGTCCGCATGGTTGGCCGCATGTTTCGACTGCTTTTTCTTCTCCTCCGACTTCTTGTCCGTCGCTTCTTTCCGTTTTACCTTCTCTGCTTGTTTTTGACGTAGCTTTTGTTGTTCCAGGCGGCGTTTGCGCCGTTCTTCCAAGCGGCGCTGGTGCTCGGGATCGAATTTTGTGACGTGATACCATTGCAGCAATTGATATGTGTTTGCCGCAATGAGCGGCAGAAGCATCAAAATGATGAAATCCGCATCGCCGGCACGAAGCACGAGCGACAATTCAAGCGAAAGGATGACAACCATCACGAACATTGCCGGAATGAACGCTTTTTTGTTCGTTTGATTCACTTTGAGCCAAGCGACGATGAGTCCGGCGATTAAAACGACGAGCATGAGACCGATGCGAAAAGCGAACGAAAGCTCCTTGCTCGTAAAATAGACGATGTCAAACAAGACGAACAATATGAGCAGCACTTGAACCGTCGGCCAAAACGAACGGAAAATATTTTGGCCGTAGCGGTGGACGAAAAGGTATGCGAAAAATCCCGTCTGCGCAATGACGGTAAACACTAAGGCGTAGCCGCTGAAAAATAAAAACAGTCCGAGCAGTTCCATCGCGTCAAATGGAGACAAAACGCTTTTATATTCTTCGAATTTGACGAAAAGGCTGGTGACAAAACCAACAAGCCAGCCGATCCACAATGTATTTAGCAACATATGTACGAATTTGCGACTGTTCACTTTTTTACCCTCTCCTATTTTAGGACTATCCTTCAACATTTTAACATGAACATAAATTAATTTCTTCTTATGTATATTATCGAATCATATTTGCATATTAAGAGAAAGGAGGAGTAAAAAATGAAACGATTCGCGCTTGTTTTTCTCATCCCGTTCAGCTTGATGCTTGCAAGCTGCGGCGCTCAGCAAGGAAAAGCTGAATTGGATTACGAACAATCCAAACAGATGATGATCGACGTGTTAAAAACGGACGAAGGCAAAAAAGCGTTGATGGAAATCCTTGCAGACGACAAAGCAAAACAGCACCTCGTCATCGAATCGGAAGTGGTGAAAACGACCATTTCCGAATCACTCGTATCCAAAGAAGGACAAGAGATGTGGCAAAAGCTCTTTGCCGATCCGAAGTTTTTGGACAACTTTCTGACCGCCATCGCAAAAGAACAAGAAAAAATGTTGAAACATTTAATGAATGATGCCGAATTCCAAAAAAAGATGCTCGAACTGATGCAAAATCCAGAGATGGAGGAACAGACGCTGAAAGTGTTGACGAGCCAAAAATTTAAAGAACATCTTGAAAAATCGATCATTGAAACGATCGAAAACCCGATTTTTCAGACGAAAATTTTAAAAGCGACGGAAAAGCAGGACGAGGAAAAAAGTGATGAAGAAAACAAAAAACAAGAAGACGGAGGCCAAGGTCAAGAGCAAGGCGGCGGGGGTCAGTAGCACGTTATTTTAAAACAAAAAAAGGTTGTCCGTTTGAACAACCTTTATTCGTCTTCCAATTGAGCAATCACTTTGGCCGCGATACGGCGGAATTCTTGTCCGTTCGGATGGTCTTCTTGATAGACGCCAGGAGCGAAAATGTCCTCTTCAAGGTACGGCTGCATCAAGCGCAACCGTCCAAGCACTTTCGTTTTCAACACTTCC
The DNA here is from genome assembly GCA_012518125.1 of Bacilli bacterium. GTDB lineage: Bacteria > Bacillota > Bacilli > Bacillales > Amphibacillaceae > Pseudogracilibacillus. Next base: position 8,091 of record JAAYTF010000066.1, on the reverse strand, counting down.
GCCAATTTGTCGCCGCCGCCTTTGCCAAAAACGTATTCTTTTTTGCCTGTTTCTTCGCTGATGTAATATGCCATGTTCTCGACGACGCCCAAAATTTTATGGTTCGTTCTTAACGCCATCTGTCCTGCGCGCGCAGCGACAAACGCTGCAGATGGATGTGGCGTCGTGACGATGATTTCATTGCATGTCGGAAGCAAGTCGTGGACATCCAAGGCAACGTCGCCTGTTCCCGGAGGCAAGTCGAGCAGCAAGTAATCGAGATCGCCCCACTCCACTTCTTTGAAGAAATTGTTGATCATTTTACCCAACATCGGTCCACGCCAAATGACCGGAGAGTTGTCTTCCACGAAAAAGCCCATCGAAATCACTTTGACCCCGAAACGTTCCGGAGGGAAAATTTTATCCCCGCGAACGACCGGACGCTCTTCGATTCCCATCAAATCCGGGACGCTGAAACCGTAAATGTCCGCATCAATGATGCCGACTTTTTTGCCGAGGCGGCTGAGCGATACGGCCAAGTTGACGGTGATCGTCGATTTGCCGACGCCGCCCTTTCCGCTGGCGATCGCGATATATTTCGGTTGTTTTTGCCGTGACAAAATGGAATCGTCTTCTTCCGTTGTCGGTTGAAACTTGCTGATCACATCTTCCGGCAATTGCGTAAAACGAAGTCCAACAGTGCGCGCTCCGTTTCGTTTCAAGATGGCGACGAGCTGCTGCTGCAAGTCCATTTGTTCGGCCGTATTCGGCTTGGCGATTGCAAGCTGTAAACTAACGTGCTTTTTCTCTTCGTTTATTTTTATCTCCAAAATGCCGCCCGTTTCTTTCAACGTCGCATTCAAAAACGGATCGTGGATATTTTCGATCAAAGCCAGTACTTCTTCTTTTGAAAGCATTAAAACACCATCCTTTTGGCAGTGAAATTGATGACTGTTGCATCTTTAGTAAGTATAACATAAATTTATTGAAATCGAATGAATTTGAACCGAACGACTGATGGTCGTATGCCCGCTTTTTTCGTCGTTTATGAATTATTGTAAACCAACTTTAGAACCGTCATTCTTCCGGAAGCGGCTCCTCGACATAGCGCAACATGCCCTGGTAAATACTGGCAGCAACTTTGCGCTGATAGGATGGTTGTTTTAACAGTTCAAGCTCCTCTTCATTCGAAATGAATCCGATCTCGACCAATGCGCCGGGAACTTTCGCGTATTTCAATAAATAGACATGGTTTAATTGCAGCGGCTTACGTTCCGTATTTTCCAAATTCCGGATGAGCTCTTCCTGGATCAGCGTCGCAAGATGTTTATTCTCTTTGAAACGAGGGTAGAAAAACGTCTGCGCCCCGCGCCATTTCGGCGAAGGCAATGCATTTAAATGGATGGAAACGAAAAAATCCGCATTCTTCTCATGGATGAACGCCAGGCGACGGCGAATGTCCTGCGATTTCCTGTTCGAAAGTCCGCGCAATTGTTCATCGGCCAAATCCGAGTCCGTCTCGCGCGTCAAATACACGACCGCACCGGCTTGTTCGGCGTAATCGCGGACCAATTTCGCCACCTCAAGCGTAATCTCTTTTTCCGCAGTCCGTTCGGGATCGTTCCCCATCGCACCGCCATCCTTGCCCCCGTGACCGGGATCGATGACGATCACTTTCCCTTTCAAAGGCAAATTGAAATGAAACAAAGGATTTTCCAATTCCACCGGCAGCCAGATAAGCAGGATGACAACGGCAAAACCGATGAACCATAATGAAATTTTCACCGTTCTTTTCACAGGTTTCTTTCCCCTTAATCTTCTTTGTTTTCATTCATATGTAAAATGTGCCCCAATCATGACAAGCCGTCCCAAAAGTATGATTATTATTGTAGGAAATGTGATATAATGTGATTCAAAGAAATGCCGTAATCGATTATAGTAAAGAGGGGAGAAAGACGCTGTTGACGCGGAAGCTCTGGTTTCAGGTAGCTGTCGGAATTTTATTGGCGTTACTCATCATCAAATTTTTCGTCGAAGTGAAATGGCTTTTTGAACCGATCATCATCATCATTAAAACGATCTTTATCCCGTTGTTGATCGGAGGCGTTTTATACTACATTACCGTGCCGATCCAAACGTTTTTGGAAAAATATAAATTTCCTCGTTGGGCGAGCATCTTGTCGATTTTCGTTTTGCTGGGGTTGTCCATTTGGGTAGCCATCGCGTTCATCGGGCCGATCATCACCGAACAAGTGACGAATCTCGTAAAAAACATCCCGGGGATCATCACGGAAGCACAAGCGCTTGTACTTAAACTCATCGAAGAGACAGGGAATTTGCCGGACTGGGTGAAAACAGAGATTAATAATGTTACAGATTCGCTCAAATCAATTTCGTTCGATGTCGGCAAAATCGCCGTCCAACTATCTTCATCGGTCATCACTGGAACGTTCCAAGGCGTCATCATCACGATTTTATCCCCGTTTTTCCTGTTCTTTATGCTGAAAGACCACGAGAAGTTCATCCCTGCCGTGACGAGGATTTTCTCAGGAGAAACGAAGGCTTGGCTCACAAAGACGTTGAAAGATATCGATGAAGTGCTTCGTTTATACATACAAGGCCAGATTTTGATCAGCTTCATTTTGGCGCTCATGCTTTTCATCGGTTATTGGGCGGTCGGCTTGAACTTCGCTTTGTTGCTTGCGGTGTTTGCCTTTTTCATGAACATCATCCCGTTCATCGGGCCGTGGATCGCATACATGCCAGCGCTCATCATCAGTTTGATCCAAGATCCGATGCTCGTCATTTGGGTGTCGCTCATCACGCTTGTGGCAAACCAAATCGATGCGAACTTGATCACGCCGAACATCATGGGAAAAACGTTGAAAATCCATCCGCTCACCATCATCACGATTTTGCTTGCGGCTGGAAAAATCGCCGGATTTTTCGGCATTTTGCTAGCGGTTCCCGGCTATGCGGTCGGCAAGACGATCGTCGCAAACATTTACGACAAACGGAAAGAAATACGGGCTTCGGCAAACAAGCTCGTATAAAAAACAAAAAAATTGCCTGGTGCGTGCGCCGCTTGGAATTCAAGCCCGCACTCGGGCAATTTTTCTTTGGTTTCATGTATTTAATCGAACGCGGTCGACCAATGATGTGCTTGTTGCACATATTTCATCAATTGCTTTTCTGTGATGCCGAGTTTGTCCAAATACGTTTCCATTTCCCCGAATTCGAATGATTCGATGGCAACGGCAAGCTTTAAATAAGGCGTCATTTCCGTTTCTTCATCGAGCAGTGTCGCCAACACGGTGCTCGACAACGACAATTGTTTAAGCGTTTCTTCCTTTTCGTTGTTCATGATGATATGAATCAATGAAAACAGTCCCGCCAAAAAGTATTCATCCGCATTCCGTTTGCCGTTATGCTTCGCCAACAGTTCCATCAATTTCGCCCTGACGAGCGAGCGGTCGATGAGCGACTTTTCCCTGCCCCGCCCCGATGCAGCGCCCAATTCGCGCAACAACAATATGCGGAGCCAGCGTTTCGCTTCTTCAAGCCCCATCAACATGATCGCATGGGCAATCGATGTCACTTCGTAAGGGATATTGAACGTCAAAGAATTGATGTAGCGCAACAATTTGTACGAAAGTGAGATGTCATGCATGAACAGTTCAGAGATGCGTTCAATATCCGGTTCTTCGGCGTTGAACTCTTTCAGCAAATAGAAGTGAAGCATGTAGTTGGTTGGGATCTCTTTGCCACGTACGATTTGCGGCTTTGAAAAATAGTAGCCTTGATACAGCAAATATCCGTGTTGTTTCGCTTCCTGGAATTGTTCTTCCGTTTCGATTTTTTCCGCCAAAAGCGTCAAGTGGCGATGCCTTTTCGTCATCTGTTCGATTTGCCTGCGTTCATTGGCGTCCGTGTTCAAAAAATCGACTTTCACGATATTGACAGTTTCAAAGAGTTGCGGAAGCAGAGCGTGAGCATTTTTGTTCGAAAAATCATCGAGCGTGATCTTGAACCCTTTTTTGCGCAATTTCCGTAACGTCATGATGAGCTCATCATTAATATCGGTGTCTTCCAACAGCTCGATGATGACGTAACTCGGGTCCAATTGTTCGACGAACCCTTGCGTGATCGCCTCTTTCGAAAAATTGATAAACGATTTATGTTTGCCGACCAAGCGGTCAATGCCGATCGTCAAAAACGTATTGACCAACAATTCGATCGTCGCTTTTTCCGGGTCGGTTCCTACGGGAAAACGGTTGTTCGGACTGTTGCGGTACAACAGTTCGTAACCGTAAATGTTCCCTTTCCGATCGAATATCGGTTGTCTTCCGACATAAACTGACAGTTCATCCATCATACACTTCACCTATCTCAGCCTGCATCGTCGACATTTTTTTCTGGACGTCTCTTTTTCAATATTATATAACGAAATGATCATCAACTGTATTAATTATAATTTTTATGTGGAAAGTAACATTTTAAAAAAACAAACCCTTTATACAGGCTGCACCGCCTATATAAAGGGTTCCGTCCGTTTGTAAGTCATTCATTTCTCAAGCTGGGTTTGCTTCCAAGTCGATTTCGATTTTGACATCGTCGCTCACCAACACTCCGCCCGTTTCAAGCGCCTGGTTCCATGTCAAGCCGAACTCTTTACGCGAAATCGTCGCACGGGCTTCAAAGCCGACCACTTCAACGCCCCAAGGGTTTGTGCCTTTCCCTAAGTATTCGACATCAAACGTCGTTTCTTTCGTCGTGCCGCGAATCGTCAAATCACCGGTCAATTTGTATTGGTTGTCGCCGACTTTTTCAATTTTTTTCGATTCGAAAGTCATGTTTGGATGATTTTCCACATCGAAGAAATCGGCTGAACGCAAGTGATTGTCACGATCTTCGTTTTTCGTATCTATTGAATCGACACCGACGCGGAACGTCACTTTAGCATTTTCAAAATTTTCGGGATCCCCTTCGATTTTTCCTTCAATATCGGAAAATGTCCCTCTCACTTTCGTGACCATCATATGCTTCACGACAAAACTGACAGTTGTGTGGGATGCATCAACATTCCATGTACTCATAACTATCATACCTCTCTATTCTTCATATTTTTGAATTCGAATTTAATTCGAATTAAATTATCTCGAATCCAATCTATTTAATATCATAATACTTTTTCTTCCTCCCGTCAAACTGAAAGCTTTCTTTTTTTACTATTTTTCTCCGACATCTTTTGTAAACGGTCCATCATTCTTGACAGCTTTATTAACAAAATGTAAACATTGGCCAAAACATTCTATTATTCTCGTTTTGAGGCTGGTCATAAACAAGTTTCGATGTTATAATTTATAATACTCGTTATATTGTCGAAAAATTCGGAGCACCGAATAATATAGAAGGGAAAGGGTTTTCATGGGTAAGAAAAAAGTTGTTATGTCGGTTACCGCATCTGCAGTCATCGCTTCGACGCTCATCAACGCTGAAGAAGCCCACGCTGCGTCTTACACAGTGAAACCTGGCGATACGTTATGGTCGATTTCACAACGGTATCAGACGACGGTCGATCAATTGAAAAAATGGAACAATTTATCTAGCGACATCATTTATCCGAACCAAGTGCTGCAAGTAAACGGCAGCACAAGCTCCAATACGAAAAGCAACAACAACAAAAGCAGTTCATCCGGTTCACAATCGAACTCGAACCAAGGAGCTAGTACATATACGGTCGTTCGGGGGGATACGCTGAGCGGTATCGCGGCGAAATACGGCATTTCAGTGAAAAATTTGATGGAATGGAACAATTTGAATACGACGCTCATCTTCCCTGGCGACAAACTTTACGTAAAAGCGCCTAGCAACAATACGAACAACAAGAGCAACAACACTAATAACACAAACAACAGCAACAACAATGCACCATCCACATCGACAAACGGTGCGACATATGTCGTCAAAAGCGGCGATACGTTGAGCCATATCGCAAAAGCCCACGGCGTATCCGTAAGCGATTTGAAAAAATGGAACAACTTGACGTCCGATTTGATTTATCCAGGCGATCGATTAGTCGTCAATCCGAACGGAACGAACAACAACCAAAACAACAGTTCATCGAACACGAACAAAACAACGAACCAATCAGGCAATCAATCCACGAATGCAAACGCCAAAACATATACGGTGAAAAGCGGCGATACGTTGAGCAAAATTGCGCAAATGCACGGCATTTCATTGAATGACTTGAAAAAGTGGAACAATTTGACCTCTCATTTGATCTACCCAGGAGATGTACTCATCGTCAGTGAATCAGCGGTAACGAATAACAACAACAATAACGGCTCGAAATCGACCGGCTCTAGCATCAATGTGAATCGGTTAATCGAAGTGGCTCGTTCCGTGATCGGCACGAAATATACGTGGGGAGGCAACAGTCCTTCCACTGGTTTTGATTGCAGCGGCTTCATTTATTGGGCGTACAACCAAGCGGGGTATAAGATCAACCGTTTATCGACAGAAGGGTATTACAACCGTTCCTATATGACGAACAACCCTCAAGTCGGTGACCTCGTATTCTTTGAAAATACGTACAAATCCGGGATTTCCCACATGGGAATTTATCTCGGCAACAATCAATTCATCCACGCCGGCTCGTCCACTGGCGTCACCATTTCCAGCTTGAACAATTCGTACTGGAAAAAACATTTTCATAGTTTCAAAAAGTTCTATTAAACGAAAACTGCGGCAATGTTGCCGCAGTTTTTTTGTATTGGCTGTCGTCACAAAGAAACATGTCATCTTTTTGGTTGCACAAAAGTATTTCGCAAACCATTTCCATCGATGCCATGAGAAAAAATCTTTATTTATGCAAAAATAGTCTTGTATAATTGTAAACAATATTTTAATATGTTATTAAATTAAAATTTTTACTTTTTTTAGCTTTCCTGTAGGTTGCCCTGTCTAACCGCCATCCCAAAAGCTATCCATTTCTAAAGTAAGACTTCTTGTTTCGCTATTATTTCAAACGCTTTCTTGATTATTATGATTAAGGGGGAGTTACATGGAAACCGTTAAAAATTTTCTTGATACGTTAAGCGGTTACATATGGGGGCCGCCACTGCTCATCTTGCTCGTCGGTACGGGAATTTTCCTAACATTCCGATTATTGTTCTTGCAAGTGCGATTGTTCCCATACGCGATGAAATTGGTATTTACAAAACGGGATGCAAAAGAAGAAGGGGACATTTCCCACTTCCAGGCGTTGATGACAGCGATGGCGGCAACGGTTGGCGTAGGTAACATCGTTGGGGTGGCAACCGCGATTGCACTCGGTGGACCTGGTGCCGTATTTTGGATGTGGTTGGCAGGATTTTTCGGAATGGCGACAAAGTACGGGGAAGCAATCTTGGCGGTAAAATATCGTGTGAAAGACTCGAAAGGTGAAATGGCCGGCGGGCCGATGTATTATTTGGAGCATGGCTTGAAGCAAAAATGGCTCGGTGTATTGTTTGCCATTTTCGGGGCGCTTGCCGCATTCGGCATCGGAAACGGTACGCAAGCGAAAGCTGTTGCCGATGCGATGAACGAAACGTTCTCCGTTCCGCATGTGTTGACTGGCATCATTTTGCTCATCTTTATCGGTCTTGTCATCATTGGCGGAATCAAATGGATCGGACGGGTCACTTCTTTCTTCGTTCCGTTCATGGCATTGTTCTATTTGATCGCAGGCCTTTACATCATGATTGTCAACATCGATTTAGTTCCGGAAGCTTTTGCGACGATCTTCAAATATGCGTTCTCAGGTGAAGCGGCAGCTGGGGGAGCTATAGGTGCCGTTATCCGCTACGGTATCGCAAGAGGTCTCTTCTCAAACGAAGCCGGTCTCGGTTCTGCACCGATTGCAGCTGCAGCGGCGAAATCCGACATTCCTGGACGCCAAGCGCTCGTTTCCATGACACAAGTTTTCTTCGATACGTTAGTCATCTGTACCATCACCGGCATTACGATCGTCATGTCCGGCAAATGGCAGGAAGGCGTCGATGCAGGCGTCTTGACAAGCGTCGCTTGGGAATCGTTCTTGGGCGGATTTGGACAGGTGCTCGT
>JAAYTF010000065.1 GCA_012518125.1 Bacilli bacterium | reverse complement strand
TTTTGATTATCCTTCTTTTACACAAAGTTTTTGTTTGAGCAACAATTCCACCGTTTTATAAAATACATAGACGGTGAGTGTAATGAGTCCGCCGACTTGCAAGTGGCAAATGATTTCCAAGACGGTGCCGCCGATATGTTGCTGGAAGTGGATGACGGCGTTTGTGACCGCCGCGCTCGGGAAGATGAACGCCCACCATGATACGAAAAACGGGATGGTAAAAAAGCGGTGCAATTGGAACAAGAACAAAAATCCTAAATACAACGCAAAGCCGATCAAAACGTAAGCGAACATGTCGTATTCGCCCGTCATTTTGATGTAGGCGATGAACCCGATCCCCGGAGGCGCAAGCAAAATGAAATAGGTCGGCATCAATTTCACCGGAAATGGAGGACTGAAATAAATCCGATGGATGAAAATCGTATAGTAAATGACGCTGAACACGATGCCGATGCCGAAAAACATCCAGTTGATCCACATGGCGGCATGATGGACGCCCGCCAGCGGGACGACGATGTTTCCGACGATCGGTATGAACCATGCCGGGTTGAAATGACCTAATTGGAATTCATGTTTCCAAATCAGCTTTGACAAAATGGCCAATGTCAGGAAAAATTGCACGAGCGCGCCGATTAGCCACGTGTAAAACGACAACCCCGCGTGCATATCGAAATACAGCGTGCCGAGCAGCAATAGGCTAATCGAAATCGCACCGAAAAAGTTCATTTTCACCGGATGGTTGAAATCTTGCTTTACGTCTTCAGGAAATTTGACGAGACGATAGAAAAAGATGATGATATTGGCCAAAAACATGAGCGTCGCGATGACGACGATCGTGTTGGATGTCACATTGTTCCAACCATAAATATTTTCCACCAAGCGCATTGACATCGCCAAACCGGAGACGCCCATGACGCTGGCGAACAAAGCGATTGGAAAATAGCGGATGCCTTTTTCTTGTGCTTCAGACATTCAGCTCTCTCCTATCCCGATATCATCTTGACTATGATTACCCCGTATCGTATACATCTAATGATACGTCAAAATATCACAAACTTCATCTATTTTGCATTTATTATGCCTAAAAGCATTGCATGAATCTATCGTGTGGAATGGTTGTTAAGCATATTTGCGGATGAATCTGGGCGGTCGTCGTATAATATGGTGAGGCACGTTCTATTCGATCAGGGGGTATCGTAATTTGAACACGTTTTTGAATTTGACTTCTTTGGATGAAATCAATCAATTCATCGAAGAAAACGATTTGGCATTTTTATATTTCACGACGCCGAACTGCAGCGTCTGCCACGGACTCCGGCCACAAATCGAAGCGATGCTGGAACAATATCCAAAAATCAAACGGGCAGAAATCGACGCTTCGGAAGTGCGCGAAGCGGCAGGTCAATTCAGCGTATTTACGGCGCCGGTGCTCTTGCTGTTTGTATACGGCAAAGAATACATTCGCGAGGCCCGCATCGTCCATACGGCGGAGTTGAACGAAAAGATCAAACGGATATACGAAAACGTGGCCGAAAACTGAACGGCCACGTTTTCTTTTCATCAGTCGACGATTTCCATTTCATTGAAATAGACGATCATTTCATCACCGTTTCGATTTTCGATCAACCGGTCTGGTTCGATGGCACCTTTATAGACGAGCTCTTTTTCTTTTTCATCGATGACGAGAATCATTTTATTGTCGCCGTATTCCGAATTGAGCAACGTATAAATGAGCCGGCCATCTTGGATTGGTTCGGAAAAATCCCAGTACGAAACGATTGCGCCCTCAAGCGGAAGGGAAACGATGGTTGTCGTTTTTTTCGTTTCGATGTCATATGCGTGATAGTGCAGCCCTGCTGCATTCCGTTCGATGAAGAGGAGCTCTTTGCCATTGTAGCCGACCGGAATGCCGTTTTGGTCCGTTTCCATGTTGATGTCCGTCACGTTTCCCGTCTTCAGATCGACTTTTTTGATGGCGGAAAGGTTAATATATTCGGAAACGATTTCTTCCTCATACGATGGAAAACCGCTTGCTTCATCCTCCGGTGCCGCGTAATCGATGAGCCCTGCAAGCACGATCATTTCTTTCGGATCATTTTCATCGTCGACGAAAAATTGCGTGATATTGTTGTAAGAGGGTATTTTGCCGAGCGAAACGACGATCGGTTCATCGAACGTTCCTCTGGAAAATTCGTAGTGATAAATGTTCCAAGTGATTTCGTTCATATCCGTTTCATAATCGGTATCCAAGTTTTCAACGGCGACGTACACGCCTTCATCATACGCAATAACTTTTTCGATGTAGGCAAACGTATTAAGTTCCGGATTATCGATCACCGCTGTTTTCTTCTCGTTCGTATTTTTGTCGAGCGTTTCAATTTTCACTTTCTCCGGATCGAAGTTGAATTTGGAATAGATGAAATCGGCGTACACGATTTTGTCGTCCGTCGTTGCGTAATTGTCGCTGTTTACGTTCTTGCCGCGCATGAATTGCCGGTGTTTTAGTTGCAATTGTTTCACTTTTTCCGATTTGTGATAATCGATGCGCTCAATGAACGATGTTTCGCGCATGAACGTCGTACCGTCTTTCGTCAACACGAATGGTTCGTACGTGAAATTGGAAGAAGACATATCGCCTCTGATCACGACATGTTCGATGAGCGATTCATCCCCTTCGATCGTTTTGATCGAAAAACGGACAAACGAGTCGGTGATTTGATGGGCATGAACGTAAAAGACGGTCCACGCGACGAGCATGACGACGGTCAAGACGATCAATTTGCTGTATTTTTTCAAGACGTTTCCCCCTTTACACGCTCACCTTATGGTTTAATAAATATCGGCTCGTCAGCAATGAAACGACGATGATGCCTATGACGATCGCCGTCATGAGGATGAACATCTCATCCGCATACAAATACAACGTTTCAAACATCAAAAGTTGGACGACGAGCGGCAAACTGAACAAAACGAATGAAAACACGGCATATAATAAGCCGTAAAGAATCCCGACAAGTTGAAAACTCCGCTCAAACAAGATGGCGGTAAACACGACGATGACAGCCGCCAAACCTAATCCGTAAGCAACGAAAAAAGAACTTAAATGTGCGGGGACGATCGTATTCAAATACGGTGATGTGACGACCGCCATCGTGATTGAAAGATCATCGCGGTAGACGACCGGAATGAACCATTCGATGATTTTTTTGTACAAGACCAAAAAAATCAATTGAATCCCGACCGTCGTCAGCACAAACAACATGATCGCCGACAGTTTCGCATAAAAGATGTTCATCCTGCTCGTCGGCAGCATGAGCAGACGGTAAATGAACGTATTGCGCGCCATCCAGTCGCGGTACCAAATGAAAAAGACGTAGAGGATGAGACCGACGACGCCGATCAAGATCGGAATGAGAAATCCTCTCGTATAAAAGACGTTCGACAAACCGAACGGAAAATGCTCCGCCAAAAATTGTTCCGGCGTCATCCTCCCGCCTTTTGTTTCCATCTTGACGAACGCCAAATATGAAAAAATGTGATAAAAGACGCTGATCAGTTGGACGCTGAAAATAATGGCCAGCATAAGAAAATAAAGTTTGCTGAAGCGGTTGATTTCAAAATTCAACAATTTTAAGTAATTTTTCATCTGTCGATCACCTCGCGCAACACATCGATAATCGATTTGCCTTCCTCTTCGCGGATTTTTTCCGGATAAAACGATTTAAGGATGATCCCGTTGTCGAGGATGACGGCCTGGTCGATCAAATGCTCGATTTCCTGGATGTCGTGCGTCGTGATGATCACGCCGCGGTCTTCGATCAAATGAGAAGTGAACACTTTCGTGATTTGTTCACGGCTGAACACATCGATTCCCGAAAACGGTTCATCCATCAAGATGAAATCGGCATCGAGCGCCAAACCTAACAGCAAATTCACTTTCATTTTGTTCCCCTTGGATAAACTGTTGATTTTATCTTCCAAGTTCAGTTTGAAAAACGTAAGCAGCTCATTCGCCCGCTTTTCATTCCAAGACGTGTAAAAATCGTTCATGAATGCGAACGCATCTTTTATGCGCATGCTCGGAAGCATCGTGATCGAATCCGGGATGTAGGCGACTTTTTCATACGTTTCTTTCGTCAGTTTTTTGCCGTCGATTAATATTTCTCCACCATCTATCGGGGTCAGCCCCATAATCGCATTTAAAATCGTCGTTTTCCCCACTCCATTGACGCCGATCAAACAGGTGATTTCCCCTTTTTTGGCGGTGAATGAAATATCGCGCAAAACGGCTTTTCTGCCGTACGACTTTTTCACGTTTTTCACTTCAATCACTTTGCTTCCCCTCCGTCCGCTTTGTCCCCGTTTTTTTCACGGTACGTTTTTTCCAACAACGGATAAACGTCTTCCAATGGTATTTGTAACGTTTTGATCGTACTTACAAAATGTTCCAATGCGTCTTGCACCAATTCTTCGCGTACTTTTTTGATGACGGTTTCATCCCGCGTCACTTTGCTCGGCATGTTCCCATCCGTATAAATCAATCCCATTTCCTCCATTTCCCTGTATGCACGCTGCACCGTATTCGGATTGATGTTCAACGTTCTGGCCAATTCCCGGCGCGAAGGAATTTCCTCACCCATCGCCAGTTTTCCGCTGGCAATTTGTTCTTTGAAATATTCAATCAGTTGCAAATAAACGGGAGATCGATTGTCAATATTCAATTTCACATGCATCACCTCGCTTAAGTCGACGCCATTTTCTAGGACAACCGCATGTTACCCTTCCAGTCCACGCCCGGCCTATTTTCCCGTTTGTATTAATCGATTCATACACCTTGCAAATGGCAATTCCTGTATTAAATGATTCATACAGTTAATTGTATTATATGGTTAATACACCACGTTGTCAATAAACTTTATAAATTTTGATCGGAAAGAAAAAACGAGCGCGGCTTTTTCGCCGCTGCCCGTTCATTTTTTACGCTTTTATTTTCTCCCAGTCGATCACATTTTCCAATAAGATCGCCAATAGGATCCCGACAAGCAGACCGTTGGACAAAAACGGCTGGAGCATGATCGGAAACGAAGCGAAATAATGCGGTGGAAACGTCATGATCATCGCGCCGACAAACGTCGGGATGGCCACGCGATAAACGTTCGAACTGTTCAACGAAATTTGTTTCAAAAAATCGTACGAAGACAAAAACAGCTGCAGATAAGCGACGAAAAGGACGGCACTTCCGATGCTCAGCGGCAAATGGGTGAAAAACATTCCGACCGGCGGAAGCAATCCCATGCTAAAAAAGAGGGAACTTCCGATGATGAACGGCAACCTGTCGACAATTCGCGTTTGCCGCAAGAAGCCGATTGCCGAAACGTACGGCGAATACGGCACGAGCCCGAACATGCCCGATGCGATGTTCGTAAAGCCGGTGATCGTCAGCGACTTTGCGTATTCGCGATTCGTCGTCGCCCGGCCGAACAACGCATCCGACCCTTTCAAAGCGCCGAACGTGTTCGTCAAATTGAGCAGTCCGGCAAGCACAGCCGTAAGGACGACACCTGTATTCCACGTCAACGGACCGAGCGGGAACAAGCCGAAGCTTAGAGTAGTTGATGTTTGTTCCGTTTCGACGCCGAATAAGAGGACATGCAAAATCCAGCCGACCACGATGCCGATGAGCAAAGCGTAGCTGCGTATTTCCGGCCGCGACTTGATGCTTACGACGATGACGAAAATCGCGATGGCGACCGCAAGCGCCGCAACCGGAAGTTGAATGGAAGCGTCATCCGCCTCAATGCCGAACGGGATGCCGAGCATCCCTTTCAAAAATATTTGGATGAGTGTAAATCCCAACAGTAAAACGAAAACGCTCATGACGCCGGGCTTGAACAATTTCGCTATGTAAGGGCCGGTGCCCGTCACACCGATGATGATCGTGATAAGTCCGGACAGCATGACACCAATGGCCAAACTGCCGCCAAGTTCGACGAGCGACAAACCTTGCGCTTGGACGGTCGTCGCCAACGTCAAAAATATGCCCCACCACAATCCCGACTGCCCTTCCATGATTGGACGTTTGTGTCCATAAAACGCCTGCAAAAGACAGGCGAGACCGGTGACGATAAATGAAAATTGCATCAACGAAGCGACTTTTTCCTTCGGCAACTGAAACGCTTCGCCGATCGTGATCGGGATGACGATAATATTGGCAAAAATGAAAAAAAACCACTGCAAGCCGCCGATCCAATGCGGCAAACGGAACCATTCCCTTGCATTCATTATGCTTCACTTCTTTCCACATATCATGAGCAGAATGTTTTTCCTTCGATGTCTTTTTGTAGCAAAAAGTTAAACAAAGCTTTAGTCATTATGATACGCACTTTTCACACAAACGTAAATATTTTGGGCACCCATTGCATAAATTCACCCCTTTTGCGAAAAATACAATACGAATAAACTTAGAAGGAGGGAATTTCATGGTTCAGCAAACAAACCAACAACAACAAAAGGGGTCACAAATGCCATTGTCGCAACAGTTTGGTGCGCATGAACTGCTCGATGCGGATGAAGCAATCGGTACGTTGGTCGGTGGAATCGAACATTTTGTCCTTTATGACCAATATGTGCAAGATCAAGAGTTGAAGTCGATCATGCAACGACAAAAATCCGCATTGACGACGATTTATAATACGATTTTGGATACGTTGAAATCGGGAAGAGATCCTGAAGTGAAAACGCAAACGTATTTGATGCAAACGGACAGCAACCGGACGATTTTCGGATTGAAACCGAAAACGAGTCCGAAAACGCCGATTCAATCCGTGAACGAATTCAACGACGAATGCATTTCAAGTGCAATGTTGGGTCATCTAAAAGCGATTGCTTCAGAATTCACGCTCGCGGCGCTTGAAGCGACGCATCCGGTATTGCGCAGAATTTTTGCCGACAGCATCCCGAACGTGATCGAGATGGCGTATGAAGTGTATTTATATCAGAACCGTAATCAATATTATGAAGTGCCACAGTTGTCGCCGCAAGACATGCAAACGATCGTCAACAGCTACGGTCAGGCACAACAGAACAATATGTCGCATTAATATGTGTTCAAAGAGGCTGGGCGGATGCCCAGTCCCTTTTCATTATTTTCCTTTGCAATTTCGATAAATATGTTAACAAATTTTAAACTGTTTCGTAATCATGCATGGCAATGTGTAAAAATAACATTGCTTTTTTTTCAAAGTTTCGTTAAAATGTACAGTAGGCCTTATTTTACCTGAACATTTGCACGAATATTTTCGTGTACCTTCTTTTCACGCCTAAACTTTGTGAATTATTTAACAAAATAATGTCGCAAAAAGCGAGATGAGTGAATGTAAAACTCGACCATTCTTCCATAGGTTGTCTTTTCATTGGATCCATTTTTTCATAAACGGCATGTTCGTATCATACAATGGCTGAAGTAATGGCTGCCGTACCATGAATATCACCAACATTTGACTCACCCATCCATTTCCCAGGCGTTGTTACAACAACATATAATCATGCGTGAAGATCCAATCTATTAAGCTACGAAACTCCTTAATAGATTGTTTGACATGTTCTCGAGATGGACGCATCGCTTTTTTTACCTTTGTACGAAACGTTTTTACGTACAAAGTAGGATTGATTTTAATGTATCAATCCTGTAGTATATAAACTTGTCCATCCATTTTGTATAAGGAGTGAAACGGATTGAGAAGATTCATATCTTCGAAGATGCAGTTCTTTGCAATTGCAGCGATTTTGATTTGGTTAAAGACGTATGTCATTTATTTGATAGAGTTCAATTTGGGAATCCAAAACCTTTTACAACACTTTTTATTGTTCATCAACCCGCTTAGTTCCACGTTGATTTTCCTCGGCATCGCATTTTTCGCCCGGGGTAGACGTGTCGGCGGCTATATTTGGCTCATCCATTTTTTCATGAGTCTGTTGCTCTATTCGAACGTCGTGTTTTATCGTTTCAACAACGACTTCATCACGTTGCCGGTTTTGACGCAAACGAGCAACTTTGCCAGTTTGGGCAACAGCATCATCGATTTGATCAAATGGTATGACATCTTTTACATGTTGGACGTCGTCTTTTTGCTCTTCTTGTTTTTGACAAGCAAGCAAATTTGGAAACATGAACGCGTGAAAATGCGCGTACCAGCGACGATCATCACACTTGGCTTGTTGCTGCTCACGTTCAACGTCATTTTGGCGGAAATCGACCGTCCGCAATTGTTGAAACGGACGTTTGACAGAAACTATATCGTGAAATATTTGGGCGCTTACAACTTTACGATTTACGACGCGATCCAAAACTTGAAAACGACGACGGAGCGCGTTCTGGCGGACAGCGACGACATAACCGAAGTCCGCAACTATTCGATGTTGAAATACGCACCGCCAAACGAAGAACTTTTCGGTGTGGCAGCTGGAAAAAACATCATCAAAATTCACTTGGAGTCTTTCCATTCATTTTTGATCAACTTTGAATTGCACGGTGAAGAAGTGACGCCATTCATCAACTCGTTGGTGAACGAGCAAAATGAATGGACGTATTTCGAAAACTTCTTCCACCAGACAGAACAAGGCAAAACGGCGGATGCCGAATTGATCGCCGACAATTCCTTGTACGGATTGCCGCAAGGAAGCGCGTTCGTCACAAAAGGGAAAAACACATATCAGGCGTTGCCGGCGATTTTGAAACAGAAGCAAGGTTACACGAGCGCCGTGTTCCATGGTGATGGAAAGTTGTTTTGGAACCGCGATGAAATTTACAAACAATTCGGCATTGATTATTTCTTCTATGATGCGTATTACGATATGAGCGAAGAGCAAGTCATCGGCTATGGATTGAAGGATAAGCCGTTTTTCAAAGAATCGATGCCGATTCTTGAATCATTGCCGCAGCCGTTTTATGCACACTTTATAACGTTAACGCACCACCATCCTTACTTAATCGATGAAGAAGATGCGACAATCGCTCCAGCTGAAACGGGTGACGGTTCCGTCGACCGTTATTTCCAAACGGCGCGTTACCTTGACGAAGCGTTGGAGATGTTCTTTGAAGACTTGAAAAAAGCCGGATTATACGAAGATTCGCTCATTTTCATCTACGGTGACCATTACGGCATTTCGAAAAACCATTACCGCGCGTTGAGCGAAATTTTCGGCACGGAAATGGACCACTATAAATACGCGAACTTGCAGCGTGTGCCGTTTATGATCAAAATCCCGGGCGTGGAAGGTATGGGCACGATTTCCGAATATGCAGGTCAAGTCGACATCATGCCGACGATCTTGCACTTGGTGGGCATCGATTCACGCGACTTCATCTTGTTCGGAACCGATTTGTTCTCCGAAAAACATAACGATGTCGTCGCTTTCCGCAACGGCGATTTCATGACGGAAAAGTACGCGAAAGTGAAAGATGTCTACTACGATAACCGGACAGGCGAAGTCATCGAAGAGCCTAACGAAGAACTGGAAGAAATCAACGCGCAAGTGATGCGCGAGCTGAACTTGTCGGATAATGTCCTACAAGGAGACTTGCTCCGTTTCTATACGCCGTATGAAGGTTGGGAGCCGGTCGATCCATCGGAATACTTCTATGACGATAACCAGTTGTATATCCCGCAAAGTTTGATCGACAAATGGCTCGATTACAAACAAGAAGATGCTGAAGCAGATGAAACGGAACGCGAAGAAAACGTGCAAGATGTAAACCGGATGTTAAAATGAGGCTGACTTGAAGTTCAGCCTCATTTTTTTCTTCTCGTTATGTATCAAACATAACGTTTATGTCCGTTTTTTGGTGCAGCTTTTTGAATGCACATGAACATGACGCTAGTGAATTGCGGCCAATGGCCCTTTTTTCGGTTAAAATGACGTGTGAACTACCCTCCACTTACCACCCTTGCGGGTTGCTTGAAATGGAGGCTTCTCGGGTAATCCTGCACCAACCGACATTCATCTCCCACCTACTCATTGGGCTATCGCCCTTCACATTCCTTGAGGATGGGAGACTTCTGTCGGAGAAAGTTAAATGGCCCATGGACGTGCCCTATGAAACCATTCCCCAGCGAACATTCCGCAAAAGTGGCTTATAGACGCTCCTATTGGAAACTTCCCCCCATAAAATGACACGAAAGGGGCTCATCGACCTGTCCTATGTAACGCTTCCCCTTTTAACAAGGCTCTATGCCGCTTCTTCGAAACGCTCGATGTGACTGTTTCCACTGCAACAACCGCTCACATCATGCTTTGAATCATCGTGTTGTTTTACAAACTAATCCACTTTGTTTTCGACACGCATTTAACCATGAAATAAAGAGGATGCATTCAAGCATCCTCCTTTCCGTTCATATTATGCCGTGTTTTTTTTAGCGAGCTGCTGTATGAGTGGGATTTGATCGATATCAAAGTTTCCGCCGCTGACAATGACGCCGCAATGCCGGGATTTAATATGATCGTTATGCGCGAACAGTGCGGCAAGTGCAGCCGCCCCCGCTCCTTCCAACAACGTTTTGTTCCGTTCCAACATGAAAAGGATTGCACTGGCGATTTCTTCTTCCGTTACGGTCACGATGTCATCGACGTATTTCATGATGAGCGGCAACGTTTTTTCACCAGGTTGTTTTACGGCGATTCCTTCAGCGATGGTATCCGCACGGAACGGTTTTCTCGGCTCAATGCCATGAAATGCGTAATAAGCCGGTGGAATGTATTCGGCTTGGACGCCGATGATGCGAATGTTTTTGTTGACGTGTTTTGCTGCTACTGCCATACCACTGATCAATCCACCGCCACCGATCGGAACGATGAACGTATCGATGCGATCTTCTTGGCGCAGCGTCTCCATGGCGATCGTCCCTTGACCAGCCATGATATCATAATCATCGAATGGGTGAACGTACGTCGCACCCGTTTCCCGTTGACGTTCCATTGATGCTTCGTACGCTTCTTGGAACGAACTGCCGGTCAACACCACTTCCGCACCGTAGTTTTGCGTCGCTTCAATCTTGCTGTGCGGCGTGTTTTCCGGCATGAAAATCGTCGCTTTTACGCCAAGTTTTCGCGACGCATACGCAACCCCTTGGGCATGGTTGCCCGCCGATGCGGTGAGCACGCCGCGTTCAAGCTGCTCACGCGATAATTGCATCAATTTATACGTTGCGCCGCGAAATTTGAACGCGCCGGTTTTTTGTTGGTTTTCCATTTTGAAATAAACCTTTTTTCCGACGATCCGGTTCGTCGTTTCCGATGTGATGAGCGGTGTACGATGCACGATCGGTTTAAGACGTTCGTATGCTTGGTAAACTTTTTCTCCAGTTAATAAATCCCCAATGATTCCACACTCCCCAAAATATAGCGCTTATTACTAATATAATCTAGTTTGTTCATATTCTCTAATTTTATCTTCCAACTGCAGCGTTAAATCGATCTCGTCCCAACCATTCATGATGTTTTGGCGGTTGTATTCAGGGATTTCAAAACTTACGCTCACACCTTTATCGTCAGATACGGTCATCGTCTCCAAATCGACCGTCAAGCGAAGTTCGCCTTCTTCGGCTTCCTTCATCCATTTGTCCACTTGTGCTTCGTCAATTTCAACCAAAACCAAACCGTTTTTTAATGAGTTGTTATAGAAAATGTCTGCGAACTTCGGAGAAATGATCGCCTTGAATCCATAATCTAATAGAGCCCAAGGCGCGTGTTCGCGGGATGAACCGCTGCCGAAATTCTCGCCCGCAATCAAAATCGTCGCGTCTTTGTATTTCGGATCATTCAAAATGAACGATTCATTCGGGCTTCCATCTTCATTATAACGCCAATTGTGGAATAAATGTTTTCCAAAGCCTGTTCGTTTCACACTTTTCAAAAATTGTTTAGGAACGATCTGGTCCGTGTCCACGTTCGTTCTATTCAAAGGGACGACGAGCCCTGTATGTTTCACAAATGCTTCCATGGAAATCTCCTTCCTACGTTAGGATCGGTGTTTTTTCATAGTTTCGCACATCGACGAAGCGTCCTTCAATCGCCGCTGCCGCCGCCATTTCCGGGCTGACAAGGTGTGTTCTCGCATCTTTTCCTTGTCTTCCTTCAAAGTTGCGGTTGGAAGTGGAAGCACAACGCCCTCCCGGCGGCACGATGTCTTCGTTCATGCCCAAACACATGCTGCAACCGGCGTGACGCCATTCGAAACCGGCTTCCTTGAAAATTTTGTCGATTCCTAGTTTTTCAGCTTCCATTTTTACGAGCGTTGAACCAGGAACGACGATTGCGCGAACACCTTCTTTCACTTTTTTGCCTTTGACGATTTCCGCTGCGCGGATCAAATCTTGCAAGCGTGAGTTCGTACATGAACCGATAAAGACATGGTCAATTTCAATCGACGTGATTGGCTGGTTTTCTTCCAATCCCATGTATTCAAGTGCAAGACGAACGCCTTCCGGATCATCCGATTCCGCAATGATCGGCGTACGACCGCTGATTGGCGCACCTTGCGACGGGTTGGTTCCCCAAGTCACTTGCGGTTCGACTTTTGACGCGTCGAAAGTGATGACTTTATCATATGTCGCACCTTCATCGGATGCAAGTGCGAGCCATTCTTTCGCTTTCTTCTCAAACTCCTCGCCTTTTGGCGCATATGGACGACCGCGCAAAAATTCGACCGTCGTTTCGTCCGGGCTCACCAGGCCTGCACGTGCACCCGCCTCGATGGACATGTTGCAAATCGTCATACGGTCTTCCATCGTCATGTTGCGGATGACATCGCCCGTATATTCGATGACGTAACCTGTCCCCATGTCGGTTCCAAACTCAGCGATAATCGCCAAAATCAAGTCTTTTGCGGTGACGCCCGCACCAAGTTCACCTTCGATATGGACGTTCAACGTCTTCGGTTTATGCTGCCAAATCGTCTGCGTCGCAAAGACGTGTTCGACTTCGCTCGTGCCGATGCCGAAAGCAAGCGCACCGAACGCACCGTGTGTGGATGTGTGGCTGTCTCCGCAAACGATCGTTTTGCCAGGCTGTGTCAAACCTAATTGCGGTCCGATGACGTGAACGATCCCCTGGTTCGGATGGAACATGTCGAAAAGTGTGATGCCGAATTCTTCACAGTTTTTCTTCAACGTATCCATTTGCTCTTTGGCGATCGGGTCGTTCACTTTTTCACGGTCGATCGTCGGGACGTTGTGGTCCATCGTGGCAAACGTCAAATCAGGACGTCTCACTTTGCGCCCCTTTATACGCAAGCCTTCAAACGCTTGAGGCGAAGTCACCTCGTGGATCAAATGCAAATCGATATATAATAAGTCCGGTTTTCCCGCTTCACGGTGAACAACTTTTTGTTCCCAAATCTTTTCGATTATGTTTTTTGGCTTTCCCATGAATAACACACCCCCATGTCAATCGTTGAATCATTTATTCGATATGGCTGATGACAATTTCCGTCATTTCCTTTGTGCCGACTTTCGTGCCGTTTTTCACGTTCAAATCGGCTGTATGGTAACCTTTTTCCAAGCTCGTTTCGACCGCCTTTTCGACAGCGTCCGCTTCTTTTTGCAAGTCGAAGCTGTAACGGAGCATCATGGCCGCCGATAAAATCATGCCGAGCGGGTTGGCGATCCCTTTTCCGGCGATGTCCGGCGCTGATCCGTGGACCGGTTCGTAAAGCCCGAATTTTCCGGATAAGCTTGCCGATGGAAGCATGCCAATCGATCCGGTCAAGACGGAAGCTTCGTCGCTTAAAATGTCGCCGAACATGTTTTCCGTGACGATGACGTCGAAGCTCGTCGGATGTGTAATGAGACGCATGGATGCCGAATCGACCAACATATGCTCGACCGTCACTTCCGGATATTCTTTGCTCTTTTCTTCGACAATTTCGCGCCACATGCGGCTCGATTCGAGGACATTCGCTTTATCGACGGAAGTCAAATGCTTCTTGCGCATCATCGCACTTTGGAAGCCGATGTCGACGATGCGTTCGATTTCTTCGCGCGTATATAGAAGCGTATCGACGACTTCATTGCCCTCATTGCGTCTTTCGCGCGGCGTCCCAAAATAAAGTCCGCCTGTCAATTCCCTTACGATCAAAATGTCGGCGCCTTTGATGATCTCCTCTTTCAAAGGAGATGCATGCAACAAAGGAGCAAACCCTTTGATCGGTCGGATATTGGCATACAAGTTCAACGCTTTGCGGATTTTGAGCAAGCCTGCCTCCGGTCTTACTTCCGGTGGCAAATTGTCCCATTTCGGCCCGCCGATTGCCCCGAGCAACACAGCGTCCGCTTCCAAACAATCATCGATCGCTTCTTGCGTCAGCGGCGTGCCGTGTTTGTCGTAAGATGTTCCACCGATGTCGTGATGGATGAAACGGAATGCATGACCATATTTCTCGCCGATTTTTTCAAGCACTTGAATCGCGGAGTCGATGATTTCTTGCCCGATTCCATCCCCTGGCAGGACGACGATTTCCTTTTCCATTTGCGCCTTCCTTTCAATGAACTTATCAAAATTTTCGATTCTATGAAGAAACAATACGAATTTTGGTGAGAAGAAGAGGCGGAATCGAGACCGCCTCTTTGTCTAAAAATCTTGCTTTATCACGTTGGTTTACTTCAATTCTTTTTTCACGAATGGCATCAAGTCGCGGAGCTCACGACCGACTTTTTCGATCGGGTGATTTTTCTCTGCTTCTTTAATCGCGTTGAATTGCGGGCGATTTGCCTGGTTTTCCAAGATCCATTCTTTCGCGAACTTGCCTGTTTGGATATCTTTCAATACTTCTTTCATGCGCTGTTTCGTTTCTTCGTTGATCACGCGCGGCCCTGACACGTAATCGCCAAATTCAGCCGTGTCGGAAATGGAGTAGCGCATGTTTTCCAAGCCGCCTTCGTACATCAAGTCGACGATGAGTTTCAACTCGTGCAAGCATTCGAAATAGGCCACTTCCGGTTGATAACCTGCTTCGACCAACGTTTCAAAGCCCGCTTTGACGAGTGCAGTCGTTCCGCCGCACAACACGGCTTGCTCTCCAAAGAGGTCGGTTTCCGTCTCTTCTTTGAATGTCGTCTCAAGTACGCCGGCGCGAGCGCCACCGACACCGGCAGCGTATGCAAGTGCGATTTCCTTCGCTTGCCCTGTGTAGTCTTGGTATACTGCATACAACGCAGGGACGCCG
Source organism: Bacilli bacterium (assembly GCA_012518125.1). Lineage (GTDB taxonomy): Bacteria > Bacillota > Bacilli > Bacillales > Amphibacillaceae > Pseudogracilibacillus. Next base: position 6,138 of record JAAYTF010000065.1, on the reverse strand, counting down.
AAACCTTCTTCAAACGTTCTGCGCACGAGGTGTCCTGGACCTTTTGGTGCAACGAGGAACACGTCAACGTTTTTCGGCGGGACGATTTGTGAAAAATGGACGTTGAAGCCGTGCGCAAACGCAAGGGCGCTTCCTTCCTTCAAGTTGTCGCGAATGCTTTCTTCGTAAACTTTCGCCTGGAATTCATCCGGCAATAAGACCATCACGACGTCCGCTTCTTTCGTCGCATCTGCGACGGATAAAACGGTAAAGCCGTCCTCTTCCGCTTTTTGCTGTGATTTTCCCGGCCTCAAACCGATTACGACGTCGAAGCCGCTGTCACGGAGGTTGAGCGCATGTGCGTGACCTTGCGAACCGTAACCGATAACGGCGATTTTTTTCCCTCTTAACACGTCTTTGTTGATATCTTTTTCGTACAATACTTTCGTCATCGAATAACCTCTCCTTTAACTAGTTATTTTTTTCTATATAAATTTTTCATCTTTACATGGAAAATTGAGAAATATCGGCCACTTGCGATGATTGTGGTTGTTGTCCTCGCAGTAACGCCGTAATGCCGGTCTTTGAAATTTCTTTGATGCCGTACGGCCTCAATAAAGCGATCAACGCTTCGATTTTATCCGGTTTACCCGTAACTTGTATCGTCAAGCTGTCTCTGCTGACGTCAAGTATATCCGCCCGAAACGGCGTGATCAAACCTTGGATTTCGTTATGCAATTGCGGGGTGCTGGCCACTTTGATGAGCGCAAGCTCCCTGGCGACGATTGCTTTGCCGGTGATGTCGGAAACTTTGATGACATCGATTTGCTTGTTCAATTGCTTTGTCAATTGTTCGAGTTTTTGGTCGTCGGCCACTTCCACGACTAACGTCATTTTGGAAATGCCGGGAGTTTCCGTCGTACCGACGGAAATGCTCTCAATGTTGAACCGTCTTCTTTGCAGCATGCCCGTCACCCGGTTCAACACTCCGGGACGGTTTTGAACCGTCAACGTAATGATTCGCTTCATTTTTCCACCCCTAACATTTCATTGATGCCTTTTCCAGGAGCGACCATCGGGTACACTTTTTCGTTCGGAATGATTCGGAAGTCCGCTACGACCGGTCCATCGTAAGAAAGGATGTCTTTCAACACGTTGTCGACGTCTTCCTCTTTGTCGACTTTGACACCACGGATGCCAAAGCTTTCAGCCAGTTTGACGAAATCCGGGTTCATTTCAAAAACCGACTCGGAATAACGTTCTTCGTAAAATTCTTCTTGCCATTGACGAACCATTCCTAAGGCAGCGTTGTTCAAGATGATGACTTTGACCGGTAAATTCCATTGTTTCAGCAACATCAACTCTTGCATGTTCATTTGGAATCCACCGTCGCCGTTGATGGAAACGACGAGATCGTCCGGACGTCCGAGTTGTGCCCCGATCGCTGCTGGAAAACCGAAGCCCATCGCGCCGAGTCCACCCGAGGACACCCAATTGTGCGGTTTATCCAACGTGTAAAATTGTGCCGCCCACATTTGATGTTGCCCGACGTCTGTCGTAACGATCGCACCCCCGTTTGTATGTTCATGGATTTTTTCGACGAGCCATTGCGGTGAAATTCCTTCATTCGTGCGTTCGTACCATAGCGGATATTTCTTTTTGTTTTCATTCAAGTGGTCGAGCCACTCGCGGTGATTGAGCGGTTTGATGTCCTTTTTAAGCAATGCTTTCAGCGCTTCTTTTGCGTCCGCAACGACTGGAATTTCCGTTTTGACGTTTTTGCCGATCTCCGCCGGGTCGATATCGATGTGCGCCACTTTCGCATTCGGCGCGAAATGTTTCAAATTGCCTGTCAAGCGGTCATCGAAACGGGCGCCGATATTAAGCATGAAGTCGCATTCATACATCGCCATATTCGCCGTATACGTACCGTGCATCCCGCCCATTCCGAGCGAAAGTGGATGCGAGCCTGGAAAAGCGCCTTTGCCCAACAACGTATGGACGACCGGAAGTTCGGAACGTTCGATGAACTGTCGCAACTCGTCCGTCGCATCTGCAAACAAGACGCCCGCACCAACGATGACGAGCGGCTTCTTCGCTTTTTCCAACGCATCGATCAATTTTCTGATTTGCATCGGGTTCGGTTTTGTCGTCGGCTGGTATCCCGGCAAATCAAATTCGCTGTTGAACGGCCCTTCCGGCAATGCTTCCGAAATGTTTTTTGGAATGTCAATGACGACAGGACCCGGTCTTCCTGTGGAAGCGATATGGAACGCTTCTTTTACGATACGCGGCAAATCCCTCACGTCGTCCACTTGGTAATTATATTTCGTAATCGGCGTCGTAATGCCTAATACGTCCGATTCTTGGAAAGCGTCGGTTCCAATCACGGTATTCGCCACTTGGCCTGTAAAGATGACGAGCGGAATGGAGTCCATCATCGCATCCGTGATGCCGGTGATCAAATTCGTTGCCCCTGGGCCGGATGTCGCAATGACGACACCTGTTTTCCCCGTGACGCGGGCGTATCCTTCCGCCGCGAAAATGGCGCCTTGTTCATGACGCGTCAACACGTGGCGAAATGCACCTTTTTTACGATACATGGCATCGTAAATCGGCAAGACTGCACCACCAGGATAACCGAAAACCGTATCAACGTTCTGCTCGACGAGCAAGTCGATGAGCAAATCGGCCCCCGTTCTCGGTTTTTCCTTGATGGCGGCTGCATTAGACGTCTCTGGGCTTATCTTTGCCTCTGCTCTCAATTCCATATTCCTCCTTAAATGTGTGAAACTTGATAATCATTATTTTTAGAATGTTCTATTCATTCGGACATTTGGACGCAAACGAAATTTGCTGCATATAAAAAACTCTTTTCTCCATACGTCCAACGAAAGGACTTTGGGGAGAAAAGAGTTACTTTCCCGGTACCACCCAAATTCGTAGCATCCTCACGGAATACTACCTTAGTGACTTTTATTCGCACGGAAACCAATACGAATAAAAGCCTAACATGATAACAGGTGTTCCTCGGTACAGGACACCCGGCTATGCCTACTGGACGGAAGCGTCGTTCGACATAGCACTCAGGGACGATGTCGGAATAAGATGTACTTCTAGGTTCTCACCATCCCTAGATCTCTGTGAGTACATTTGGCCTTATTCCTTTGTTCCCGTCATCGATTTCGTTTTTATTTTACTTTAAATTTTCAAAAAATTTACTTAATAATAATTATACATGGTTCGCACGAAAAATGACAACCTATTGTTCACTATTAAACAAAGTGCCATATTGGCTCCCGTATTTAGTAAATTTTATTTTATATCTTTTGTTCGCTAAAGTCAACGGAAAATATAAACCTTTTCTCAAACTTTTATTTCAGTCGGGAAAACATCCTGTCTTTTTCGCTTCGCTGCCATTTATGACCCGGGCGTCGAACCGTCCAACATTTCCCGAAATTCAGCTTCACGTTCGATGGAAACCATAAAAAAAGACAATAGTTTCATTCGTGTTTTTGAATGCAAACTATTGCCTTCGTCTGTCACACAAGAAAAAATGGTTGGCGAACGCATCACTTCGTGCCGAACAGCCTGTCCCCCGCGTCGCCCAAACCAGGCACGATGTAGCCTTTTTCATTCAGTTTTTCATCCAACGCGCAGATGTAGATGTCGACGTCCGGATGGTTCTTCTGAATCAATTCGACGCCTTCCGGTGCGGCGACCAAACACATCAATTTGATCGTTTTTGCGCCGCGTTTTTTGAGCGAATCGATCGCGTCGTTCGCGGAACCGCCCGTGGCGAGCATCGGGTCCAACACGATGAGAATGCGTTCGGATATGTCGGATGGCAATTTGATATAATATTCGACCGGCTTCAACGTTTCCGGATCGCGGTATAACCCGATATGGCCGACTTTCGCCGCCGGAAGCAGCTTCAGCATCCCATCAACCATGCCCAACCCGGCGCGCAAAATCGGAATGAGGCCGATCTTTTTTCCGGCCAACACTTTCGTTTTCGCTTTTGCGACCGGAGTTTCAACTTCAACTTCACGGACCGGCAAATGACGTGTTATTTCGAAACCCATCAACATGGACAGTTCATCAACCAATTCGCGAAACTGTTTCGTCCCCGTGTTTTTATCCCGCAAAATCGTCAATTTATGTTGGATTAGGGGATGATCAAAAATGTACAAGTTGCTCATAAGCTTATTCATTCCTTTCAAACGCAAATTACCCGTTTTTATCTTACCGTTTTGCGGAAAGCTTGTCTATTATGTATTCCCATTTTCCATACATTGTCGAATTTCATACAAAAAACAAGAAAAAACGTCCGCTTTCGCAATGCACCGAAAGTAGCATTGCGAGCTGGACGCAACTTATTCGTAAAGCGGGAATTTTTTCGTTAAAGCGTTCACACGCTCTCTTGCTTCTTGTTGTTTTTGTTCATCATCCAAATGTTTCAACGCCAAGCTGATGATGGAAGCAATTTCTTCCATTTCCGGCTCTTTGAAGCCGCGTGTTGTTACCGCCGCGGTTCCGACGCGGATGCCGCTGGCGACAGATGGCTTTTCTTTATCATAAGGGATCGTGTTTTTGTTCGTTGTGATTTGCACAGCATCGAGCGCTTCTTCGGCCGCTTTTCCTGTTAAGCCGATCGCCGATACGTCGATCAACATCAAGTGATTGTCCGTACCGCCCGAGACGATGCGGAACCCTTCTTTCTGCAATGCATCCGCCAACACTTTGGCGTTTTTGACGACTTGTTTTGCATATTGTTTAAATTCGTCGGTCATCGCTTCTTTCAACGCCATCGCCTTGGCGGCAATGATATGCATCAACGGACCGCCTTGCACGCCAGGAAACACTTGTTTGTCGATGTCTTTCGCATATTTCTCCTTGCAGAAAATCATGCCGCCGCGTGGTCCGCGCAACGTTTTGTGCGTCGTTGTCGTCACGAAATCAGCGTATGGGACCGGGTTCGGATGGAGTCCTGCAGCGACAAGTCCAGCGATGTGCGCCATGTCGACAAAGAGGTAAGCGCCCACTTCGTCCGCGATTTCACGGAATTTTGCGAAATCGATGATGCGTGGATAGGCGCTGGCACCCGCAACGATCATTTTCGGTTTGACTTCTTTCGCTTTTTCCATGACAGCGTCATAATCGATCATTTCCGTTTCTTTATCGACGCCATAGTCGACGACATCGTAAAATCGTCCGCTGAAATTCACCGGTGAACCATGCGTCAAGTGTCCGCCATGGCTCAAATTCATGCCGAGCACTTTATCGCCAGGTTCAAGGACGGAGAAATATACAGCCATGTTCGCTTGCGCCCCTGAGTGCGGCTGCACGTTCACATGTTCGGCGCCGAAAATTTGTTTCGCGCGCTCTCTTGCCAAGTCTTCGACGACGTCGACATGTTCGCATCCTCCGTAATAACGTCTGCCCGGATATCCTTCGGCATATTTATTCGTCAAGACGGAGCCTGCCGCTTCCATGACCGCTCTTGAAACGAAGTTCTCGGACGCGATCAATTCGATATTGTCTTGCTGGCGTTTCTTCTCGGCTTCGATCGCTTGGTACAATTCCGGATCGGATTGCTGTATAAAGCTCATCTGCTTTCCTCCCAAATCTATGAAATATAAATAATATCATATCAAAAACACAATGTTTTTACATTGATTTATAAATTTTCACCCAATGTTGACCGATTTCATTCATAGTCATAGACGGCACGCGGACCGCCGATCAATTTCGGCCTCGTTCTTGCGCCGGTTACGTGGGCATGGCCGACTTTCCGTTGTTTGAAACGGATCGGCACCGCGACTCTTTTTAAATGCATGCCGATCAACGTATCCCCGATGTCCAAACCGAAATCGGCGGCGATTTCTTCCACGACGACAGCATCGTCCAGATGTTTGTAAGCATATGCCGCCATCGCCCCGCCCGCTTCACGGACAGGGATGACGGTGAGAGGTTCCAAGTTTAACTTGTCCGCCGTTTTTCGCTCAATGACAAGTGCCCGGTTGATATGTTCACATGCTTGGAACGCCAACTGGATGCCCTTCTTGTCGCGCAGCGTTTTCAACGCGTCAAAAATGACCGCCGCGATTTCTTCACTGCCGCTCGTTCCGATCGGTTGACCTGCGACTTCGCTCGTCG
>JAAYTF010000064.1 GCA_012518125.1 Bacilli bacterium | reverse complement strand
TTCAGCGCGACGTACGCGCCAGGCTCGGTCATAAAGCCGATCATTGGCGCAATCGGCTTGAACAACGGGTCGATCACGCATGAGGAAGAACTGAAAATTGAAGGAAAAACTTGGAAAAAAGACAATTGGAAAGATTATCACATCACGCGTGTGAGCACTGCGGATACCGAAGTCAATCTCGAAGATGCGCTCGTTAGCTCGGACAACATTTACTTCGCGATGAAAGCAATCGATATGGGCGACAAAAAACTGAGCGAAGGATTGAAAGAATTCGGTTTTGGCGAATCATTGCCGCTCGCTTTTCCATTCACCGATTCGCAAATATCCAATTCGGGAAATTTACAAGATGAAATTTTACGAGCGAACACCGGGTACGGACAAGGAGAAATTGAAGTGAACGTCCTCCACATCGCTTTAATGTATACGCCGTTCGTCAATGAAGGCAATATCGTAAAACCGGTCCTTTTAAAATCGAATGAAAAAGGGGAAGTTTGGAAGAAAAACGTCATCAAAGAAGACGACGCGAAAAAAATGTCGCAATATTTGCGGAAAATTGTCACCGATGGTACGGCGAGAGTTATTAAAGACCGGAATGTGAAACTTGCAGGAAAAACAGGCACCGCTGAACTGAAATTGACGCAAGACTCAAAAGGCCATGAAAACGGATGGTTTGTCGGCTATGATATGGAAAATGAAGACATTTTAATTGCGATGCTCATGGAAGAAGTGGAAGATCGAGGAACAAGCAGTTTAGTCGCAAGCAAAGTGGCGGACGTCATTGAAGCGTATCGAGAAATGAATCAATAGCACCGAGCTAGCCAAAAAAAGAGCTTTTCTAGACTTTACTAGAAGAGCTCTTTTCGTTATAACATTCGGACTAATTCGTGGAATGAATCGGCGTCTCTTTCGTCTAGAGACTGGTCAATCAATCTTTTAATATTTTCTTTCTCTAATTTTTCTATCAATTGATTTGTCGCATCACTCAATTGGATATCCTCTTCAAATTCAATCACGTGATTCTCATAATAAGGTTTGATGATCTCTTCTAATTGATCCATGAAATCGACCAAGGAGGTAAGTTTTTTCATCGTTATATATATGATATCTTTTCCTTTTTGGAACGCGAATTTAGTCTCCGTATTCACGACTTTTCTCGTTTTGCGGTTGATTAAGATCTCCCTGCCTTCAATCGGAACGAAATGATACAATTTATTATCGATCAACAACGAGAAGTATTGATACGCCAAAATGATTCGAATATACTCGGAGTTTAGTTTGATATAATATGGCTTGAGCATCTTGACGGTTACCATTCTCCCACCTCCTAATTGAAAGAAGTTTTTCTTTGTTTCGTACATTTTACTATATTTTCAGAATAATTTCAACAATTGGAATGAATTAATTTTTAACAATTTCCATAAATTGTTTGACGATTTTAAGAAGTTTTTTCTTCTTTTATCCACCCATCAATTTAAGCTTTTTCAAAGTTTCCAAGCCTAATTTCATTTGTTCTTTATACGATTTTTCCAACATGTCGATTTGTTTTCCGTAAGTTTTTTCCACCGTTTGATCGACCGTTTCTTTGAACATATCAATTACTCGAATCGCTGGATCTTTCATTTCAATTTGATGCGGCGGCGTATTGTCATGCAAACAGACATTCAAATCCCGGATGATGATCATATCGATGCTTTTCGGATCCAAACTGCAGCGGTAAACTTCGCAATCGATCCCGAGTTCGACACATTTTTGCAACACTTGGTGCATGAGATGCGATTTCCCTGTGCCGGCGCGGCCTAAAATGAAAATTTTTTTTTCGATCGGTTCAATCAACTCTTCCAACGTATAGACGATCCCATCTGGCGTATTCGTTCCGAAAAGCCGCTCGTAAACAGTCGCTTTCGTTTTCCTTTTTTCAATCCCGGCAAATAGTTCATTCAGTAAACGGTCGATGACACGATTCGCTTTATTGAAATCCATGTGCTTGATGTAGATTTCCTCCAACTGATCATGGATGGATAAACCTTTTTTAAAATAATTATATGCTTCGTCATAAATTTGATGAAGATTTTTTTCGAATGCGAAATCGTTTAAGCCGGCATCCGGAAATGTGATTCGTTCCACTTTTTTCGCTTTCGTGTGCCGCTTATATAAAGGTTCGTGCAACATCGCAAACGATCGGCTACGCACGATGATTCCATCGATGTAATGTTTGCTCAAAGTGCTCATGATGATTTCCACCGTTTCATCTTTTAGTAAATTAGCGATCGTCTCCAATGTTGCCGTCACCGTCTTTTTGTCGTTGCTTTCCAATAAGACGATGTGATCGATCTGTTCTAAATTGTTATCCAACAAGTCGACGAAACCTTTTCCTGTATGGCCGTGAACGTAATAACGAATTTTCTTGTTCATACGCGACCCCTTCTAAATTCAGTTTGTTTCTATATGATATGCAATAACCGGTCGTGAATTGATTGGTGGATAAATAAAAAAGATGGTTGAAACGTTCAACCATCTTGTTCAACAGTCATTCAATTACCGGCAACACGCGGGTTTCCTTTTTCATTTCCGACTGGCATAACGGGCAAGTCGGATCTTTGGAAAAACTGAATTCCTCCCGCATCCATCCATTGCATGCATCGCTCGTACAAGCCCAAACCGTCGTTTCGACCTCTTCAACCGGCTCGCGATGAGCCTGAGAAAAACTCACCATTGAATCTCCTTTCGTATATTCCGTAAAAAGGAATATACATTATCTGTTATACATTTATTATAACATACGCAATGAACTTTTATTCCATTCAAATTGGTTCTTGTCATGTCGTTTGTGCTTCCATCTTTCTTTTCGTATTGCCGCCGTCGTCTTCGCGTTTACCTTGAAGGAACCAGATGACCAAGTAAATCGCCAAACCGACAAAATTCGTAATTTGTTCCGGCATGATTAAGAAAATCCCACCGACAAAGAGCAATATTCTCTCCCAGTATAAACTGTCGGTCCGGAAATAACCGATCATCGAACTGCTTACACCCAACATTCCGAGTATTGCCGTAATGAATGCGATGATGACCGGAATCGGTTTTGCGTCAACGAGTACTAAGATCGGGTCGTAAACAAAAATGTACGGAACGATGAAAGCTGCAATCGCCAATTTTACGGCGGTGACCCCGGACATGAACGGATTCGCCCTGGCGATTCCCGCTCCAGCATATGCTGCCAAACATACCGGTGGGGTAATGTCCGCTACGATGCCAAAATAGAACACGAACATATGAACCGCGATCGGTGGTATGTCAAATCCGTTGATCAATGCCGGTGCTGCAATCGTTGCCGTAACGACATAGTTCGCTGTCGTCGGCAATCCCATTCCCAAAATTAAGCAAGCAATCATCGTAAAGAACAACGCCAAGAACATTTTTCCGGCTGACAAGGCGATAATTCCCGCAGCAAACTTCGCACCTAAACCGGTGATGCTGACAACTCCGGCAATGATCCCCGCTGTTGCCACTGCAGCAATGACCGGAAGTGCCACGCGCGCACCTTGTTCTAAAACGTAAATCGTCTTCTTGAGTGACATCCGAGATTCTTTACGGACAAGGCTGACCAAATATGCAGTGATGATGCCGTAAATGGCTGCACGTTGCGGCGTAAATCCGATAGAAACCGTTCCGATAATGATGATCAAAGGCAACAACATGTATCCATATCGCAGCAACTGGTCGCGAATCGATGGCAATTTTTCTTTCGGCAAACCGAGGATGCCCAATTTTTTCGCTTCGAAGTGGGTTCCGATGAAGATGCCTGAAAAGTATAAAATTGCCGGGATGACAGCTGCAGCCATGATCGTCGCGTATGAAACGCCCAAATATTCCATCATGATGAACGCTGCCGCACCCATGACCGGGGGCATGATTTGTCCACCGGTTGAGGCAGATGCTTCCGTACCTGCAGCAAATTCAGGTTTAAATCCGGAACGTTTCATCATCGGGATGGTAAATGAACCTGAGGCGACCGTATTACCGACAGAACTGCCGGAAACCATACCTTGCAATGCACTTGCGATAACGGCAGTTTTGGCTGTACCGCCGGTGAATCGTCCTGTCAACGCAAATGCCAAATCGTTGAAAAATTGGCCAATTCGCGTATGGATGAGCATTACGCCGAAGAATAAGAACAAATAAATGAATTTGGACGAAATTTGCAACGGTGTACCAAAAACACCGCTCTCTTGGAACCATAAAATCGTCGTTACTCTGTCAAAGGAAAAACCTGGGTGTGACAAAATTTGGGTCGGAACAAAATTTCCAAAAACAGCATAAGCGATCATGATTGATGCTACAATGACGATCGGCAGTCCGACCGTTCTTCGCGTAGCTTCTAAAAGCAAGAGGATGGCAACGATAGATATGATCGTGTCGATAAGGCTGTATCCGGAAATTCGACTTTGAATGATAGAATCGAAGAATATGATTTTGTGGTAAGTGACATACATTGCGGTAAATGCCAAGACGACATCATACCAAGGCACTGACTTCTGTTTGTATTGCCAACCTTTTTTGGCTGGATAAAGCAAAAAAATGAGTCCAAGCGCCGTCCCTAAATGGATTGCGCCTTGCTTTTGCGATGGGAGTGTCCCAAAATAACCGGAATATAAATGGAATATCGTCAATCCTACACCTAGAAATGTGACAACCCAAGCCCATCTGCCGATCCGTGTCCGATAGTTGCTTTCACGGTCGTATTTTTCGAGGATTTTTTTGGCCGCTTCTTCATTTTGTTCGACGTCCTCTGTTTGGATCACTTCACTTTTCATTGATTCGTCGAGTTCGTTGTTTGCTTTACTTTCTTTTTGGCGATTTTCATCTTGTTCCGGTTTTTCTTCGCTCTGTTGCTGCATTTCTTCCTGGTTATTTTTGTTTTCCATTTTGCACCTTCCTTTCCATTGAAATGAAGAAGGAAAAGGGCAATGAAAATCGGATAAAGCCCTTTTCCTTACGATGTATTATTTCAAATCGCTTAAGCTCTTGATACCGGTCGTTTCTCTCGTGATAACTTGGACCACTTCTGGATAAACGTGTCCAATCACTGCGAAGTTTCCGATTGGATTCCCTTCAAAGTCGCCTTCACCGTTCAATGCGGCAAGAGCAGGCACGTGAACCGTCATGCCGATATCCATGTTTCCTTGACCGATAGTGGCCAAGTTTTCTGTTGAAGCTCCTGTTTCCGTGTTCGTCACGTTAATATCCAAATATTTGTTCCAAACGTTGGCGATTTCTCCACCGAGTGGATAGTAAGTACCGCCTTGGCTTCCCGTGCCTAGAATGAATTCCGTCTTGCGGTTGCTTGGGTCAGCTGCAACTTCGGCTACAGGGTTGTCGACCGTCAAGCCTTGTTCCTCGTAATATTTCTTCGCACCTGGATGAATCGGCAGCCCTTCAGTACCGTTAAGCGCATTTTCCAAAGTCATATCTTTCGCCTGCGCGTGCGTCACTTCATTGGAATGTTCGACCATGATGCGCGCCAATTCATATGCCAACTCTTCATCGACCGTATCTGTATTTACGACCATAAGGGCATATGCAGCAAGCGTCTCAACGTCTTCATCTTGGAACTCATAGCTACCTGCCGGGATGGTGTAACGTTGATATGGCGTATTTGCTTCAAGGTCTTTCAACGCTTCTTCATCCAACCCTAACAAAACGACATCTCCCGTCGTAGCTTGCAAGCTCTCGATGCTTCCCGCCGGAAGTCCTAACACACCGAACGAAATGTCGATGTTGCCGTCTTGCACTCCGTCAGCAGCGTCCCCGAAACCTTCCTGGAACGCTTGATAATCGTCTTCCGTCAAGCCGTGTGCTTCCAGTATCTTGCGTGAAATGTTATTCGTTTCGCTGCCTGGCGGCCCTACTGCGATGCGAAGTTTCGAACCTCCGCTGCTAGCGCCGTCCGATCCTTCATCACTGCCACCGCATGCGGCTAGAAGCAACAACAATGCTGCGATCATAGATGCCAATGCGAGAAACTTTCTCTTGCTCATCATGATCCCCCTTATATTATTTTTTTCCATGAAAGCTCACAAAAGAAGAATTTGCGCACGCTTTCATGAAAAGCTCTCTTCTAAGTATATAAGTTTAATTATGTATTTTCAACCCAATATTGACATTTTTAGAGTGATTCATTCCCAAAGATAATTTAATCGTATGCTTAATGAACGTGTCCGTGCTATAATTGTAGGTGGATGATAGAGGAGGAAACAGATTGGAAAAGCCTAATATCGTTTATTCAAGCAAGATTAATAAAATTCGCAGTTTTGCCTTGATTTTGCTTTTTGCCGGCATGATCGTCATGTACGGTGGCATTTTGACTAAATCGACCCCTTGGCTCATGTACATTTTTTTCGGTTTAGGGGTGCTTTTGATCCTTTTTAGTACGCTCGTCTATTTTTTCATCGGTTTGCTTTCGGTGCGGGCGGTTCCGGTTGAATGCCCTTCTTGCGGCAAACAGACGAAAATGTTGGGCATCGTCGATGCGTGCATGTATTGCAAGCAGCCGCTTACGTTGGAAAAATCGCTAGAAGGAAAAGAATTTGATGAAAAATACAACTCGCCCGAATTTCGCCGCAAGTTGAAAGAAATGAAAAAAAATCAACAAAATCAGGAGTAAAGCGACATGGTGCCTCCGTATTTGCAGTTTGATTTCACGCAAAACTTAGGAAAAGAAAATGCCGTTATTTTTTCAAATCCTGTTGATATCATAACAACCAATATACCGGATGAGGTATTGCTTTGCTTGGAGGAAGTAAAAAAGGCGGTCAATAACGGTTTTTACGCAGCCGGTTTCGTATCATATGAGGCTTCATATCCGCTATTTCAATTGAAAAAAAACATGGCAACCGATTTTCCCCTTCTATGGTTCGGTATATTTCGCCAACCTTCCTTTCGGCCGCTTCACAACACAAGATCCGATTATTCCATTGATGAGTGGAAAATGAAAATAGACAAAGAAACATACTTAAAAAATGTAAATGACATTTTAAAACAGATCCATTCCGGCAAGATCGACCAGGTAAACTACACCGTCCCTTTTGAAGCGGGCTTCAACGGGGACAGCTTTTCCTACTACGAACGTTTGAAACGTGCACAGCGGGCGAAGTACTGCGCCTATTTACGGTTTGACAACTTCGATGTGTTGTCGCTCTCGCCCGAATTGTTCTTCGCCGTAAACGATCAAACGGTCACATTAAAACCGATGAAAGGTACGATCGCTCGGGGAAAATCGTATGAAGAAGACGTAAATAACCGAAAACGTCTTGCACAATCCATCAAAAACAAAATGGAAAACGATATGATCGCGAC
>JAAYTF010000181.1 GCA_012518125.1 Bacilli bacterium | reverse complement strand
GTGATATGATTTAAGGAGCCCTTCGTACGTGATCTTTTGCTTTGAAGGGTAGATTAGATTGTTTAATATAGCCGTCGACCGTGAATTTATCGGACCACATTAAAATTTTGATGCTCGTTATATTATAAGTTTGTTAGAATCATAACTTATTAATCGTTTATGTTATATTGGAAAAACTCCAACTTTTGCGGGCTATTTCGATAATCATTCCCGAACTTCGAGAAAATTTGCTCTCAAGGGAATGAATAGCCATAATCGCTCCTAAACTTCCGCAAAAACTGCTCAAACGGAAATGAATAAACGTAATCATTCCCGAACTTCGAGAAAATTCGCTCTTAAGGGAATGAATAACCGTAATCATTCCCGAACTTCGAAAAAATCACACAAAAGGGAATGAATAAAATAATCATCCTGAAATTAGATAAAATTCGAATAAAAGGTAACGAATAATACTTCTAAATCCATCACGTAGCTTTCCCACTTCACTCATTCAACATTTTTCTAGTCAATTCATTGCTTCGTTCTTTCAACATTTCATGATGCGAAGATACCATTGCGACTTTTTCAGCATCAGGCTTTAAATATAGTTTCGCTTTGTTCACAGCATTTGCAGCATCTTGAAAAGCACCGGCAATTAAATTCAATTTCCCCTCATGCATCAATATATCCCCAGCAGCATATAATCCAGGAATGGACGATTCGCTATTTACGCTACCTGCAATAAAATAGTCATCCGCTCGTTCAATTTTTAATGGACTATTTTCTAAAAGGGAAGTATCTCGTTCATATCCATGATTGACGATGACTTCATCCACTTTTAGACGTGAAACGACACCTGACAGACGATTTGTTAATTCCACTTCTTCGATTTTTTCCGTACCAATCAATTTCGTAATCGTTGAATTAAAAATGCAAACGACAGAACTTTTCTGTATTTGTGTTGCTTGTGATTCATGGCACTTGAGGCCATCGCTACGACAGACGATATATACTTGCTTGGCAATTGGCATCAGTTCGTTCGCCCAATCGATTGCGGAATTTCCACCACCTGAAATGATGACTGTTTTGTCTTGAAAATGTTTCAGGGACTTGACAGTATAATTTAAATTTTTTCCTTCAAATTTTTCGGCTCCATCAACGTTCAATTTTTTCGGATGTAAAATTCCACTTCCAACAGCGACGATCACAGTTTTTGAATAGTGAACTTGCCCCGAAGAAGTATGTAACGTAAAAATTCCTTGAAGATTCCGGTCAATTTTTTCAACTTTTTCATTTAAGACGACAGTCGGATTAAACGTTAAACCTTGTTCTACTAATTGATCAATTAGTTTGGCTCCAGTAACTGGTGGTATTCCGCCAACGTCCCAGATCATTTTTTCGGGGTACACGTGAAGCTTTCCACCTAACTCCGGCTGATATTCAATTATTTTCGTTTTCATTTCGCGAAGTCCACTATAAAATGCAGCGTATAGACCAGCGGGACCACCGCCGATAATAGTCACATCATATAGATCGTTGTTCTTCAATACCATCAACTCCTAGAGTGTTAATGAACGCTTTGGAAATTTTCCAAAACGTCTTGACAAGATAAGAAAGGGAGTTTATATTTTGTATTATAGTGAAAATGATAATCGTTCTCAACTATTTCGGTAAAATTTTTTTAAAGGAGGCTCACGATGACCCGTCTACAAGCGAAAAACGTACATATTAGTTACGGGGATCGGTTCATTATAGAGGATTTAAGTTTAGCCATTCCTGATAAAAAGATTACGACCATCATTGGCGCAAATGGTTGTGGAAAATCAACGCTGTTAAAGGCGATCACTAGAATAATCACTCACCGTTCAGGTTCGATCGTTCTGGATGGAAAAGATATATTACAAGAAAATACGAAACAGTTGGCGAGAAAGATGGCAATTTTACCGCAAACACCTGAAGGAACGAAAGGACTGACGGTGGGAGAGCTCGTTTCGTATGGTCGTTTTCCTTATCAAAAGGGTTTCGGTCGTCTAACGAAAAAAGATATCGAAGTAATTGACTGGGCGTTGGAGGTAACATCGACTGCAGAGTATAAACATCACCCAGTTGATGCACTATCTGGTGGACAGCGTCAACGTGTCTGGATTGCGATGGCGCTCGCCCAGGAAACGGACATCATTTTTCTGGATGAGCCGACGACCTATTTAGATATGGCACATCAGTTAGAAGTGTTGGAACTTTTACAGAAATTAAATAAAGAACAAGAACGAACGATTGTCATGGTACTTCACGATTTAAACCAGGCAGCCCGTTTTGCTGATTATATTATCGCAATGAAAGATGGAAAAATTGTCAAAACCGGGACTAGTAAAGAAGTGATAAATCGTGAAGTGTTGCGAGAAGTTTTCCATATTGATGCGGTGATTGGGGAAGACCCGCGTACGAAAAAACCAATATGTATTACTTACAATTTATTAAAAGGGGAAGAGAAAGATGAAGAAATATCTCATTTCGATTATCCTGCTCTTGTTAGTAATTATGGGAGCATGTAGTAATAGCGAGTCCAATGAATCAGAAGGCACAACGGAAGAAACAAGTGAAAATAGAGATACGATTATTTATGAATCAGAAAACGGTCCTGTTGAAGTTCCGGCAAATCCAGAGCGAGTCGTAGTTTTATCTTCGTTTGCAGGGGATGTCATCAAATTAGGTGTCAATATCGTTGGAGCAGATTCATGGTCGATGGATAATCCGAATTTTGCTGAAGGGTTAAAAGATGCAGTAGAAGTTTCTGATGAAAGTTTAGAAAAAATTATTGAGTTAGAGCCGGATTTAATCATTGGGCTTTCTACGATTAAAAATGTCGATAAATTAAATGAAATTGCACCGACCGTTACGTTTACGTATGGTAATGTGGATTATTTACAACAACATATTGAAATTGGAAAACTATTAAACAAAGAAGAAGAAGCACGTGCTTGGGTAGAAGATTTCGAGAAACGTGCGAAAGAAGTTGGCGAAAAAATTAAAGAAAAAATTGGTGAAGATGCGACAGTTTCTGTTATTGAAGATTTTGATAAACAATTGTATGTGTTCGGAGATAATTGGGGCCGCGGAACAGAGATTTTATATCAAGCAATGGGCTTAAAAATGCCTGAGAAAGTGGAAGAGATGGCTTTAACTGATGGATATTATGCGATCTCATTAGAAGTGTTACCAGAATATGCTGGAGACTATGTCATCTTTAGCAGAAGTGCCGGTACGGATGATGAATATTTAGAGTCTGATATTTATAAAAATATACCAGCAGTAAAAAATGGTCGTGTATTTGAAGTAGACCAGCGTTCCTTCTACTTTAACGATGCATTGACATTAGAGTATCAACTTGAATTTTTTGAGGAGAAGTTTTTAGGAGAGTAATGGTCGAATTGGTAAGGAAAAATATTTGCTTGGTAGGGTGATTGTGAAATGAACGTCCTTCATCATCACCCCCTTTTATTTAGGATCGGTGAATGAAAGTAAGTCCCGGTCCTGCTAGTAAATGCACAATTTATTAAGAAAGTTGGAGCAACATGAAGAGGAAAAAAACTTTTCATAAAACATATTCATTTATTGTTGCAGTTGTTCTATTTGTCGCAATGTTTTTTGTCGCTGTATTGTTTGGAGCAGCCGATACAACCATGAAGGATTTATGGCATGCAATTACGGGAAGTAATACAAGTGATGCAATATCTGCAATTCGAGATATTCGTCTACCCCGTGAAATTGCTGCCATTTTTGTTGGTGCTGCATTAGCGACAGCTGGTGCGATTATGCAAGGAATAACACGTAATCCGTTAGCTGATCCAGGATTACTAGGATTAACAGCAGGTGCCAATGCGATGCTGGCAATCAAATTTGCATTTTTCCCGTCTGTATCATATTTCGGGACGATCTTTTTTTGTTTTATCGGAGCGCTACTTGGTGCAGCACTCGTATTTGGAATAGGTTCTGCGAGAAAAGGCGGGTTATCTCCCTTTCGGATTGTTTTAGCTGGAGCAGCAGTTTCTACATTTTTAATCGCATTAGAACAAGGGATTAGCCTTTACTTTAAAGTTTCAAAAGACGTGACGATGTGGACGGCAGGTGGCTTAATCGGTACATCGTGGGCACAACTCAAGATGATTATCCCTTTTATTGTTGTTGGAATTTTATTCGCTATCATGTTTTCCAGACAATTAACAGTTCTAAGTTTAAATGAAGAAGTAGCAATCGGTTTGGGGCAAAAAATTATGATTGTCAAAACAATTTTATTTGTCATCGTTATTATTTTGGCTGCTACAGCAGTTGCACTAGCTGGGAATCTTGTGTTTATCGGATTAATGATCCCACACATTACCCGGGCAATTGTTGGAACCGATTATCGGTTTATTATCCCAATGTCCGTTTTAGTTGGAGCGACATTTATGTTATTTGCTGATACCGTTGCACGTACTATTCATGCACCATATGAAACTCCGATTATTGCGGTGTTGGCTATTTTAGGATTACCTTTCTTCCTGTTTATCGTTCGGAAGGGAGGCAATGCCTTCTCATGATTGACGCATCATTAATTTGGAGACAGCGAATAATTATAATCATTTTGTTCGTTTTGATTGTTGTAACGACGTTGGTCAGTATTCGAATCGGATATTCGTCTTTAACTTATGAGCGAATTTTTCAGACATTGTTTGGGCAAGGGACGTTTAAGGAAGAATTTATTTTGTATTCGGTTCGTTTGCCACGAATTACGATTACCTTATTAGCAGGGATGGCGCTCGCATTATCTGGATCGATGTTACAAAGTATCACACGAAATGATTTAGCTGACCCAGGAATTATTGGAATTAATGCTGGAGCAGGTGTTGCGATTGCAATCTTCTTTTTGTTTTTCCCTATTGATGCGGCTTCCTTTGCATATTTGATTCCATTTGCAGGGTTTATAGGCGCATTTATAACGATGGTTTTCATTTATATCTTTTCTTATGATAAAAAAGTTGGGTTACAACCGGTCCGGTTCGTGTTAGTCGGAGTTGGATTTGCATTAGCCTTTTCTGGATTGATGGTCGTTTTAATTTCATCAGCAGAACGGACAAAGGTTGATTTTATTGCAAAATGGCTTGCCGGGAATATTTGGGGAACTGATTGGCCGTTCGTTTGGGCAATCCTGCCATGGTTAATTATTTTAGTACCGTACGCATTATATGCGGCGAATCGATTAAATATCCTCGGTTTGAGTGATCCTGTAGCGATTGGGGTAGGCTTGTCGATCGAACGAGAACGCATGATATTGTTGGCTGTCGCTGTCGCACTTGCCGCAGCTGCAGTTTCAGTAACGGGTGGTATTGCTTTTATCGGGTTAATGGCTCCTCATATTGCCAAAGTACTTGTTGGACCACGAAATCAGTTGTTCATCCCAGTAGCAATCTTGATTGGTGGATGGCTATTGCTATTTGCTGATACAGTCGGACGGAATCTAGTTGAACCAGATGGCATCCCAGCTGGAATTATGGTCTCGTTAATCGGCGCACCATATTTTATTTATCTGTTGTTGAGAAAGTAGGCGATTGGTTGAAGGGTATAGTTGGAAACTTGAATCGATTGCGTACGAATACTAAGAAGAGTGGTTGGTAGAAATTTGAATCGGTTGTGCCAATGCTAGGAAGAGTGATTGATAGAAATTTGAATCGATTGAGTGAATACTAGGAAGGATGAATGGTAGATAATTTGGGCGCTATGTAACGGAATGAGG
>JAAYTF010000063.1 GCA_012518125.1 Bacilli bacterium | reverse complement strand
TGGAATGATCAATGAGTTCATCAAAGGATGATCCTAAATGGAAAATGTCACGGTGATCCAATCGAAATTGATACCGCCTGTTCCGCAAGAAACGTATATGCGCCGCTCTCCGTTCATCAAAAAAATGAACGAGGCGTTAAAACGTCAAGTCGTCTTGGTGCATTGCGGTCCAGGGTATGGAAAAAGTTTGGGACTTTCGCAATATTTCCGCGATCACAACCATTTATACAGTTGGTATACCGTCACGGAGGAAGACGACGACATCATCCCGTTTTTTGCGTATTTGACTGCGAGCATCAAACGGATTAAGCCGGATTTTGGCAAGTCGATCGATGACGTGATGATTCCGTCCGGTTTTGTCAGTGATGAAGAAATCCAGCAATGGCTAGCGCTTTTCATTAATGAACTGTGCGAAATCACTGAACCGCTTGTCATCATCATCGATGATTTTCACCTCGTCGATTATGTGTTTCAAATCAACATTTTCATGGAACGGTTGATCAAGCTGTTGCCGCCGCATGTGCGGATCGTCATTTCCGGGCGCACACGGCCGAAATGGACGAATTTGTTGAAATTGAAGATGAACAACCGGCTATATGAACTGACGAAAGAAGATTTCGTCTTTTCCAAAGAAGAAATCATCGTTTATTTGGAAGATTACTTTCAAATACGTTTGAATGGAGATGAGGCGAATGAAATTCATGCCGTGACGGAAGGTTGGGCGATTGCGGTCAATTTGCTTGCGCTGCAATGGTCGGAGACGGAGACGATCAAGCAAATCATTGATCCAGCGTTCCAAAACGTTTTCGATTATTTGTCGGAGGAAGTGTTCAAGCGACGCTCGGAAGAAGAGCAGGAATGGCTGCTCAAGTTTGCGATTTTTCCGAATTTTTCCTACGAATTGATCGAGCGGTTTTACGGGAAAGAAGGCGTTTGCCAATTGGACAACATCGCCGCTGAGCACGCATTCCTTCAGTCGTTGGGCGATAATACGTTCCGTTATCACGCGTTGTTCGCGCAATTTTTGAAAAACAAATGGCAAGAAGTCGATCCGCGCAAATACGCCGAATTAAACAAGCGGGCGACGAAACATTATTTGGAAGAGAACAACCATTTCCAAGCGACGTATCATGCGACTTTGACCGATGATCAACCTTTCCTCGCCGACATTTTGACGAAGACGGCTTCATCCCTCATCCGTTCCGGTCAATTCGATTGGTTTTTGGAAGTGTACCAACGGTTGGATGAATCGGTGCGTGATGCATATTACAGTCTGTACTATTACGAAGGCGAGGTGCATCGCTACCGCGCGTTTTACGAGCAGGCGAGGAGGGCTTATCAACGCTGTCTTGAGCATGCGGAGGAACATCATGACGCATATTTCATCAGCCGGTCGAATGCGGGGATGGCCCACATTTATTTGGACACGATTCAACCTGCGCTTGCGGAGTCTTATTTGATTAAAGCGATCCACTATTCGCAAGTGACGGATAAAATGTCGGAAAAAGAACGGGATTTGTTGAAACGGCAATTTGCGGAAAACCTCGTCAATTTGGGCAGGGCAAAAGACGCGAAAATTTGGGTGCAAACGGAAAAACTCGACGCTTCGATTTTGCGCGAAGGGAATTTGGATGCGAGAATCCATTTGCGGATGGGCAAGTTGGAAGAAGCAGAAAACATTTTGCTCGAACATATGGGGGAAAAGGCGAAATTGCCTGATTCGCATCGTGAGGCGAACGTGTTGTTGTCGCTCATTTATACGATGATAGGCGATCTTGATCGCGCGATCAAAGAAGCCGAACTCGGGATCAAAAGCGGCGAAGAGCGGAAATCCCGTTTCGTCGAAGCGGTGGGGCACACGAGGAAAGGACATGCCGAATTGATCGCGTATCCGAATGATATTGAACGGGCGGAACGGTCGTATGAGAAAGCGATCGAATTGATGGAACAATTGAAAGTTTCCCGGACGAAAGCCGAGCCGTTCATGGGGCTCGTCGGTGTGAAAGTGCGCAAAAGGTTGTATGACGAAGCAATCCAAGACGGAAACTACGCTTTGAAAGAGACCGCTAAAGTGAACGACGATTGGTTGTCCG
>JAAYTF010000062.1 GCA_012518125.1 Bacilli bacterium | reverse complement strand
TACTTTGCTGGTGTCGGAAACTTTTGTTCTTTAAGTTTCTCTTTGTCGTCTTTGAACTTTTCATATATTTCTTTACGTTCTGCCAGCATCTTATTGTAGACAAAACGAACGCAACCAAAAGTTTTTGCCAATAACTCTTCCTGTTCTTTATTTGGATATAAGCGAAACTTGAATGCTTTGTTTTGCTTGGTCATATCAATTCACCTAACTTTAATCACGAACACTAGTTCCCTTTTTATTTATTGTACCATAAGTTTTGGCTATCGCCAACCGACATTCATCTACCACCTACTCATTGGGCTATCGCCCTTCACATTCCTTGAGGATGGGAGACTTCTGTCGGAAAAAGTTAAAACAAATGTTTCGGACAAAACCTATCCGCCCATCAACTCATTTTGATAAGAAAAAATAAAATCCCTGGCGCAACATGTGCCCAGGGATTTTATCGTCGACTGTCTGTCGTCCCTAAAAGAAACGGATGATGAACGGAATACGGTAATATTCGCCTCCATACGCTTTTACCGCTCCGATGATCGTAAACACGATCGCCGCAATTCCGACGGCAGGAAGCAAAATAAAGCCGATTAAAATGAACAGCGACAAGGCGCTGATAATCGTATAAATAAAATAAGAAATCGTCATATTGAAATATTCCCGCCCGTAATGGTCGATATAAGCGGACTCTTTACGTTTGATGAGCCAGATGATCAGTGGTCCGAGCACCGAGGTGAAGAAACTAATCAAAAATATCAACATCGCCAGCGTCCGTTCTTCATCGGTTGGACGGTAAAAAATTTCATCTCCATTTTCATCCAGAATGGTCATTTTGTCATCAACATTCATTTACAAACTTCCTTCCCAATTTCCTTATTACCATAAGTTTAACACGGAAGAAGATAAAATACCGTAAAATTTTGAAAAAATTTGTTCAAAATAAAAAACTTCATCACAACGCACATCCGCATTGTGATGAAGCAAAACACCCATTCAGTCGACATCGTATTCCATCTCACCGCGCCAGCCAAGCATCCCATCGACAACGTTCACCGTCTTATAGCCTTGCATTTCCAAAAATTGGCCGGCCATGCCGCTACGGTTGCCGGAACGGCAAATTAAAATGTATTCTTTGTCTTTGTCGAGTTGATCCATATTCGTAAGCAATTCTTGCAATGGGATGTTTTTGGCTTGCGGCACTTTGCCGAACTTCACTTCAAATGGTTCGCGAACATCTATCAGCTCAACGTCTTCGCCTTTATTGAGCAATTCTTCAAGCTCTTGGGCTGTAATTTCCTTCATGCAAAACGACCTTCCTTCACCTTTGCTTCATATACCACACAGGGTATTAATGACAGAAGAAAAAAAGAGTCAACGGATCGTTATCGACTCTTGACGAACAAATCTACCGCTTCTTTGATCAATTCATCTCTATTTTTTGCCGCATTCTCATCTTGAATGCAAGAAATCAAATTGGAACTGACAATAACCCCGATCGTGCGGTCGATGGCCGAACGGGCAGCCGACAATTGCGTCACGATGTCCTTGCATTCTTTTTCCTCTTCCATCATGCGCAACACGCCTTTGATCTGCCCTTCGACACGCCGCAGACGGTTTTTGATTTTTTGATCATAAATCAATGTTTTTGACTCCCCTTTGTTCTATCTTTACTTTCATTTTATACGTATACCCGTATATTGTCAAAGAAATGTCGATGTTTGGCATAATTTAACAGATTCGTTTGTATACATTAGTATCATAATCTTTATTCGTCAAATAGTCAATTCGTTTACGCTTATCCATCCAAACCACGGTGAGGGTATCGAAAAGTGTGAAAAATTTCGGTCTGTCATCATACTTTTCGTTTGTTGGTTTCCGAAATACGGTTACTCCTTTTTTTAAGCAAATCGTTTGCAAACATATACCCCCTATAGTATATTGTTGACAAAACAACTTTTTAAGGAGTTGAGGGAATGTTTTTCCGTACGTTTACTGATGAAAAACTAGCGCAATACAGCTATTTGGTGGGCTGTCAGAGAACGGGGGAAGCGATCGTCATCGACCCACCGAGAAAAGTGGACCACATTATCGCTGTTGCCGAAAAAGAAGGGTTGGAAGTCGTCGCAGCAGCTGATACGCATATACATGCCGACTACGTGTCCGGCGCAAGACAACTTGCCGTTGAATATGGTGCCAAACTGTATTTGTCCGATGAAGGAGACGAAAATTGGAAATATGAATTCCCGGAAGGCGTCGAGATTGAACTCGTAAAAGATGGTTCTACGTTCTCGATTGGCAATGTCGAATTTAAAGTGATGCATACTCCGGGGCATACACCTGAACACATTTCCTTCATTTTAACGGACCGCGGTGCAGGCGCGACGGAACCGATGGGCATTTTCACCGGAGATTTCGTGTTCGTCGGCGACATCGGCCGTCCGGATTTGCTGGAAGAAGCGGCTGGAATGGTCGGCACGGCAAAAGCCGGTGCGCATGAAATGTTCAAATCCATTCAAAAATTTAAACAACTTCCCGACCATATGCTCGTTTGGCCGGCGCACGGTGCAGGTTCCGCTTGCGGCAAATCGCTCGGCGCTGTACCAGTCAGTACGGTAGGATATGAAAAACAGTTCAACTGGGCCATGAAAATTGAAGATGAAGCAGAATTCGTCGAGGAATTGCTGAAAGATCAGCCGGAAGCTCCGGTTTACTTTGCGCAAATGAAGAAAGTGAACAAAGTCGGTCCGGCGATTCTTAAGCATGAAGCACCACACGTCATTACAAACGCTGATGAATTTGAGAACTTGCGCACAAAAGACGATGTGCTCATCATTGACGCGAGAATGCCGGAAATAGCGCAAAAAGATCTTGTAAAGGGGAGCATCAACATTCCTTTGAACGGTTCATTTACGACTTGGGCCGGTTGGTTGGTGAAATACGATGAACGGCTCGTCATCATCAGCGAAGAAAAAGACCGCGAAGAAATTATGACGGCGTTGCAATCGATCGGGCTTGACAACATTTACGGTTTTGTCAATCCGGAAACGATTGCTTCCGTGGAAAAAACTACGTATGAAACGATCTCTCTTGACGACTTCATTAAAGAAATGGAAGACGACGACGTATACGTCATCGACGTACGCAATGTGTCCGAATGGAAAGCGGGCCATTTTGAAAAAGCGAACCATCATTTCATCGGTTATTTCCGCGATGTGAAGTTGCCTGAAAATGTGAAAAAAGTGATGGTTTACTGTGAAACGGGAATTCGTTCGGCCATTGCCGCAAGCATCTTAAAGGCGCGCGGCTACGAGGATATCAAGCATATGACGAGCGGTTACGAGGAAGCCGTCCGTTTGAATAAAATCCCTGTTTAATGGAAAATGCCCCTGCTTTCGTGTAAAGTAGGGGTATCATCGTGAATGATGCGGAAAGGAGTCCTTTGTGTTGAATTGGTTGTTTTGGGCGATCGTCGCACTAGTCATCATCTATTTCGTTTGGCAAATGATGCCGGTTAAAGGCGTTGTAAACATAACGACGGACGAGCTGAAAAAAAGGTTGCGCGACAAAAACGTTCAGTTCATCGACGTCAGAACGCCGATGGAATATCAACAATACCATATCAAACAATTCAAAAACATTCCGTTGCAACGTTTACGCAAAGAATGTGAAACACTGGACAGAGACAAGGAAGTCGTGTTGATTTGCCGAAGCGGTTCGCGAAGCATGCGCGCCGCACGCATATTGAAAGGAAAAGGTTTCACGAAAATAACGAACGTTGTGGGCGGCATCAATCATTGGCAGCCTTGAAATGAAAAACAGATGGAAAGGTCGTACCTTTCCATCTGTTTTTTTATCGTTACAGGCGATTGCGGTGAAACGGTTTCCGCTCGTAATAAAAAACCCCATTGTCGGCTTTTTTCTGCACTTTCCCGTAATATTCGAGCCGGTCGATATGACCGATGATTTCCGACATGACGAGCGAAAACGCCGTCTCGTAACGGTCTTTATAAATCTGTTGCGCAACCCATGCCGGTGTGCGCGGTTTGTTCAACATTTGCAAAATCAACTCGCCTTTTTTCTCGATGCGGCTCAATTTTTGTTTCAACAACCCGTGCGGATCGTTGATCAATTCGCCGTGCCCCGAATAGGCGACGTCGAGTGGATAAGCCAACAAGCGCCGCAACGATTTTTCATATTGGACGAGCGAAAGCGTCTTCGTCCCGTTTTTGTGGAAATCGATGATTGCATTGCTAGAAATGTGCTGAATCATATGGTCCCCGACCAGCATTTCCCGCGTCCCTTCATGATAAAACGCCAAATGGTCAATGGAATGGCCAGGAACTTCCAACACTTGGAAACCGAATATTTCGTCCCCTTCCCCAATCGCCCGGATATCATCGTGAACGATCGGTTTTTCCATCGACTCCATATATTCCCGCAAGCGTTTGAGTTCATGATTGACGTGTGCTTCGTCGCAGCCGCTTGTTAAATAAAGTTTGTTGAAAAAGCGGACACGCTCCGACAAAAAGTCTTTGTCACGCGTGATTCGCGGAATCGCCAATGGATGACAATATAGCGGGATTGGATGTTCTGCCAACAACCGGTTGATGATGCCCAAATGGTCGTAATGATGATGCGTGATTAAGATCGCATCCAAATCTTTGAGCGAAAAGCCGTTTTTCTTTAGCGCATCATTCAGCCCATTCCAACAAGCTTCATTGTCATATCCGGCATCCACCAAAAACAGTGCATCGTCATAGTTTACGATGTAAAAATTGAACGAACGCAAATTGGAATAGTTCGTTTCTTGAATGACAGGATAAATCGCTGGTGCCTTTACTTTGATCGCCATTTCCATACCCCTTACATCACATTGCCACTATTATAGCACAACACATTTGAATGAATATATTTTTTGAATCGTGCAAGCCTATACTTACATCATACTACCGGAGGTGCGGATATGAAAGAATTATTTCCCATTTTTTTCGAAATATTATTCGGTATCATCGGATTGTTCATTGTCACAAAAATTCTCGGACGCAGACAGATTACACAGCTGACCGCTTTTGATTTCATCGCTGCCATCGTGCTCGGAGATTTGGTGAGCAACGCTTTGTTCGATAAAGATGCAGGAATCAAAGAAATCGGGTTCGTCATTTTTTCTTTCGGTCTGATTTTGTATGTCATCGAAACGATCACGCAGAAATTTAAACGGACAAGGTATTTTTTGGAGGGGAAGCCTTCGGTGCTCATTCATAAAGGAAACCTCGTCTACGAAGAACTCCGCAAAAATAAACTCGACATCAACGAACTCCAACAGCTGTTAAGAATGAAAGATGTCTTTTCCGTCCAGGAAGTCGAGTATGCAGTCCTGGAATCGAATGGTGAGCTGTCGGTGCTGAAAAAATCAAATTACGCGACACCGACGAAAGAAGATTTGAATATCGCACCTAGCGCGCAGCATTTGGCGGTGACGTTGGTGTCCGATGGGGAAATCATTTACGACAACTTGAGGGAAATCAACAAGACGGAAAAATGGCTGCTCGATGAACTGGAAAAACGGCAATTCAAAACGGTGAAGGAACTGTTTTATGTCGAATATTGGGAAGGAAAACCGTTGTTCGTCCAACCATACTATAAAATAAAACATAAAGACTATGAGAAAAAAATTCATTGAACCAGCGCAAAAAAAAGTGCCCATCTGTCCTATTGCTGAGATGAACACGGTCAACTAAATTTGCATATTAATATGCTCCCCTTTTCCTGCAACTTTTCCTCCTCCGCTGGTGAACCGTCTTCTTTTTTTCATTTTTTCATTCCTCTTGGCAACGCTTTTTTTGGCGGCCACATAAGTCAATTTCCGATCAGCTTGATTGTCGTTGGAAATTTTATGAAAAACCACACGATACGTTCGGTCGACCTGATACGTATGATTTGACCCGACGATTCTTCGTTTGTACTGTTCCCCTTGATAATCTCGGATCGGCAAAAAATAGCCCATTGAAGCCACCTCCTTGTATCTTTATTTTACCATATCCAACCAGCAAAAAAATAGCTATATTCAACATGTTTGAAATATTTCGCGAAAGTTCCCGCAATATTCGTTCCTGATGTATGTGCCTACACAACACGTATACGAATGACATATCTTATTATCGACTATATGGATTAGTCTACTTAACGAGAGAAAGGAGTTTTATTATGAGTTGTGGAACGTGCGGTAAAGACTACCATGCTCACAATTGCGTATGCAAAATTTTAAGAGAAATCGCCCGCGCACAAAGAGACGTGACGGAAGGACCTGACTGCCAAACGAGCTGCGAACGCTCCATCAGTGATTTGTTGGGGCAAACGGAAGTGCCAAACAACTTGGATACGATCCCTGTCTTATTATATTGTAAGGATGGGTGCAAACCATTCAAAGGATATGGGGCGCATTCACGGAATATCGGAAAGATTGTCGCCAGCTATTATTTTCGAGTCAAAAGCGTCAACGATGATTGCTGCGCCGTTTTAGAATTGTTGCGCGATCCGAATTGTCCAAATCCGAACCCTCATAATCCGATGGACCAAGAAACGAAAAAATTGCGCGCAACAGGCATCTGCATCACTGTCGATTTGAAATGTTTCTGTCACGTCACATGTTTACCAGCCATTTCAGCGTTTTAATAGAAAAAGAAACACCATCGACCTTTCTCGATGGTGTTTTTTATAATCCGATCAGTTCGATGGAGATGATTTCAGCGATCGGGATCATCGTCTTTCCGCCGGAATGCTTCAGTTCGACCTCGTTTTTCGTTCGCTTCATCACGGAACCGCGAAACGTTTTCTCTTTCGTTTCAATTTTGCATTTCATTTGAATGAATTGTTGTGGCAACTGGACCAAATAATCGATCTTTTCATCGATTGAAAGTTGTTTGAACGAGCCGTTCTCTCGTTTTTCGATGTTTTTTTGCGCCTCGCTCATCTCTTCGTCAAAAAACGAAATGAACTCTTCCTGCATTTGACATGCCGGTCTTTCCAATTCCGGTTGTGCGACGTATAAGAGCGGTTCGTTTTCGTACATTTTTTCCAACTGGCATCCCTCTTTCCAAAGCGGTTCATTCATTGCCATTATATGAGCCCACATGCGAAATGTGCCAGTTGCAAACATAAAAAATGGCCGGAAAATCCGGCCGGAATGAGGCATTTACAACAACATCGAAATGAAGATCGTCGCCAATCCGAAATAAATGAGCACGGAAGCAATGTCGTTCAATGTCGTGATGAACGGTCCGGAAGCGACTGCCGGGTCGATGTTGAACCGTTCCATCAAAAGCGGAATGAGTGTGCCCGACAACGTCGCGACGATGACGGTGGTCAAAATCGCCAAACCGACGAGCAAGCCTAAAAACAAATTCCCTTTCCAAATGTATATCATCGGAACGACGATGAGCGCATTGGCGCTTCCAGTAAGCACGCCGGTGAGCAATTCCCGCCAAATCAACTTCGACCGGTTCCCGCTGTGATAATCTCCCACGGCAATTCCACGTACCGCAACCGCAAGCGACTGCGTACCCGCATTTCCGGCCATTCCGGCAATGAGCGGGATGAAGATGGCGACGATTGGCACTTGTTCCAACGTTTTTTCAAAACTGCCGATGAGGCTCGCCGTAATCATCCCTAAAAAAAGGAGGATGACGAGCCAAGGAAGTCGTTTTTTCGCGGCTTCGAACGGGCTTAAATCGCGCGCGTAGACGTCGGAAATCGCAGCCAATTTTGAATAGTCGTCGCTCGCTTCTTCATCCATGACGTCCAAAATATCGTCGACGGTGATGATCCCCAACAAATGGTTTTGAAAATCGACGACCGGGAGCGCCAAAAAGTCGTAGTCACGGATCATTTGCGCGACCTCTTCCTGGTCTTTGCCGACGGAGACGGAAACGACGTTTTTGTTCATGATGTCGCGAATCCGATCATTTTCATCGGCGACGATCAAATCGCGCAACGATAACACACCGACCAATTTTTTGTCTTCATCGAGGACATAAACGTAATAAATCGTCTCCGCATCAGGGGCTTTTTCTTTCATATATTCCAACGTTTCTTTCACGGTCAACGTATCTTTGATGGTGAAATACTCCGTCGTCATGATGCTTCCGGCGGTCTTTTCTTCGTAATGCAGCAATTCTTTGATTTGGCTCGCCGGTTCTTCATCCATCAACGTCAAGAAACTGGCCACTTCATCGATCGACAACTCTTTCAACAAGTCGACGGCATCGTCGACAGCCATCTCGGCAATCACCATCGTCGCAAAATGCGGGTCCATTTCCGTGATGAATTTTTCCGTGTCTTCAAGTTCAATGTTTTCCATGACGAAAGAAACTTCCCGTGGCGATAGGTAAGCGTAAACTTTCATCCGGTCCGGTTTTTTCAATTCACTGAAAAAACTTGCCTGTTCATATGGGTGCAATTGCAAAAATGCTTCGCGAAAACGTTCGATGTCTTCAGCTTCCAATAAATCGATCAATTCTTTCTCTCGTTCTTCCCTTTTTTCTACATCGTTTGTCACGACTCTCACCTACCTATCTGAAAAATCAGGTTGCATGTTCGAAGATGGTTTCCTCTTTCATTTTATATGATTTGAAATGTTCGCAAAATCATCTATTCCCGTCCAACAATACTTTCATATCCTCCGGCAAAGGGCTGTTGAAGGACATCGGTTCTTTTGTATATGGATGTTTGAATGCCAAATAGGAACAATGAAGCGCCTGCCGTTTCATCATTTCCGTGCTTCCCCCGTATAAATCGTCGCCGACGAGAGGGTGGCCGATTGCCGAAAAATGAACGCGGATTTGATGCGTCCGCCCCGTTTCAAGCTGAATGTTGACGTGGGCAAAACGTTCGTATTGTTTGATCAACGAAAAATGGGTGATCGCCTCTTGGCCATCAGGGGCGACGACCCGTTCAATGATCGATTTCGCTTTGCGGCGGATCGGAAGCTCGATCGTCCCTGCTTCATGCTCCAACGTGCCATGAACGAAGGCTTCATAGCGGCGTTCGATTTGATTAGCTTGTTGCATGCGGGAAAAGAGCGAATGGCTATATTGATGTTTGGCGACGACCATCAAACCTGAAGTGTCCCGGTCTAAGCGGGTCACGACGTGCACGGTGTATGGCAACCGTTTTTGGTCGTAGTAATGTAAAATACCATTGGCAATCGTTCCGGTCGGATGCAGCCATGAGGTCATCGACGGGATTCCCGCCGGTTTGTCGATGACGATGAACCATTCATCTTCAAATACGATGTTCAGCGGGATGTTTTCAGGTTGGACCGATTCGCTTCTTTCTTCTTCAGGAATGATGAATTCAAATACGTCCCCGGCTTGCACGATGAAGCTGACATCGACTGGTCGACCGTTGACCAAAAAGCAGCCGGTCTTTTCCGACAGCATTTTGATGAAACGTCCTGAAAACGACAGCTCTTCTTTCAAAAATTGCCGCAATTCCTTGCCTGCATCTTTTTCGGTGATGATTTTTCTTATTGCCATTCTTCTTTCGGCTTCGCCTCCGCGATGAACGAATCCCGCACCCGGTTCCAGAATGGAAACGGCCGGTAACGGACGAAACGGATTCGTTCCCTTGCCACCCGGCATTGGATCGATTTGACATCGCTGTACGTTTTCGTTATATGGTCGATCCCGATGATGAACCGATCTTTTTGGTAAGGACGCAGCAGGCAAGTGTGATGCTTCGGCAAAATCAAAGGAGAGCCGATCGTACGGAACACCCTGTTGTTGATCGATGCGATTTCCGTCACTTGGATCGCTTCAAGCGACGGGTGGATGATGCCACCGCCCAATGATTTGTTGTATGCCGTGCTGCCGGAAGGTGTGGAAATGCACAATCCGTCGCCGCGGAACGTTTCGAAATGTTCGCCCCGGATTTGCACGTCAAAGACGACCGAACCTTCCAGCGTCTTTACGGTCATTTCATTGAGTGCCAACGTCTTGAGCGGTTTTTCATCCTTCTTGAAGCGGATGATCACTTCCAAAAGCGGATATTCGACGACGTGAAAAGGGGTTTTGGCAATTTCGATCACGAGTTTTTCCAATTCATCCGCCGTCCAATCCGTGTAAAAACCGAGATGACCCGTATGTACACCTAAAAAAGCGGTTTTATCCAACCGATGGATGTACCGTCTGAACGCCTCCAAAAATGTGCCATCGCCGCCGACCGAAATGACGAGGTCCGGTTCCTGTTCGTTGTAAGCGAGATCGAAATCGATCAAATATTGTTTCATTTTCGCTTTCACGTTATCCGATCGCTCATCGCCTCGCGACACAATTGCAAAATTCACGATAAGCCCCCCTTGTACTTTATTCCATACAGAAGATACGCCATGGCTTACAATCAATTCATAAATAGTTTATCATAGAATCTAGCGCTTCACTATTAATTGGTAGTTCATGTCAGATTGATTTTTTGCATCATTCATTCGAAATTTATGATAATATATTTTTTGGGAGGATCTTATGCCAGCGCATATCGAAATCGAATTCAAAACGATGCTTACAGAAGATGAATTCCACAGATTGTTAAAACAACTGCCTTTTCCGGAACGTCCGGTCGTTCAAACCAACCATTATTTTGAAACGGACGATTTCCAATTGAAAGAAAACGGATGCGCACTTCGAATCCGCAAAAAACGTGGACAGTTCATTCTCACGTTGAAAGAACCGCACGACGAAGGCCTGCTCGAGACGAATGAACCGCTATCGAAAGAAACGGCGGACCGATGGCTCGAAGGCAATCCGACAACAACGGATTTCGTCTCAAAACGTTTAAAACGGCTCGGCATCAAGGAAGATGCGCTCCGACATGTCGGCTCGCTCGTCACGGAGCGGTACACATTCGAAGAAAACGGCATCCATTATATGTTGGACAAAAGCCTGTATCACGGCGTGGTCGATTACGAATTGGAAGTCGAAGCGCCATCGACTGAAGCAGGCATGAACGCGCTGAAACGCGTGTTGGCGGAAAACGGCATCGAAGAACGGAAAGCACCGCCCAAAATAGCGCGGTTTTTTCAACAAAAAGCGAAACTAAAAAACGAATGACAAAGGGGTTTTAATATGGCAGAGCGAACGGAAACGATTTACGAAGCAATCGGCGGGGCGGAAACGGTCGAACGGTTGATCCAAGCATTTTATAAACGGGTGGCGAAACACCCGCTTCTCAAACCGATTTTCCCGGAAGATCTGACGGAGACGAAATATAAGCAGCGGCTCTTTTTGACGCAATTTTTCGGCGGGCCGCCGTTATACTTGCAAGAACGCGGCCATCCACGCTTGCGTAGGCGCCATTTGCCATTCCCGATCACCCCGGAACGGGCGCGCGCTTGGCTCGATTGCATGAACGAAGCGATCGATGAAGCGGAAATTAAAGAACCGTATGCGAGCATGATCTTTGAACGTTTGACTGTCGTTGCGGGGCAAATGGTGAACAAATTCGAATGAAACACCCACCCGATAAAAACGCTGAGCATCGTTTGATGTCCAGCGTTTTTTTCGTTTCGCTTCTATTCCGCTTTCGACATACATAAAGTTTATTGAGGAGGGGTGTGGTGTGCGCTCGCTATTGTTTCCGTTCCTGTTTTTTTGCGTGACGATCGTCGTCGCTTTTTTAAATTTGCTTGCTTTGATGCGATTGCTTCCGCTTTATCTTACGCTTCCATTGTTGTTTTTCTCCATTTATGCCACGCTTTATACGTTTTTTAACCGCAATTTGCACCGGCGCGTGCGTAAACGGTTTTGATAAAAAGGAAAACCGAATGATGTTATCCAACCACAACATCACTCGGCTTTGACATCGGAACGAAATTGATTAACGGAAGTCGCGAGACTCTTCGATGATACGGGAGACGACTGCATAACCTAAAATGGACGCAAATAACACCAGCAACACATTAAAAAATGTTCTCAATGGAATTTACTCCTCTCAAAAAAAGTTATCGATGTTCCGCTTAAAACGGACGAACTTTTCCTTTCTTGAGCAAAATTTTCGTACCACCCAACAAAAACAATGCTCGGTTGTCCACCACTTTTTTCATCGCGGCCGCCGCTTTTCCTTTCAACTTCGTATCGTTGAAAATGTTCGCAATGCCGTCGCTTATACCTAAAGAAGCGACCGTTCCGCGATCGATGAATTGGAACTTCTCCAACGGTTCGCCGCGCAACAACGCACGCAAGTTGCGCGCACAAGTCTCTCCGTGTTGCAATGCCGCTTGCGCAGTCGGTGGATATGGTCTTCCGGCTTCTTCATCCATGACCCACGCGCAATCGCCCAAGACGAAGATGTTTTCATGGCCTGGAGCGCGTAAATCCGGTTCGACCATCACTTTGCCCCGTTCAAGTTCAAAGCCGGATTTTCCGAGTACGGAGTTCCCGGTGACCCCGCCTGTCCAGACGACCGTCCCCGCTTTGATCAGCTCGTTGTCATCGCCGACGATGAAACCTTCCGGCGTGCATTCTTTGATCGGTGTGCCTAAACGGAACTCGACGCCGCGGTCTTCCAATGATCTGATTGCATAGTCGACCAAGTCTTTGTCAAACATCGGCAAAATGCTCGGCATCGCTTCGACGTTGATGATGCGCGCTTTGCTGCGATCGATGTCATACTTGCGGCACAATTGCGGCACTTTTTCCGCCAATTCGCCGACGAATTCGATGCCTGTAAAACCAGCTCCGCCGACAAGGATCGTCAATGCGGACTCGTCGTCGCTTTCACCGGCACTGTATTTGGCAAACTGAAGCTCGATATGCTCACGGATGAGGCGGCTTGAATTGATGTCGACGATGGAATAAGCATACTCTTCCATGCCTTTGATGCCGAATGTGTTCGTTTCGAATCCGAGCGCGACAACCAAGTAATCGTATGTAATTTCACCGTTCTTCAAGATGACACGTTGTTCTTCGGTGTCGATCTTTTCGACCGTATCATAAATCAAGCGCACCCGGCTCGGATGAATGACGTCGCTGATCATGAAGCGGGCTTGGTTCAGGTTGATCGTCCCTGCAGCCACTTCGTGAAGCCAAGTCGTTTCGTAATGATAATTATGTTTGTTGATGAGTACGATGTCGGCTTCTTCAGGCGCCAACAATTTCGTCAAATCTCTTGTAGTTTTCAAGCCGGCATAGCCTGCGCCCAAAACTACAATTTTCGGCTTATGATACATAAAATTTTACACTCCTTTTTTTATTCTTCTTGTAATGATAAAAAATTACGCTTGCATGCCGTTAAAACTCATGTTGTATGTATCATCATGTACGTGATAATGTGAGCATGAGCTTCTGGGACGGTTTGACTTCCGTTACTGTTTTACGAATATTTGATGTTTACAGGAAGTTGAATCAAGTTATGTACGTTTCCTGTTCTTCATCCGATGATTCGTTTTCCAAATTCCATCGTATTGTATATGCTTATCATAACAAATGTTAACCGTTTATGCTAATCTTTTTCGTAAAATTGTGTGAAAATAGCGGTATTTTTAATATGGCACAACAAAGAGCCGGTTATGAGCCGAATTTCGTTTTCCTTCCAGCGGCAGCATCCCTTTTCTTTAAGGCTTCATTGTGCAAACGATAAAACGCCGCACCGAGCGAAATCGCCAAAAACGACCAGCCGAGCAAGCGCTGTTCGACGATCAAATAATTGTTGCAAAGCTGTTCTTCAGCAAAAATGTAGACAAATCCCATCACGCCGTAGATGAAGGAAAAATAAAGAGTCGAAAAAAGCCGCTGCCGCCCTTTCAATTTTTTCCAGCTGTCTTTCATGGCCACACCGACAAAAAACGGCCAACTGATGAATTTGAACACTTCGACCGACGAAAACTGGATCGCCTCATCCATCGCGCGCGGAAGGATCCAATACGTGACAACGAGCGAAACTAAAACGATTCCTGGTACGCCATCTTCGTTCCAGCGTGAGAAAAAGCGGGGGAATTTCGCTTGCAAAAAAGGCGTCCATAACATGCCGGCGAAAGCTAGAAGCGGCATTTGCACGTGCATGTGAAGTAACATGTGCGACTCCAAAAATGAAACAATCGGGGGCATTGCCAAAAATGCAAATAACAAGAGACCGTAAATGAACCGTTTCACGCTTACCCCTCCTTCGTACGATCCAAAACTTCCATCACTCGCTCGACCGCACCGCCGATGTCGTTATAGTCCATCACATCGATGAGGAACCCTTTGCGGTCGACCAAATAAAATGCGACGTTATGTTGAAAATCGCCGTCGCCGATCGGAATGGCGATGACCCCGAATTCATCCAACAGCTGTTTCAACTCCCCTTCTTTTGGCACGCGCGCCAAGCGCCACGTTTCTTCGTCGCTTCCAAAATGCGAGCCGTATCGTTTGAGCACTTCCGGAACATCCTTTTTCGGATCGAAACTGACGCTTAAAAAGACGATATCCTCCCCTAAATGGTTTTCGGGGATTTGTTCATAAACCTTGGCGACGTTTCTTTCCAATTGGGGGCAAACGGTCGTGCATCCTGTGTAGAAAAACGTCATGAAAATATATTTGTCGCTAAATGCCTCGAATCCGTATTTGCGACCCATGCTGTCTTCCAACGTCACTTCTGGCAAGCGCGGTTTTTCTTCGAGCAGTTTATTCGTCCTCGCTTTTTCGGCGGTGAAGGCGGTAAATCCGTCCGTCCCGTAAAAAAACAAGAAAAAGCCGAAACAAACCAAAATGATTAAACTGATCTGTTTGTCACGGAGATGAAGCAAGGCAGCCACACCTTTCAAAAAATTATGTACAAAATGATGTGAGCCGGATGTGGACCTCGGGGCGTCGTCATATGGCGGAACACACTTTTATAAATGTATGATAGAAAGGAGAAATTTATGACGTTACATGGACGGCATTTCCTTGACGGCTCAAATCAATGAAAAATGCCGGGGAGTCGTTCCCGGCATCAAGGCAACACGTTTTTCAATTTCGGCATATGCATCAGAAAAGAAAACGTTAGTAGCGCAACAACCACCAATGCACTTACGATGCTGAAGTCCGTTTGGATGAAACCGAACCAGACTTTGCTAGCGTAAAACACGATGACAAGCATGAACAAATATGGCAATGCAAGCATCATGTACAGGCCTGCACCATTTTTTAACGTAAACAGCTTCGTCCATTTCGCTTCATCCATATGAAAGATCAGTTTCACCGTGTAGAAAAAGAGCAACATGAGCCCCACGTACATTAAGGCGCCGATGGCCAACAGAAAGAACGTCGATACGATCCAAAAAATGACAGCCGGCATCGATTCCACCCCTTATTTCAAGTGTTACGGTTTTCCTAATAAAAATTTTACGCAATTCCACGTGCAAATAACGGATGTAACAAACTTTTTTTCAATCGTTTTACACGTTTTACAATTCGACCGTCAACTTTTTCGAGAAGAAATAAAGGTACGTTTTCATGACCGGCTGCGCTAAAATATCTTCCAGCGCTCGTTTGTACAATTTCATTTGGATGCGGTAGCGGTTTTTCAGCCGCTCGATCGTCTTTTCAGTCAACTCGTCTTCCCGGATTTCGTCAGTCTTGTAATCGACCAACACGAGCCCTTCTGCGGTGAACACGATGCAATCGATGACCCCTTGGATCAACACTTTCTCCTTTTCGTCGCCTTGCCAATCGTCATACACTTCCTCCGCATCAAGCGTATATGAAAAAGGTATTTCCCGTTCGATTTTATGGCGCTTCATCAAAGACGCCAAATCGGTCGCAAAGAATTGTAAAATCGCTTCAATGTCGATGGCTTCGGCTTCTTCGTCCGTCAATTTTTCTTCCATCACAAGCTGTTGCACGAAATCGGCCAGACCGTCTTCATCCCACGAGCGGTCAAACGGGATATGCTGCATGACTGTGTGCATCGCCGTTCCGATTTCAGCACGGGTGAGCTCTTTCGTTTGCTTGATGAACTTCGGTCGTTCGGTCGCGATTTTTTTAAATGTGCGGATGACGCGCCGCTCGCTGTAAGCATCGCTCGTTTCAAAACGCCGTTTTATTTCGGTGACGCTTTGTTTTGCACGGTTCAACATCGCTTGTTCAAACGGGTACGTAAATTGCAGCCTTTTTGCCACAAGTTCGTCGTAGGCCATAGCTTTTTCCGCCGGAAGCGGCTCCCAATTTTGAATCGCCCGTCTTAATGTTTCTTCGTCCAACTCTTCTTCCGGCGCCGTTTCCAGCAATGCATCGCGGTCGATGATTTCGATGCGCCATTTTGAGTCGTCGCTGGCGATTTCAGCGGGAACTTCGGCATTCGGTTCATCGTTTTCCCGAAGCGTGCTTGCGTCCGGGTGACGGATCAACGCAGGGCCGATCCAATCGAGATACGTTTTCGCATTTTTGCGCAGTTGTAGCGGCAAAACGAGTTCATCATGCGTGAATGCTTCCCGCCATTTTTCCTTTTCTTTTTCGATGTCGTTGACCCTGCCGACCATGACGAGCTTTTCTTTCGCCCGGGTGAGCGCAACGTAAAGAATCCGCATTTCTTCCGAAAGCAGATGGCGTTTTTCTTCTTCGCGAACCGCCAAATAATATAACGTCGAATACGTGACGCGCTTGATCGGATCGATGAATTTCGTCGCAAAACCGTGTTCTTTGTTTAAAATGTATTTGCCTTTTAAGTCTTGCAAATTGAATTCTTTGTTCAATTCGCCCAAGATGACGACCGGAAACTCCAACCCTTTGCTTTTATGGATCGTCGTGATGCGGACGACATCTTCCTGTTCGCTCAACGCTCGCGCTTCCCCCAAATCTTTCTTCCGTTTCTCCATCCGTTCGATGAACCTCAAAAACCGGAACAAGCCGCGGAAACTCGTCTCTTCGTAACTGCGCGCGCGATCGTAAAGCGCCCGCAGATTGGCTTGCCGCTGCCGTCCGCCGGGAATGCCGCCGACATAATCGTAATATCCGGTCGTTTGGAAAATCGTCCAAATGAGTTCGGACAATGAACGTTCACGCGCCATCTTGCGGTACGTTTCGAGCTGTTTCAGAAACGGCTCCAACACCGGTTTCAAGTCGTCATTTTCACGGCTTGCCTTTTTTACGGCTTCATAAAACGGTGCGTTCCGTTTGGCAAGCCTAATTTGCGCCAATTGTTCTTCGTTCAAGCCGACGATTGGCGATCTTAACACCGAAGCGAGTGGAATGTCCTGGTAAGGGTTGTCGATGATCTTCAACATGTTGATCATCACTTGGATTTCGATTGCTTGAAAATAACCGGTTTTCAATTCGGCATACACAGGTATGCCTTGTTGTTTCAATTCGTCGACGATCGTCGGCGCACTCGACATCGAACGGAGCAAAATGACGATGTCGCGGTATTGTACGTCGCGCAACGTGTTCGTCTTTTTATCCAATACTTTAAGCGGCTCGTTACCGTCGTGCCCGAGCCATTCTTTGATTTTTTTCGCATAGAGCCTTGCTTCGAGTTGTTCTTTCGTGATATGTTCCGCAAAATCGTCTTTTGCTTCGCGGCCCTTTTCGTCATTGATGATGACGAGTTCGACTTCATCGCGCTCGATCGGAAATTCATCGTACCCTTTGTTTCCATAGACGAGCGCGGCCGCATCATCGTATGCAATGTCGCCGAGCTTCGAATCGAATATTTGTTTGAAAATGAAATTCGCGCCTGTCAAAATATGTTCCCGGCTGCGGAAGTTTTTCGCCAAATCGATCCGTTTCCCCGCGCGTTCGTCTTTTGCGAACGCTTCGTACTTGCTGATGAACAGACTCGGCTCCGCATGGCGGAAGCGGTAAATGCTCTGTTTTACGTCGCCGACCATGAACACATTGCCGCTTTTACGGCTGATCGCCCTGATGATCGTCTCTTGCACCAAGTTGATGTCTTGATACTCATCAACCAATATTTCTTTGAATTTGTTCTGATAATATTGGGCGATTCGGGAAGGAACGATTTCATCTTCGTCCGAATCCGGTTCGGTCAAAATGGCAAGCGCAAAATGTTCCAAATCGTTGAAATCGACGATGGCACGCTCACGCTTGATCGCCTGGAAACGTTCTTCAAATTGCAAAACGAGGTGAATCAAGTGTTGGACGACAGGATACAATTTTTCCATATCGGATCGATGTTGCGCCAAACTGCGCCCAAAGAAGCGCTTTTTCAAGCTGTTCCACTCTTTGCGGAATGCGTCGCGGATTTTTTTGATCGCCTCTTTTTTCGCTTCGTCACATTCAACCCGTTTCGCCGAGAGGTTTTTAAATTTCGTGTTCGCCACAAACGATTGCAAATCATCCCACGAACCGATCCGTTTCAGCGCTTCGTCGATCAATTGCCGGTCCGCTTCGAGCGCATCAAGATAATGATATGGACCGTCCGGTTCACGGGCGATTTGCATCGCTCTTTCGATTCTTTTTTTGAAAGTGTGCAGTTGTACATTTATTTCTTGTTTCAACAGCTTTAGCCACGATACATCCGTTTCATTGAAGGCATCATCGACGTTGTACATTTCGGCGACACGTTCAAGCCATCGTTTCGGCCAAGGATGTTGCTTGGCGAACGTATGCAAGTTTACAATCAACGCTTCCACTTCGGCATCACTGCGGTCGCTCGAAAACATGTCGACGACGGCAAAGAAGCGTTCGACCGCTTCGCCTTCTTGGCCGTACCATTCTTCAAACAGCTCATCGAGCACTTCGTGTTTCAACAAATCGATTTCCATATCATCCGCGATGCGGAAAGCCGGATCCAAATCGAGCAAGTAGCTGTATTCACGGACGACTTGCATGCAAAACGAGTGGAGCGTCGAAATCGATGCCCGCTGCAAAAGCGACAGCTGCTTTTTCAAATGGTAGGAAGCCGGGTTTTCCTGTAATGCTTTATCCAATGCCAAACCGATCCGTTGCCGCATTTCTTCCGCAGCGGCGTTCGTGAATGTCGCGATCAACATCTCATCGATGTTCAACTGTTCTTCTTCGTCCAATATGCGCTGAATGATCCGTTCGACCAAAACGGCCGTCTTTCCCGAACCGGCGGCCGCTGCAACGAGGATGTTCGCATCCCGCTCCTCAATGGCACGTTTTTGTTCCGGGGTCCACTTTACCATCGCTTGTCACTCCCATCCGTTTCTTCATCGCTTTCCATCAATTCTTTTTCGATGCGCTCCAACACTTCGTCGTCGCTTAGCGGGACGAAACGACGATATTTGTTTTCGCGCAAAATCGGATCGAATTGGCAGACGGAGCGGAACGGGCAAAAACGGCAAGCCGTCCCTTTGTCGTTTTCATATGGATTCAATTCGATCTTCCCGCTTACAATGTGGATGCCGGCGCGCTTGATCAACGTTTCGATGTAGTTTCTTAACAGCGCAAAAGCCGTTTCATCGGCGACACGGGAATTTTTGTAAAAATCCCCGTCTTTTTTCAGGCGCACCGGAATGATGTCGCTGTTTCCTGCGGCGAGATGTTCATCCATCATGATTGCCACGTCCGGATCTTTCAGGACGAGGCCATTCATTTTATATTTTTTGAACAATTCTTTTTCGAGTTGTTCTTCCGTCGCCACTTCCGGGTCGTTCAACATCGCGTCGTGGACGTGGAAATATAAAATGCCCGCAGGCGATGCACCCATTTTCAACCATGACTGCGCCTGTTCCAAGACGACGTGCAAGTACGTCAACATTTGCAAAGCGATGCCGTAATACACTTCTTCGAGCGAAAGCGATTGACTGCCCGATTTGTAATCGATGATGCGTAAATACAACTCGTTGTTTATTTGCGCTTTATCGACGCGGTCGATTCTGCCGCGCAAGTGAAGTTCGCGGCCGTTCGGGAGCGGAATCTTCACCGGCTCCAACCCTTTGTCGTAGCCGAAACTCAACTCGATTCCCACCGGTGAAAATCCGCTTGCGCGCGCTTGTTCGCTCAGCACGTACGTCGCTTTGGCGATGACTTGTTGCAATTTCCGCTTCAAGTAGCGATAACGGTTGGAACTGGCCAAAATGTGATGCTGCAACACAGG
Source organism: Bacilli bacterium (assembly GCA_012518125.1). Taxonomy (GTDB): domain Bacteria; phylum Bacillota; class Bacilli; order Bacillales; family Amphibacillaceae; genus Pseudogracilibacillus. The sequence continues at coordinate 18,109 of JAAYTF010000062.1, read as the reverse complement.
CGCCAATTCGTCGATCGATTTTTTCGCATACGTTTCGGCATCCGTTTTCGTCACTTCTTTAAAATCTTTTCCGGATGCAAAAATCCATTCGGTGATCGTCTTGAGCGCTTCATGGAACAGCTGCCCGATGTCCGGCGCCTCCAGCGAATACGTCCGGCGTTCTTCCAATTTCAAGTGGTAACGCAAAAAATGTTGGTAGGAACAACGATACAACATTTCCATCCGCGAGACGCTCGTTTGGACGATTTTCGGCACCAATTTTTCAACCGTCTGTTCGTTCAAATCGACCGGCTCGTTTTTATAAAACAAACTTTGCAATGTGCGGCGGGTCGCGCCGTTCTTCGATTCATTTTCAATGTACCAGTCCAATACGCTCCACCAAATGGCATCGATGCGATAACCACGCAAATGGCGGGACAACTGCACGTTCAACGGACCGCGCGTTTTTTGCGGCGTCGTGACAAAACGGACGGCATCATGCATTTCCTCCGGGTCGGTCAAAAGCAATGGCCGGCCCAACTCCGGAAAAAACTCGTACAGCCTGTCGACGATTTGCGCCGGAATTTTGGCATTCCCTTCCTGGTCGCTTAAACTATAGCTGACCATCAAAAAATCGGTCGGAAGCGTAAACGCCATATACATGTACAACTGTTCATCGAGCAGGACGCGGCGGTTGCTCGCAGCAAGCTTTAAGCCGAAATGCTCCAAAAATTCACGTTCTTCTTCGTTGATGATGCCGTCGATGCCCGCTTTTTTCGGCCAAAGACCTTCGTTGACGCCGATCAAAAAGACACATTTTTTGTTTAAAATGCGCGAGTGGTCGATCGTGCCGACAATGACGTGGTCCATGCTCGGCGGGACGTGGGAAAACTGGAGCGCCTCCAAGCCCGCGTTGATAATGTTGCTGTACTCAGCTAGGTCGATTTTCGCTTCACCAATCAATTCGACGAGCTCATCGAGCAAATTCATGACGGCGAGCCAAGCTTGCTCTTCTTCGCGCGCTTTTTCGAGATTCCCCATCCTTTCATACTGTTGGCGTTTTTCTTCGAGTTGTTCGGGAATTTCTAGCTGTTCGAGCAACAAATACAACTGTTCGCTGTACTCCCGCACCGTTCGGCATGCGCTAAACCGTTCGTCAAACGGCTTAAGCCAGCTAGTCACCTGTTCTTTGTACGCATTGAGTTTTTCTTCGAATTCTTTTTCGCGGTCGGTCTGCACTGCAAATTCGAACCCTTTGAAACGGTGGTAAACCCAATGTTCGTCGGTCCATTGGGATTTTCTCCGGATGCCGAATTCCAGCACATAATTTTCCAATTGATCGATGGCATCGTTCGTAAGCGGATGCCTGTCATTTGTCGGTTTGATGAATCCCGTCTTCAATAAACGGAACATCGCATCGTACCGCCAATTCGATTCGATGACATCCAACAGCGACCGGATGAACTCAATCAACGGGTGGTTCAACATCGTCCGCTTTTCATCGATGAAAACCGGGATATCGTAATCGTTGAACAATGTTTGGATCAAATCGTAATATTGGTCGGTTTCGCGGACGAAAAGCGCGATATCGCGGTACCGGTACCCTTCATCGCGGACGAGGCGCAAAATTTCCTGGATGACGCCCTCGATTTCCGCCCTTGGATGCACCGCTTCGGCAACGAGGATCTCCCCTTCGACCGCTTCGTCGAATGCAGGTGTCGGGCGGACGTCAAAATGACGCTGCAAATGGAGGAACGGTAGTTTCTTCTTTCCGTTTTGCGTTAAAAACACCGGCTCTTTCCATTCGATGGCCAAATCGTCCGCCATGTCTTTCAACATGGCATACGTTTCTTTCGTCTGATAAAACAAATCGAGCTCATCGAGCGGGCGCTCCAATTCCTCTTCGGTGACGGCTAGCGCAATCGTCACGTTTTTGGCGACTTGCAACAATTCTTTTACGATATTTAATTCTTGCGGTGTAAAACGGTAAAAGCCGTCGATGTAAACATGCGCCCCCTCCAACAAACCAGTTTTCGGGATCGCTTTGATGAGCAATTCCAACTGGTCTTCCCCGTCGATATATTTATCTTTCAAATAATGGTCGAATCTATCATATATGTAATGCAAATCTTTCAATTTGAGGTTCAGCGCCCCATTTTCTTGCGTATACGGGATGTATGCTTCCAATACGTCCGGGGTGATTTGGTGCCGTTTCAATTCGGTGATGAGGCCGTCTAATTCTTCGAGGAAACCGATTTTGTCCGCCGCTTTTTGGAACATGTAAAACGGTTCCGCTCTTTCTTCGACGATTTTGCGCAGCATCATCTGTTTCCCCGTCGAACTGATGTATTGTTTCGTGTTCCCGCCGACATCTTGCAGCACGCGCCACGCAAGGCGACTGAAACTGACGACTTGCGCACGCAAACTTCCCCTTATGTTATCGTCTTTGAACAGTTCGTATTCTTGTTGAAACGTCATTTGTTCGGGAACGATGTAAAAAATCGGCTTCCCGAGAGGCGCTTCTTTCAATTCGCGTTTGATTTGTTCGATGATATAGCCGCTCGTCAAATCACGGTCGCAACTGGCAACGATTTCTAAAGACATCGTCTTCCTCCTTTTTCCGGGGCGTATACGACATGATGCGGCGCCCCGCCAACATCGTCTTTCCATAAGCATAACATAAGTCTGTCCGGGCTATCCATTTTACGTTTAACATCCCTAAGCCTCTTGTTTGTTTTCTGGTATCACAATGCAATCAATCTCGTTTTGACTTTTCCAACATGCGGTTTTCCATATCGCTTTTCATTTGTCTCATCCGTTGTTCCAATGAATAACGGAATTGCGCCGTCCGTTGCATCTGGTTCAACATCGAACCATAGGAGACGTTTACGACGATCGATTTTCCGTTGTGGAAAACGATTTTCGTCTGTTTTTTTCCTGCCGGTTGGATATGGTCGACATGGGAATGGTTGATCCAAGAACATGCTTTGTTTTTCGGAGAAGTGGTCGGGAAAAAATACATGCCGGTTGAGGGGTCGATCGCAATCGGGGCTTTATGCGTGATGCGACTGATTTGGCGCGTCCCTTCGAGCCTGCCTCGCAGTGAGCTTCCGAAGAATTTGCACGCCAAATCAATCAATTTCGTAGGATTCGACTGGACGAGGTATTCGCCGGATTCTTCCAAAACGATGGAATTGATGGCGCCCGTTTCATCGTTTTCAGGAAGGACGGCCATCGTAAGCGGTGTGATTTCATGAAAGAAAAATTCATCGTGAAACATATGCTATTTGTACCTCCCCTAATCTGACAAGAGACTTAGGGACTACTTATTAATTTAGCAAATAAAGTAAAAAATGTGAACTGAAATGGTGAATTGGCATTGTTTTACATCGGAATCTGCTTTTTCGTAAAAACGTCCAGACGTTTTTTGCTTTTCATCATTTGTTCCGTTTGACGAAAAGGATGATGCTCGAGCTCATCAAATAACTTAACTGAATGCTTGCATGCGGCAATTCCGTCGTTAAGAGATCGACATTTTTCTTTGCTTCAAGGTCGTTGACGTACGTGCCGAACGCCCCCAAAGTCGTCGTCACGGCGATGATCGAAAGGAGCCCGCTGATCATCCATTCGTTCACCATCACTTTCATTCCCTTTGTGCGTGCCGAGCATGTTGCCGTCAATTTGCACATTTCCGGACGTTTTTTCTTGAATCGTGCATAAAATTTCAATCGTCGTCGATTTTCCGGCGCCATTTGTCCCCAAAAAAGCGAAGAGCGATCCTTTTTCGACGTGAAAATCGATCCCTTTTACCGCTTCGACGTCTTTATACCGTTTCGTCAATTTTTCCACTTCGATGATGTTCGTTATGCCAACTTCTCTCTTCGGCGTTTTAAGTCTTCGTTGATCGCTTTTACATCACGTTGCAAAATGATGTTCAAGATCACCCAAACGACAACGTAAATGATGAGTTGGAAGAGAAGGACCCTCCCGATGGACAACAGGTTCCCTTCATCGTACCAATTCCCGATGGCACCGGCGACGATGACCGCGAACGTGGCAAACAGGTAGTGCATGAACAATTGCCAAAACAACGTCAATCGTTCGACGTAAAAGATCAAGCTCCCCAAGCCGATGAACGGCCCCAAAATGGCAGCAATGACATATTGTCTAAACAGTTCGTCGGTCGTAATCACCTCATCGGGGGCAAAGACCGCCAAAATCGTGTAAGTTGCCGACAAACTGAACAAAAACCCCAACAGTATGAACCGTATGGCCTTCATCCGTTATACCTCCCTATCCCAAGCTTTTGTTTCAACAGTTTCAAATATCTCCGGCTGATCGGGAAATTGATGTCGTTCGTCAAAATCGCTTCGGTTTTCCCGAATTTGTATTGGATCGTTTACAAATCATCGAGGTTGATCAATGTCGATTTGTTGATCCATGCGAACGTCTTCGGATATGTTTCTTCATTTCATAAAAATTGTATTTCGATTCGTACTCGTCCCGTTCCGTATGCAAGTTCATTTTCCCGTCTTCCGTGACGATCACGTAAATGTCCTCCACTTTCAACACGTGGATGTCTTCATTCAAATAACCGATCAGCGCAGCTTGGGAAGGAGCTTTCTATTGTTTCATCAATTGTTCGATCGCTTCCGTATAAGCCGCGGCATAAATGTGCACTTCCGGCTCTTTGTAAGCTTCATCGATATGAAGGTGGAATTTCATCGAAGGCTCCTTCTTTCCTCATTTTATATAACATCGTAAATTCCCGCTTTTCGAAAAATGGATGCAACCTAAAAATAAAGTGATCTATGCGGCCCATTTCATCGGTTAAGCAGTTCGATCGACAATCCGAAATGCAACCGCTTTCTAATTTTCAGCAACACAAAAGACATTCCAACGCGCGCAGCACGCCGTATGGAATGTCTGTAAGCGAATCAATAAATCAAATTGATCAAATCTTCTTTCGTGATCTTGCCCAAATAATAAGGGATGTCGAAGTCTTTTAACGCTTCTTCAACCGCATCTCTGCTGTGGCGGACGCCGACAAGCGCTTTTTCGATATCCGCCACGTCGCCGATGCCAAAGAAATCGCCGTAAATTTTGCAATTTTGGATGATGCCGTTTTTCACATCGAGACGTACGTCAAGCAACCCGGATGGGAACTTATGGGAAACTTTCATATTGTATTCTGGCGATTTGCCGTAATTCCACTCCCACTTTTGATAGCGGTTTTTGGAAATCTCATAAACTTTTTCCCAATCTTCGTCCGTCAACTCTTGGACCGGCACGTCTTTTACGTCTTTGACATCAAAAATCGATTTCAAAATATGTTCCTTGAATTCGTCCATCGTCATTTCTTCTTGCAAATATTCGGAAATGTTGGCGACGCGGCTGCGGATCGATTTGATTCCTTTCGATTCGATTTTTTCTTTATTGACGTTCAATGCGCTGACGACATCTTCCAAATTCAAGTCAAACATCAACGTTCCGTGGCTGAACATTCTTCCTTTTGTCGCAAATTGCGCATTACCGGAAATTTTTCTCCCTTCCACGACGATGTCATTGCGGCCTTCAAGTTTTGCCGGGACGCCGAGTTCGTTCAACGCTTTTACGACCGGTTCGGTGAATTTGGCGAAATTGTGGAAGCTGTCGCCGTCGTCTTTCGTGATGAAGCTGTAATTCAAGTTGCCCAAATCGTGGTAAACGGCCCCGCCTCCCGACAAGCGGCGGACGACTTTTATATTGTTTTTTTCAACGAATTCCGTATTGATTTCTTCAATGGTGTTTTGGTTTCTGCCGATGATGATCGAAGGTTCGTTGATGTAAAACAACAAGAACGAGTCGTCCAAACCGAACGTGTTCAAAACGTACTCTTCAAGCGCCAAGTTGATCATCGGATCGGTGATGCCTTTGTTGTCGATAAATTTCATCGGTCGGATCTCCCCTTTAAATCGTTTTTATATGAAATCTTCTTGAAATGAAGATGATGTGAGCTTATTCGCCCGCTTGCCAAACGAGACCTTCTTTAGCGAGTGTGATTTTCCCGCCGTACATTTCCGCCGCTTCTTTTACGAGCTGTCCATGGTCGCCGAAATGCGGCAAGTGTGTGAGCATCAACTCTTTTACGTTGGCCCGTTCGGCAATCAAACCGACTTCCTCGCTCGTCATGTGGCCGGCTTCCGTGCCATCCTGGTCTGCGTAAAAGTTCGTGTCTGCCAGCAACAAATCCGCATCTTTGGAAAATTTGATCCATTCTTCTTGGAATGCCGAATCCGCCGTGTAAACGATCGTGCTTGTCCCATCGGTGATGCGCATGCCGTAGCACGGCACGGAATGCTTCGTTTTCAAAAAGCGGATGAAAAACGGCCCCAAATTCAACACGTCATGCGGACGATATTTCACCGCTTTCGTATAATCGTCGGCCAACTTGTGAAACTCGAATTCGTTTTCCTGATGGGCGTAAATTTCCACCACTTTTTCTTTTTGTTGCAACAGATTTTCCACATACAACGCATGTTGCAACACACCGATGTCCGCGATATGGTCGGCGTGATAATGTGAAAGTATAACAGCATCGAGTTCTGTTACATTTATGTACTGTTGCAGTTTCGACAATGCGCCGCTGCCAAAGTCGAGCATCATCTTATAATCGTCCTTTTCCAGCAAATAAGCGCTCGATGCGCCGCCTTTGGCCGGATAACCGCCCCAATGCCCAATGATCGTTAATTTCATTCGATTACCCCTTCCGCACCAATGTTGTAACACAGTGTTCACAATTTCAAAAAACATATTATTTTGTTGTAAAACAGTATTGACTTTTCAAATCGTGTTATAGTACAATGAGTTTAACCATTTAAAATGTCGATTAAATAAATTTCTCTACGAGTAGCAATTCCTAAGAGGGAGGATCAACGATGGTCAATGTTATTGAATTCTTTCGAAATTTGCCAAAAAAGCATTGTCAACAATGTGGTGCTGAAATAGTTGAACAAGCTGATTGTTATGGCAACCTTTGCCCAGAATGCAATCACCCTGCAAGATAATAACAATCGCGTTCAACTTTTCTTATAAAGTCATTTCTATAATAAGACTTCCTTTCCGGATGAAGCAACTATTTCTTTAGTTGCTATTTTTTTTGCTTTCACATTACCAACATTATAACAAAAATACTGTTTTAATAGATATCGATTCCGTTTGCCGAATGTGGTCAGTCCACGTCGGGAGCAAGTTTTTCCGTACAAAGCAAACGACTTCAACAATGCGCTATCTTTGATTTTTCTTTGAAATGGTTTCATGGACCTTTCTGTTCACCCAGTTGCACATTGACACGTCAAATCCCTTATGCGCTTTAAGCCGGCAACCAATTGAAAAGGCTGGATGAACATCCAGCCTCAATTTTTTTCGTTTGCGTTTAAATACTCAATGGTTTGTGCCGCCGCTTTTTCTCCGGACTCAATGCAGTCAGGGACGCCGACTCCGGTATATGAACTGCCGGCGAGCGTTACACCCGGCAATTCGCTTTCGATAAAGTCGTTCAGTTCCTTGATGCGTTCGTTATGGCCGACGACATATTGCGGCATCGCGTTTTTGAAACGCGTCACGACGAAAAACTCCGGTTCGCCGTCAATGGTGGTAATCTTTCTTAAATCGGAAAGCACAACATTGACGAGTTCGTCATCCGACAAATCGACCGCATGGGGATCGTGCGGCCCCCCGACGTAACTGCGCAACAACACCTTCCCACCCGGTGTTGTGTGCGGCCATTTTTTCTCCGTCCACGTCGTAGCGGTGATGCGGAAATCGCTGTTTCGCGAAACGACAAAACCGGTTCCATCCATTTTGTGTTTGATATGTTTGGCGTCAAAAGCCAAAGCGACGTTGGCCACGGACGTATTCGGCATCTCCGCGACGATGTCAAAGCGGTCGTATTGGCTGAACATTTTCTTGAGCGATTGGTGTGGTGAAGCGACGATCACGGCATCCGCCCGGTAAACGGTGCCGTCGCTGAGCAAGGCATGATAATGGGCGTCCTTTTTTTCGATATGATCGACAGCGACGCCTTTCGTGACCACATCGCCCAATCGTTTTTCCAATTCATCGATTAGCGATTGAAAACCGCCTCGCAAAGCGAAAAACATCCCTTGTTTCGGCTTTTCCTTTATCGGCCGCTTCGGCATCGATTTTTTCAGGCCCTTGATGATGCTTCCGTATGTTTGCTCCAAGTGATAAAAGTTCGGAAACGTCGCCATCAAACTCATTTCATCGATATCGCCCGAGTAGATGCCGGAAAGCAATGGTTCAATCAAATGTTCGACAAGTTCATCCCCAAACCGACGCCGGAAAAAATGTCCGAGCGATTGGTCGGCAACCGGTTTTCCTTTCGGCAAAATATAATCGAGGCCTGCCCGGAGCTTTCCTTTCACGGAAAACAACGAAGAAAACAAAAACGGGCGGACTTCGGTCGGTATGCCCATGAATGAACCTTCCGGGATTTTGTGCAATTTCCTTTTCACCAATATGTACGCTTGTCCTGTCGCATTGCGGACGAGCGAATCTTTCAAGCCGACTTTTTCAATCAATTTGACAGCAGCCGTTTTACGGGCCAAAAACGAGTCAGGGCCACGTTCGATCGTGAACCCGTCCCGGTAAACGGTGGCGATTTTTCCGCCTAAGCGGTTTTCCGCTTCAACGAGCCGCAGTTGATAAGGCAACGCGTCGCGTTCAATCGCTTCTTGTACGTAATAGGCGGCGGCAAGCCCGGCAATGCCGCCGCCGACAACCAATATTCGTTTCATTATTGAATCACTCGCAAATTAATGATTTTCCAGCTGTTCCAATACGACTTCCGCCAACGTCTCGATGAACCGTTCATCCGTGTTCGGCATCGGTGGACGATAGTAACTAGCCCCGATTTCATCGCAGACGATCTTGCATTCGTAATCGTTGTCGTACAACACTTCCAAATGGTCGGAAACGAAACCGACCGGCGCATAGATGAATGCTTTGTAGCCTTTTTCCTTATGAAGCTCTCTTGTCAAATCCTGCACGTCGGGTCCAAGCCACGGTTCAGGCGTGTTCCCCTCGCTTTGCCAGCCGACGGCGTAATGCGGCACGCTGATTTTTTCAAATACGAGACGGGCCGTCTCTTCCAATTGTTTTGGATATGGGTCGCCGTCTTGAATGATTTTTTCCGGCAAGCTGTGCGCCGAGAAAATGACGACGGCGTCCGCTTTTTCTTCTTCAGGCATCGATTGGTACACTTCTTCGATCGCATCCGCCCAATATTGGATGAATCCTGGCTTGTCGTACCAATCGACGACGGACGTGATATCCAAGCCATGTTTTTCCGCCGCCTTCTTCGCGCGGTCGTTGTAGCCTTTGATGCTGAATGTCGAGTAATGCGGCGCCAAAACGAGCGAGACGATTTTTTTGTGGCCGTCTTTGGCAATTTGTTCAACCGCATCTTCAATGAACGGCTCGATATGGCGCAAACCGATATAAAGGTCGAATTCATACTCGTCCTGCATCGCATTCAGTTTTGCTTGGATCGCCTTTGCTTGCGCTTCGGTTATTTTCGCCAATGGCGAAATGCCGCCGATTGCGCGGTAACGTGCTTTCAAATCCTCAATTTCTTCTTGCGACGGGCGTCGCCCATGACGGATGTGCGTGTAATATCTTTCGATGTCTTCCTCTTTGTACGGCGTACCATATGCCATGATCAACAACGCCAGTTTTTCTTTGCTCATTATTTCCACCTCTTTTAGATTATCGTTTTGAATACGTATGAATGAGTTCTGTCAGTTTTTTCAAGGTGTCCTGCGAAACGTCCGGCGTCACCCCGTGGCCCAAATTGAACACGTGGCGCCCCGCTTCGATCCCTTCATCAATGATCGCTTTCGTCCTTGATTCAATCGTATCCCAATCCGCAAGCAAAATCGCCGGATCCAAGTTTCCTTGCAGCACTTTGTCCACGCCGAGTTCCCTCGCTTCAACGATCGACGTCCGCCAATCGAGGCCGATGACATCGACCGCCAAGTCGTTCCATTCGGTGAGCAAATGTTTCGCTCCGACGCCGAAAAGGATGAGCGGCACTTGGTCGGCGCGCAGTTCGTTGAAAATATGTTCCATAATCGGTTTGACATATGTGCGATAGTCTTGAACGTTCAACGTGCCAACCCAAGAGTCGAAAATTTGCACCGCACTGACGCCCGCTTTAATTTGCGCACGAACATACGTAATGATCATTTCGCCCAATTTATCCATCAAAGCGAACCATGATTTCGGTTCACTGTACATGAGCGCTTTAGTTTTGGAATAATTTTTTGACGGGCCGCCTTCAATCATATAGCTTGCCAACGTAAACGGTGCGCCGCTGAAGCCGATCAACGGCACGGACAATTGTTCTTCCGTCAACAATTTGATCGTATCCAACACGTAATCGATATCCTTTTCCGGCTCGAGCGGGCGCAACTTCACCACATCTTCGAAACGGCGGATCGGATTGTCGATCACCGGACCGACTCCCGCTTTGATTTCAACATCAATGCCCATCGCCGGAAGAGGCGTCATGATGTCTTTATATAAAATGGCCGCATCGACGTTGTATTGTTCTACTGGCAGCCGAGTGACATACGCGCAAAGTTCCGGATTGTGCGTAATTTCAAACAAGCTGTACTTTTCTTTTATCTCGCGGTATTCTTTTTGCGACCGCCCGGCTTGACGCATATACCAAACGGGCGTGTAGCTTGTTTTTTCCCCACGATACGCCTTCAAAATCGTATCGTTGAATTCTTTCACCATAGTTTACATTCACCCTTTTTTATACTCATGCTTTTCTTAAAATTAATATAACATATCGTCTTGACGCATTAACCCGGATAAACCTAATTGTCAAAAACTTGTTCCAATTTAGTAAAAATTTGAATCATATCGCTTGCATTTTTACGCTGTTTAAGGAAGCGAGACGATGTTCGATGTCTTTCCTTCCTGTCCGGAAAATGGATCGACGGGTACGACGAAATACGAACGATGTTTGAACAACATGAATTGATCGATGACATACTCCGTTTCGCCTACGACTTCATCGAGCAGTTTAATCTCGTCGTCGTTTTTTTCGTAAATTTTGTAGATAACACGGCGGTCGTTCGAACCGGTCCATTGCAATTTCCCTTTCAGGATTTTGAAACCTCCGAACGTGTAAGAGCCGATCAAATCGTTGATTTCCGGCAATTCAACCGGTTCCGATAAAGTTTTCACCCCTTCCGGAAGTTTGAACGCTTGTTGGACATCTTTCTGTTTAGCGACTTCCGTCATGATTTTTTTGGCCAACTGCGTCGGATACGAGCTGCCGCCTGTCAAATATTGGTTTTCGTCCGAAACATCATAGCCGATCCAGACGGAAAAGACGTAATCAGGAGTAAAACCGACAAACCATGCATCTTTCGTCGCCCCTTCTTTGTGCGGATGTTGTGTCGAACCTGTTTTTCCGGCCATTTCATACGGATAGTATCCCACTTTTCCGGTTCCGTTTTCAACGACCCCTTTTAACATTTCCGTCATATCCCAGGCGACTTGGTCGGAGAATACTTCCTTCGTCTCCGGGCGGGCGGAGGCGACCAATTGATTTTTGTTGTCGTATATTTCCAAAATCGTGTGCGCTTCGATCGTTTCGCCGCCATGGACGAATGCACGATACCCTTCGACGAGTTCAAGCGGCGAAACGCCGTGTTTCAATCCGCCGAGCGCGATCGACAAACTGTTGTCTTCAATGTCGATGCCCATTTTTTCCAAATACCGTTTGGAATACGAAATGCCGATTTCATTCAGCAACCACGTGCTCGATGTATTTTTCGATTTGACGAGCGCATCATATAACGTGACTTGACCTTCGTAGCGATCGTCATGATTGCGCACTTGATGTCCGTCCCATTCCGTCAATTCGTCCGGCAGAAGCGAAAATGCCGTAAATTCCCCCGACTCCAGCGCCGGCGCATAGACGGCGAGCGGTTTGAACGTTGAGCCGGGCTGCCGTTTTTCCACGACGCGGTTCAAGTTGCCTCTTTCGTACTTGCGGCCGCCTTGCGCAGCCACAATTCGGCCCGTTTTTTCATCAATCATGACAAATGCGCCTTCGACCGTTTGTTTATTATTTCCTGGGAAATAGCCGTCAAATTGAAAATGGTCATAGACGATCTCCTGTATTTCCTCATCGAGCGAGACGACGATGCGATACCGTTTTTTTCGCAGTTCGTCCAACGTGATGCCGTATTTCTGTTCCGCTTCTTTGATCGCCAAATCGACGATCGTATGATGCGCCGGGTTCACTTTCCGTTGCGAAAGGTTTAAATTCAACCCTTTCGCTTTCGCCGCTTCCATTTCCTCTTCCGTGATGTAGCCGAGCTCCGCCATCGTTTCCAACACCAAATTGCGGCGCTCCAACGCTTTTTCCGGGTGGTTGATCGGTGAATAGCCGTTGGGAGCTTTAATGATGCCGGCGAGCAAAGCCCCTTCTTCAAGCGTCAGTTCTTCGACGGATTTATGGAAAAAACGGTTAGCCGCCGCTTCCAGGCCGTACTGCCCTTGCCCGAAATAGATGACGTTCAAGTACATTTCCAATATTTGTTCTTTCGTGAATTCCCTTTCCAGATGGAGGGCGATCATCGCTTCTTTGATTTTCCTCGTCCACGATTTGTCGTTCGTCAAAAACAAGTTTTTCGCCAGCTGCTGTGTGATCGTGCTTCCGCCCTCGACTTTATCGCGGGCTATGATATCGCGCCATACCGCCCGCATGATCGAACGGAGATCGACACCGGTGTGCGTATAAAAACGGCGGTCTTCGATGGCGATGAACGCCTTTTGCACGTGCTCGGGAATGCTTTCAAGCGGAACGGGCAAACGGAATTCTTCATATATGTACCAAATGATTTCGCCATCGGCCGTCTCGATCGTTGTCGGTGGCGAAATGATCAGTTCATCTTCGTCAACGAACAGTTTGCCTCCGTACAAAATCGATGTATAAGCGATCAATGCAAGGACGAATGCCGCCCCGAAGATGATAAAGGCCCGCATCCATTTCGATTGCCATAAACTTCTTATTTCGATTTCTTCATCTTTCTCTACGTCGGCTTCATCGGACGTACGTTCGTCCGGCTCGACACGGTCAGCATCATTCTTATTCTTGCGTTCCCGCCTGCGATTATACTTTTTTTCTTCCGCCGCAACTTCCTCCCCGTCGCGTTTCAGGCGAGCGAAAGTTTTCGCGATAGATTCCTTAATACGAGCGATGTATATGAAAAGTGCATTGTTTTGTTTTTTTCGTTCGCTTCGTCTCATTGCGCTCCGTCGACGCGTCTGTTTCTTTTCCATCCTCATTACTTCCCCTCAACATAACATAGATCCCGACAAAGCTTTTTTCGTGTGAACATTTCATTTCCTATTATACGACATTTTTCGATGCGGTCGTTAATTGCCGAATGATACATACTATTAACCATCCGCAAGGTATACTATAATGAATAAATAAGCGCTCAACTGAGAGGAAGATGCAGATGTATGCCTCATTTACGACCGGAACGTACCATTTTCTCAAACGGCTCATCCAAAAACATGAACATAAACATGAATTTCACTTTATGAAAAACAACCGGACGACGGTTGTTTATTATGAACATGAACGGAAGCGAAGCATCTTTGCCGCGGGAAAGACGTATCAAATTTTGGCAAGCGAAGGGACTTTTCAAACGAAAGGGTTTGTGACGATGGAGCATATCCCGGTTGCCAGCGACGCCGTTTCCGCTTTTTTAGGGCAGGCGAAAAACCGCTTCCCCGACCTCGCCGGACGGCTTGGCGTCGTTGCAATACGTCTTTTGAAACAAGTCAAAAAAAATGAATTTGTCGTGTTGACACAATGGAAAAGCGACCGTTACGAAGAAGTTTGGCGCACTTCTCCGAGCTATGCTTTCCAAAATTTGCAGCAATTCGCCCGCCAATCCGCATATTTTGCCGAGCGCCCGTTTGTGAACAAATATTATATGGTCGTCGAAGATGAAGAAGTCATTGATGAATGGGAGGAACACGAAGAATAAAATGAGGTTGGGAAAAACGGATGCCCCGTTTGAACCCAACCTCATTTACCATTCACTACCATCCTTCATTTAATTCAACACGTAAGTTTCAAAGAAATCCCTGAATTCCTCTTCCGTACGCTGGCCTTCGATGCGCGCGACTTCCTCCCCATTTTCATAATGGATGATTGTCGGCGTGCCTTCGATATTGTAATGATCCATCATGTCAAATTCCAACAAATTCATTTTCACCATATCGATGCCCAATTCTTCCGTAAGCGGCACGACGATCGGCGTCGTCTTTTGGCAATAGATGCAAACCGGGCTGTAATAATATACGGTGATGTCTTCGCCGTTTTCCAACCGTTTGTCCAACTCGTCCGGGACAATGATATTTTGATATAACGGGTCATCCAGCTGATCGATCGTCTCTTGGTGCAATTTATCTTTACCGTAAGGGTTGTTTTCACTGATCGCTTTCGTGTTCTTATACTGTGTCACAAAAATCAAGCCGCCAAACAACACGATGATGGCGCCAAGAATGATAATCATTTTCGTCTTCATAAAAAACCTCCACAAAAAGTCTATTTTTTAAAAATGAGCAACTGCAAAACAAAAATGATGATAAATGCCGTTCCCGCCAAAAACGGGATCGTGATAAACCCAAAATAATTTATGTATTGCAAATTACACGGGATTTGGCCACAAATCCCCCCCGCATCTTGCATAAACGGCACTTTTTGCAAACTGTAATGATAAATGGAAAACAGCATCCCAATTCCACTCAAGTATAAGATCGGGTACGACATGTCCAGATTTTTCTTCAATAAACTAACGGTCGCAATGACGACGATCGGATACATGAAAATCCGCTGAAACCAGCACAGATCACAAGGAATATAGCCTAGCACTTCGGAAAAAAAGAGGCTTCCGGCTGTCGCCACCAACGATTGCGTCCAAACCAAAAGGAGAAGCGTTTCTTTTTTTTTCGAATCGGCCATAACCAGCCTTCCCTTCATTTTGACTCTAAACATCATTATAACATTGTTATTTGCCGCCCTACAATGAAAAAATGAAATGGCGGCATGCGCACAAATCGCTTATGCCGCCATTTGTATACGAACTCGTTAATTAGCTTTATTTGCCGACTTTCAATTCGTTCACGTTGATGTGCTGTTTCAACACTTCCACTTGTTCTTCGTTCAACGGGACAAGCGGCAAACGGACATCGCCTACCGGAATACCCGTCAGATTGAGCACCGCTTTTAATGGGGCCGGACTTGGGGCTGAGAAAAGCGCTTTGAACGTCGGAAGCAGTTTACGGTGAATCGCGCCCGCCTTCTCGATGTCGCCACGATTGAATGCTTCAATCATCTCTTTCATGGCATCGCCGACGATATGCGACGCGACGGAAACGATCCCTTTTCCGCCGATGGCAAGCACCGGAAGCGTCAGACTGTCATCACCGCTGTACAAGACGAAGCCGTCTTTCGTACGCTCGATGATTTCCGCCATCGCGTCCAGATTTCCGCTTGCTTCTTTCACGCTGACGATATTGTCGATTTCCGAAAGCTTGACGATCGTATCGACTTCGATGTTGCAAGCGGTTCGTCCCGGAATGTTGTAGATCATGATCGGCAAGTCCGTTTCTTCCGCAATCGCTTTAAAGTGGGCATACAGGCCGTCTTGGTTTGGACGGTTGTAGTAAGGGGCGACGAGCATGATGCCGTCGGCACCCAATTTTTCCGCTTCTTTCGTCAATTCAATCGACGCTTTCGTGTTGTTCGTGCCCGTTCCCGCAATGACCGGAATTCTGCCGTTTGCTTCTTTGATCACAAACGAAAAGAGCTCCAATTTTTCTTCCGTGGACAAAGTGGGGCTTTCCCCGGTGGTGCCGGCAACGACGACTGCGTCCGTTCCTGTTTTGATCAAATGTTCGAGCAAATTTTTCGTCGCGTCAAAATCGATTTCGCCTCGCTCGTCAAACGGAGTTACCATCGCAGTAATCAATTGACCAAAATCCATATATACACGTCCTTTATATATATTTAAAATTTTATTGAACGATGAAAAATAAAAGCAACAACGAAGGCTCGCTGTTGCTTTGAAGGCATATCAATACCCTAAAGTGTGCGTAGCCCTCCATATAGTGGTCGAACACTATATGACAGTCCTGCATTTATTCAATGCAGGCCCAACTTTAAGACCGTGAGAAAATCTTAAAGTTTCGGCAAATTCCCCTTTCAATAATGTTCCTCGAAGTCTCACGCTTCTCCCATTATTTACTCTTGGTCTTTGCGCCTCTAACACTTTTCAATGTCGTATGCAATTTTGAAGTTCAATTGTACTATAACAGAAACAATGAAAAGGCGCAAGTCTCTCACTTCATTTGCGATACTTTTCTTCCCTATATAATATATTATAAAACAAAACGCCGTGTGGCGAAATAGCAAAATTCATCCTGTTCCTTGCCAAACAGCGCAAAACGAAGGTAAAATGGTTATTATTCATGTCAACCATGCGGCATGATCATCGCTTCACCTTGATCAACGATATGAAGTGAGGGGGCGTCATATGCTTGGACAATTGTTTCGAGCGCTCGATAAACATTACGACGAGATGGTGGAAATTCGCCGCCACTTGCACCAATATCCCGAATTGTCATTCCAGGAAGTCAAAACGGCCAAATTCATCGCACAATATTATGAACGGCTCGGCATTCCAGTGCAAACGAACGTCGGTGGAAACGGCGTCATCGCGACGTTGGAAGGAAAACGTCCGGGAAAGACGGTGGCATTTCGCGCCGATTTTGACGCATTGCCGATCCAAGATGAAAAAGATGTTCCATACAAATCGAAAGTTCCCGGGGTCATGCACGCTTGCGGGCATGATGCGCACACCGCGACGCTGCTCGTTTTTGCAAAAGTTTTGCAGCAATTTCAAGACGAACTTCCCGGAACGGTCGTTTTCGTCCATCAACATGCGGAAGAACTGACGCCGGGCGGCGCGATTTCCATCGTCCAATCCGGCGCGCTCGATCACATCGATGTCATTTTCGGAAACCACCTTTGGTCCACGCTGCCGCTCGGGACGGTCTCCTTGCGGCATGATGCATTAATGGCCGGCGCCGATCGTTTTCAAATCACCATTTATGGCGAAGGCGGCCACGGCGCATATCCGGAAGACACGAAAGATGCGCTCGTCATCGGTGCCGAAATCGTTGCGAAATTGCAGACGATCGTCAGCCGCAAAATCAGCCCGGTCGATACAGGGGTCGTCACGGTCGGACGTTTCCAAGCGGGGACCGGATTTAACATCATCGCCAATGAAGCGGTATTGGAAGGGACGATCCGCTACTTCAAAAACGCGGTGAAAAAGAAAATGAAAGAAGAGCTTTACCGCATCGTAAAAGGGGTTTGCCTTGCGAATGACGCAACGTACAAAATCGATTACACGGACGGCTACCCGCCTGTCATCAACCACAAAGACGAAGCCGAATTGATTTTTGAAGCGGCAAAAATTGTCCCGGGAGTAAACAGCGTTCTAGAAGCGCCGCTGCAAATGGGGGCGGAAGATTTCAGCTATTATTTGCATGACAAACCGGGGGCGTTTTTCTTTACCGGCGCCGGAAAAGAAGGGGAAAACCACCCGCATCATCATCCGCTGTTCGACATCGACGAACGTTCGATGCTCATCGCCGCAAAGACGTTTGCCGCCGCGTTTATCAAATACCAAGAAAAAGAAAAAACATCCCGCACGTAAATTTGAACTGCCCACCTGTCAAGTAGACAGTGGAAATAATAAAATTTAGCCTAAGCGGCTTTCGTCCTGTATTCAATAGGACTAAGGCCGTTTAGTTTTTCTTGATATCTTTCATGATTGTAGAAAAATATGTATTCATCAATTGCTTTTCTGAGATCTTCAAATGTCTCATACTTGTGTAAATAATATTTCTCACATTTGAGGGTTCCCCAAAATGACTCCATGGGTCCGTTATCAATACACTTTCCTACACGAGACATACTGTGAGTCATTCCTGTTTGGTCCAGCCTTCGTTTAAATCC
>JAAYTF010000061.1 GCA_012518125.1 Bacilli bacterium | reverse complement strand
GATTTTGTACAATATAAAATGTTGCAAAAATTGATAAAAGTAAAGAAAACGTCATTGTCAGTTTCACCGGAAAGATGTTAGTTATACCAACTTTTTATTTTTTTGTCTGAAGGCAGGAAAAAGGCGAGTGTGCCAATCAGAGGCAAAAGCGATACGACGATCATCGTTAACATGATGCCGAACGCATCGATGACGCTTCCGAATACGATTGAGCCGATCGCGCCCATGCCAAAAGCGAAACCGACGATGAGTCCGGACATCGTCCCAATTTTCCCGGGATTGAGCTCTTGGGCATAGACGACCGCAACGGAAAAACTTGACATAAGCAGAAAACCAATGACCGCAAGCAAGACGAGTGCTAATTGGTAGCCTACGTATGGCAGCAATAGCGCAAAAGGCGCTGGGCCGAGCAATGACAAGACAATGACGTTTTTCTTCCCGAAACGGTCGGCGATCGGTCCACCGAGGAACGTGCCGATCGCCCCCATGAACAAGAAAATGAAAATGAACAGTTGGGCGTTGGCAATCGATGCTTCATACTTGTCAATGACATAAAACGCATAAAAGTTGCCCATCGCACTGTGATACCACGAACGGGCAAATACGATGAAAATGAGCAAAATGACCGCTTGCCGCAACTTTTTTTTCGGAGCGGTGCTCGTCTCTTTGCGTGAAAGTCGCTTCTCGTTTTGCCTAGTTAAAAGTTGTCCTTTGTACCAGGAGGCGATATAAAACAACATGATGACGGCAAGCCCCGCAACGAGCGTAAACCATATCGTCCCAAATTGCCCGAGCGGCACGAGGACGAGTGCGGTGATCAGCGGCGCGAGCGACTGTCCTGCATTGCCGCCGACTTGGAAAATGCTTTGCGCAAAGCCGCGGCGAGGCCCGGCAGCCATATAAGCGACGCGGGAACCTTCCGGATGGAACGTCGCCGAGCCGATGGCGATAAAGACGACGCTAAGCAAAATAAAGTAAAAATTTGGCGCAATCGAAAGCAATAACATGCCGAACATGCTGCTTATCATGCCGATGGGCAAGACATACGGCATCGGATGTTTATCGGTGAAACTGCCGATAACCGGTTGCATGACCGATGCGATCATGTTCAACGTAAACGCGATGAGCCCCAATTGGGTGAACGTAAGGCCGAGCGAACGTTCCAGGATGGGGAACATCGCAGGCACGACCGCCTGCAGCGAGTCATTCAACAGGTGGGCGATCCCGATTAAAACCAACACGGAATACATGGTTTGTTCATCAGCTTTGCCAATCAGCGAACGTTTACGTTTTATGGATTCCATACCGATTCCAACTTTCCAGGGGAAATTTTTCATCTGTTGAAAACTATACACGAATGCGGGTTATTAGTCACTTTTTATTTTAAATGATGCTTTTGCATTAGGATTTATTACTTGATACAATTTAAGAACAACCGATATTAAATATGGGACACTTTTTCATAGTAGTATGTTAACTGGGGGTAGCCGTAATGGATAAAACATCAGTCATTGGCTTAATCATTGGAGTCGTCGCCATTGGCATAGGGGTCTTCTTAAAAGGGGTTTCACTCGAAGTGCTCATCAACCCCGCCGCATTTTTGATCATCATTTTCGGTACGATCGCATCCGTATTGATCGCTTTTCCAACGAGAGTCATAAAAAACGTTCCGCACTTATTCAAAATTATTTTCACCGAAGATGAAAACGTCAATTTCGGCGAACTTGTCAAAATGTTCACGGAATGGGCTGAACTGACGCGGCGCGAAGGGATCTTGGCATTGGAGCAGAAAATCGAAGAGATCGATGACCCGTTTTTAAAATCGGGCATCCAAATGGCAATCGATGGACAAAATCCGGATTTTATCCGCGATGTATTAATGGAAAAAATTTATGCGATGGAAAAAAGACATGCCGAAGGGGCAAGAGTATTTTCCCAAGCGGGTACATATGCACCGACACTGGGGGTATTGGGTGCGGTCGTCGGATTGATTGCCGCATTGGCCAACTTGGAAAATATGGAAGTGTTGGGGACGGCCATTTCCGCGGCGTTTGTCGCCACGATGTTGGGTATTTTTACCGGTTACGTATTATGGCATCCGTTTGCCAACAAATTGAGAGAAAAGTCCGAACGTGAAGTGCTCATGAAAGAAATTATGATCGAAGGCATCTTGTCGATCACGAACGGGGAACCGCCAACCCTCATCAAAGATAAATTGTTGTCATACTTGTCTGCCAAAGAGATTGAAAAAATGGAAAAGACGGCGGGAGAAACGATAAGACAGGATGAGAATTATGCCGAAGAAAGATAAGCGCATCAGAAAAGAGGAAAAAATCAGCGAAACATGGCTGCTGCCGTATGCGGACATGTTGACGTTATTGCTCGCGCTGTTCATCGTTTTATTTGCGATGAGTGAAATCGACATCAAAAAATTCGAACGCCTCGCTTACATTTTCCAAACGGAATTTTTGGGTGGTGCGGGCGTGATTGAAGATGGGGTCAGCATCGTCCCTGAAGAGACGCCTGTCGATGGTCTCGAGGATAAAGAAGACGATGAAGAAGGTAAAGACGAATCCGAAGTTCCGGAAAGTGTCGAGGAATACGAAAAATTGTTGGCAATCCAAGAACAACTTGAAAAATATATCGCGCTAAACAGTTTGACCGATACGCTTGGCACGAAGCTGACCGGGGAAGGTCTGCTTATTACTGTGCGAACGGATGTGACGTTCGACTCGGGAAGTGCGCATGTCAAACCGGAAGGGGTCGAGATTGCCAAAGAAATTGCAAAAATGTTACAAACAGACCCGCCCCATGAAATTGTCGTAAACGGCCACACCGACGACGTTCCGATTTATAATGAACAATTCAAGTCAAACTGGGAACTGAGCACGATGCGTGCCATTCAATTCCTTTATTTGCTTTTGGAATATTCCGATATCGAACCAAAATATTTCAGCGCGCGCGGTTATGGTGAATACAAACCGATCGTTCCAAATACGAACGAAGAAAACCGCTCGAAGAACCGTCGCGTCGAAGTGTTGATTTTGCCGAATTATGACATCGAAGATGAAGTCGAAAAGCACGAAGAAACATGATGGAGTTAAAAGCGTCCTCCAATTCCTCAAATAGGTGTTTTTGCTTGCATCGAAAGACGGAGTCATGTAAAATCTAATACAAAAGTATTATTTTTTCGGGCGATATAGGAACAAAATACTATCAAATCGATGCTGCTAAATGAGGAATTGGAGGTGTGCGATTTCGCCATGGCAATCGATGTAAGGGCAAAATGGATCACGTCGTTGTTGAACGGGACGCAAAGAGCGCTGCGGACGGTCGTTCCGATCGAGTCGACAATCTCCAAACCGAAATTAGACAATGATTTGCTCCTCGTGAAATACGGCGTATTCATCGGCATCACCGGAGATATAAAAGGGAAACTTGTCCTGATGGGCGAAGAAAAATTGTTCAGCCGGCTTGGCGAAGTCATGTTCGGCATGGAAGTCGATGGGGACATGCTCCTTTCGTTCAGCGGTGAATTCGGCAACATGGTCGCGGGGAATTTGTCGACGTTCGTCGTACAAGATGGGTATAACATCAATATAACGACGCCTTCGATCATAAAAGGAAACGCGAAAGTGGCAGGCCATCAGTTGGGTATTCAATTGGTGACGACGTTTGAAGATTTGGGCGATATGTATATTCATTTACTGTTGGATGAATGAACTCCGTTTCCACCGTCAAGTTAGAGGGGACGGTTTTTTATTTTGGTTTTGTGTTTCTTCCCCAAAGAGCTTTATGTTATGATAAAAAGGCAGTGAACTACCCTCCACTTACCACCCTTGCGGGTTGCTTGAAGTGGGGGCTTCTCGGGTAATCCTGCACCAACCGACATTCATCTCCCACCTACTCATTGGGCTATCGCCCTTCACATTCCTTGAGGATGGGAGACTTCTGTC
>JAAYTF010000004.1 GCA_012518125.1 Bacilli bacterium | reverse complement strand
AATGGAACATGTGGCAAGCGTTTAAAGCGTTCATTGCCCAGGGCAATGTCATCGATCTTGCTGTTGGGATCATCATCGGCGCCGCCTTTGGCAATATCGTCTCTTCGTTGGTCGATCACGTATTGATGCCGGCCATCGGCCTCTTGTTGGGTGGAATAGACTTCACTTCGCTTGCTGTAAACGTCGGTGAAGTCAAAATTGAATACGGAATTTTCATCCAATCTGTCGTCGATTTTTTGATCATCGCTTTTTCCATTTTCATCATCATCCGTTTCATCAGTAAAATGAGAAAGAAAAAAGCAGAGGAAGAAATTGGCGAAGAAGTTGATGAGCAAACGGAATTGTTGAGGGAAATAAGGGATTTGCTGAAACAATGAGTTGTTAACAAATTTGTCATATTTTCCAGTTGACAAAAATAAATGAACCATGTTATATTTTACAATGGTGACTATGGAGGAATACCCAAGTCTGGCTGAAGGGATCGGTCTTGAAAACCGACAGGGGTGTAACAGCCCGCGGGGGTTCAAATCCCTCTTCCTCCTTAGTGAAAGCGGCATTCGTACAATACGAATGCCGCTTTTTTGATTATTTTCCGGAAAATAAAGAAATTTAGACATTTTCGCTTCAATTTGCTTGTCGAAATATATATAATTGTTATATAATTACTTGACAATGATAAAGCGATAAAGTAAAAATGCATGATTACCATCGACGATGAATAGGCCAGTAAACTAAGCTCATCAACAGAGAGTGGAATTCATCGGCTGAGAAATTCCATTGATTCAAGCTTAGTTGAACCTACCTAGGAGTTGTCAGCTTCATAAACTGACCGTGAACGATGCGTTAAATCGAACCAAGTGGGCACGGGTATGTCCGTGTCAAATTAGGTGGTACCGCGGAAATTTCCTCATTTTCGTCCTAATGTAGACGAGGGTGAGGTTTTTTTAATGGATAAAATGATGACAGGTTCAAAGGGGTTTTAAAGCATGAAAAAAATCAGTTTTATTGGAGCCGGTTCAATGGCTGAAGCTGTGATTGCCGGGATCGTCAATCAAAACGTGTTAGAAAGCGATCAAATATACGTCATTAACAAAGAGAATCGACAACGGTTAAAGGAATTGCACGAACTTTACGGTGTAAATGGCTGCACGGACCGTGAAAAAGTCGTAAGTGGCGCCGATATTATCGTCATTGCAACGAAGCCAAAAGACGTTAAAAATGCACTCAAAGAATATGCGCAGCTTATCGCTGAAACGCAATTGATTGTCTCTGTGGTTGCCGGCGTGTCGACCGATAGCATCGCCAAAAGCATCGGGAAGAAAGTGCCTGTGATCAGAACGATGCCGAACACATCGGCAATGATCGGTTATTCGGCGACGGCGATGTGCAAAGGGGAATATGCGACAAACAGTCATGTCGAACAGGCGCGAAGACTGTTCGAAGCGATTGGAACGGTTTCGATCGTCGAAGAAGAAAAGATGCATGTCGTCACCGCCGTATCCGGCAGCGGGCCGGCATACGTATATTATTTAGTGGAAGCGATGTTGGAAGCCGCAAAAGAAGAAGGGCTCGATGAAGCGGTCGCCAAACAATTGATCACGCAAACGATCATTGGTGCAGGCAACATGCTGAAAGTGCGGACCGAATCGCCTCAAGTGTTGCGGGAAAATGTAACGAGTCCGAATGGAACGACGGCAGCAGGTTTAAAGACATTGGATGCGTACCGTTTCAAAGATGCGGTGATCGAATGTGTCAAAAGCGCAACAAGACGTTCCGAAGAACTCGGCAAAGAAAATTAACCGTTTGCTTTATTGATTTCAAATCGATCCTTTAAGAGCAGCCAATTTTGCGGGAATTGGTATCCCAATTTCCAATATGCAATGCCGCTGAGTTCGAGGCGGTTTACAAGGTCAAATTTCGCTTTGATGGAGCGTGCATCTTCAAACCAAACGACATGTTGTCTGCCATTTTCATCATAGTATTCGAAAAATGGCGCTTGTGCGGCTTCATCATATTCGATTTCGGCAAAATGTTCACGTGCTATTTGCACCGCTTGTTGCGGACTGATGGCACGTGCTTTGCTTTTTCCTTTGACAAATGGAAGCGTCCAGTCGTAGCCGTATAAATTTTGACCGAGCAAGATTTTTTCTTTCGGAATTTCCGTAAGGGCGTATGCCAACACTTTTTCCACTTCATTAATCGGTGAAATGGCTTGCGGTTCGCCCATTTGATATCCCCATTCCATCGTCAACAGAACGACGAAATCGGCAATTTCCCCATGTACTTGATAATCGTGCGCTTCATAAAGCAATCCCGGTTGAGTTTTGTTGTATTTTGGGGCGAGTGCCGTTGAAAGCAATATGTTGTAATCATTGAGGCGAGGTTTTAATTTTTCAAGGAACTTATTGTATGCTTCACGATCATCTTGCGGCACGAATTCAAAGTCGACATGAACAGCACCGAACCCTTCTTTTACTGCAATGTTGACGATTTCATCGATCAATTTATGTTGCACGGCTTTTACGTTTAAGACGATGTGGGCGAGTTCCGAGCTGAAGTTATCCCCTTCCAAATTGCTGATGACAAGGGCCATTTCCGTTTTATGTTGTTTGCTAATTTCTTTGAAACGGTTCAGCGGCGGGGGAGTAAGCGATCCGTCGCGATGGACGCGGTACGTAAACGGGGCCAAAAATGTAAGGTAAGGCGACTTGCTTTGGGCAGCCGACTCCAAAACCGGAGAAACCGTTTCGCCGATCGGTTCGATATAACCGAAAGTGGTTAATTTCCTTTTGGGTAGAGGTGGTATATAAAGCCGCAAAGCGACGGGCAATGTGAAATTCGGCGGCAACTGGTTGATGCGCGCCAACAGTTCGACGGACATGCCGAAACGTTGCGCAATATTGTAAAGCGTATCGCCTGGTTGGACAAAATAATATTGTCCGACGATTGGGATGACGAGCGATTGGCCGACGATGAGCTGCGTCGTCGTTAAATCGTTTGCTTTTTGAATCGCTTCGATGGTCGTGTGATACATGTTGGCAATGGAAAACAACGTATCGCCACTTTGCACGACGTAAACTTGCAAGAAGACACCTCCTACATGAATTGCTACTTACACTATATGACGTTAAAATAAAATTTAGACGAAATAAACGGAAAGAAGTGACGGTAATGACGGAAGACGAAAAATTTATGCGGCTCGCCATCGAAGAAGCGAAAAAAGCGGAAAAGAAGGGCGAAGTGCCGATTGGCGCCGTCATCGTAAAGGATGGCGAAGTGGTGAGCACAGGACATAATGAGCGTGAAACGACGCAAAAGACGCTTCGTCATGCGGAATTGATCGCGATTGAAAAAGCAAATGAGAAATTGAACAGTTGGCGGTTGGAAGATTGCACGATGTATGTCACGCTCGAGCCATGCCCGATGTGTGCGGGCGCTTTAGTGCAAGCTCGGATGAAACGCGTCGTTTACGGTGCCAAAGATCCGAAAGCCGGCTGTGTCGGGACGCTGATGAATTTGGTGACCGAAGAACGCTTCAACCATCAACTTAAATGGACGGGCTCCGTTTTGGAGGAAGAATGCGGTATGATGCTGACGAATTTTTTTAAAAAGCTGCGCGAGAAAAAAGTGTGATCATTCATGTTCCGTTCAATCGGCAAATAGAAAGTCGAACGAAACAACCGCTTATGATTGCCGCCGATATCGTCCGATTTATTCGTCCATCTAACGTATGCGGTACGTTCAATTCACTTGCGTCTGGTTCGAACGCAAAAGATGTACCGTATTAAAAGCTTGTCAAAATGAAAATACCCTGGATTGACATAAATTACACGTTCGCTAAACATTGAAAACTTTTCCTAAAAGCCTTATAATAGATATGCCGTACTAGGTGGGGAGGTAGCGGTGCCCTGTAACTTGCAATCCGCTGTAGCAAGGCTGAATTCCCATCCGAGGTGGGCAGTTTTACGGCTGCCTTAAGGGAGTAGTGTTGACGTCTAGATCCTGCGCAACAAGAACCCATGAACCCTGTCAGGTCCGGAAGGAAGCAGCAGTAAGTGGTCATTCTTGTGTGCCGCAGGGCCACCTAGACCGAGCTATGAACTTAAGTAACGCGTAGGACTGCTTCATCGAAGATGGGTGTACGGCGTTACATACGGTATAGGAAACTTTACTAAGATTTACGCTTAGTAAAGTTTTTTATTTTTCTGTGCAATTTTGCGTAGAAAATGGGCTTTTGCTTCAAGTCAAATAAAGCATATAATAAAAAGAAAAAGGATGAAAAGCGTGAAAATTTATATTGAACGGAAAAATATCATCGCCGGTATGACGTTGAAACGGGACGATCGCCTGGAGAGGAACAACATGGCACTTCACGTTACGAAAAACGAAGAACACGTCATCGAAAATCGAAAACGGCTGGCGGAGACGTTGAAAGTACCGCTAAATCATTTCGTATGCGCGAATCAGACGCATAGTGCAAATTTTTACGAAGTGACAGGCGAAGATAAAGGCCGGGGCGCTTTGGAACAAGGAAGCGCCATCCCAAACACCGACGCGTTGTACACGAAAGAGGCGAATATCGTATTATGCACGTTTACAGCGGATTGTGTACCGCTTATGTTTTACAACGAAAAAGCGAATATTATTGGCGTCATCCATTCCGGTTGGAAAGGGACCGTCCAAGAAATTGTGAAAAAAACGTTGTCGCACATCATCGAAACAGAGTCGTGTTCGGCGGAAGATTTTCACGTTTACATCGGGATGGCATTGAGCCAAAAACGGTTTGAAGTCGACGAAGACGTTTATCAACTTTATGACGATTTAGGTTATGCCGACCCATTCATTTCGTATCATGAAAATACGAACAAATATCATATCGACAACCAGCTCGTCGTAAAAACCCAGTGCGAACAAATCGGCATTCCGGAGAAACAAATTGCAATCGATCGCACGTGCACATATGATAGTGAAGTCGGTTTTTCATATCGGGAAGACAAACAAGCGGGAAGGCATTTGGCGTTTATTGTGCGAAAAACGGATTGACAAATGATACGACATCCTTTATAATGAACCCAACTACTTTGCGATGCAAGGTAGTTATTTTTCGACTAGCTATATGACTATGCAAGGTAGATGTGCATTCATGAAAACAGACGGATAAAGGTTGTGACGGTAGGATGCGCAGTCAAATGTTGAAGGGAATTTTGGAAGGATGCATATTGGCAATCATTGAGCGTGAAGCGGTGTACGGCTATACGCTCTCAAAACAGCTTCACGAAAACGGTTTGACGGAAATCAGCGAAGGGACGATTTATCCTGTATTGCTGCGCTTGCAAAAAAACGGTTATATCGTCGGCGAAATGCGCCCGTCGGAAGCGGGTCCCGACCGGAAGTATTATACGCTCACGCCCGAAGGCAAACAAGCGTTGGAACAAATTCGCAAAGAATGGAAATCCCTCGTCCCTTCCGTAAACAACATTTTATTTAAGGAGTGGTACGATGACGGTAGATGAATTGGTCAAATTGAACAATGAAAAAAGAAAACTGTTGACGGAGGAAAATGAAGCTTATTATACCGATTTGGTCGTCTATCTAAGAATGAAATGGCGATTGTCGGAACAACAAACGGAAGAAGTGCTCATGGAAATGTTGGACCATTTGCTCGATGCACAAAAAGAAGGGAAAAGCGCCGCGGAAGTTTTCGGGGATGAACCACTTCAATTTGCCGACAGTTTAATCGCAGAAATAGCAGACGAAAATCCGCTCAATTGGGTGGAATTTTTCGGCAAATTGATCCTTCAATTGCTCGGTTGGATTTTCGTCATCCGCGGGGCGATAATCATGTTGTTTTCCTTCTTCACCGAAGTGAAGGAAACGGTCTATATGTTGCAAGCGGCTGTTTTCGCAACCACCATCAGTTTATTTATCATTTTCAACATTTGGTTTATGTTAAAAACGGTCAAAAAAAATTTGTTCGTATTTCCGAAAGAGAAAAAGCGTGAACGAAAAGCGTCGATGCAAGTCGGACTTGCAGCCGGTTTGTCCATGCTCGTATTGCTTTTGATCATCAAGTTTACACCGGAAATGGGCCCGACATTCCATTTCCCGGCCTATTTATCGCTCGTATTAGGCGGAATCATGCTCCTTGTGCACCATTTCTTGAAAAAAGTTTGACAGATGCGTTGTGAAGCCTCCGCCTTTCGATTTGTAATCATTCGTATTTTGTAAATGCTTTTGCTATAATGTCTAGCATCATTATTTATTGCGCTGACTATTGGGAGGGTAAACATGAACGAAGAAAAAAATCAAGTCGGAAGTGCAGATGAGTCTTCACAACCTGTTCCTAAAGAAAAGACGATTGCGGTTGAACCGGAAAAAACGACGAATGAACAACCGCCGCAAACAGGTGCAAATGTTCCAGAAGTTAATGAACATACATATGAAGTGATGAAAGAACAGGATGGAGCGAAAGAACAAAATGGCTCAAACAGCAATCGACAAACGGAATGGACAAACGAACAACAAAGCGCACCAAATGTTGAAGAGGCACAACAACAAACGTATTCGACGCAGCAACGACAATCACAAACGAATTATCAAGAGCCGTCTTACTACGACGACGTGTTGACGAAAGATGTACAGCACAAGAACAATATGGCGATCGCTTCGCTCGTATTGGGGATCGTCAGTGTCGTCTTGTCACTTATACCGCTATTGCCATACATAACGGCGATCATTGCGATCATATTTGGCATCATCGGGATGAAAGAAGGTTCCAATTACCGCAATTTGGCCATCATCGGATTCATATTGGGCATTGTCACATTTTTCATCAAAATCGGTTTTTGGGTTTTTGTCATCATCGGAGTTTTATCTGAATCCATGTACTATTACTGATTTGATTTTTTGTAAACATGAAAATAAGCCATCGGCGATGCGATGGCTTATTCCCTTTATAATCCGAGTATTTCATCCGTTTTTTTCGTAATCTCTTCGAGCAGTTCAGGGTTTTCCATCAACGAAATGCCGTAAGACGGAATCATTTCTTTGATTTTAGGCTCCCAATCATTCATATTTTCAGGGAAACATCTTTCCAACACTTCAAGCATGACATAAACGGCGGTGGAAGCGCCAGGGGAAGCCCCGAGCAATGCCGCAACGGTTCCGTCTTTGGAAGTGATGACTTCGGTACCGAACTGGATCGTTCCTTTTCCACCTTTTTCGGTGTCTTTGATGATTTGTACACGTTGCCCAGCAGTCAACACTTTCCAATCTTCTTTTTTTGCGTTCGGCACGAATTCGCGCAACTCTTCGATCCGTTCATCTTCCGTCAAGAGCAATTGTTGGATCAAATATTTCGTCAAGCCCATTTCTTTCAAACCGGCAGCCAACATCGTCGTGACGTTGCTTGGCTTGACGGAACTGATTAAATCGAGATAAGAGCCGGATTTTAAGAATTTTGGCGAAAAGCCGGCAAATGGACCGAACAGCAATTCTTTCTTGCCGCCGATGTAACGGGTGTCGAGGTGCGGCACCGACATTGGCGGTGCGCCGATTTTCGCTTTGCCGTACACTTTTGCATGGTGTTTTTCGATGATTTCTTCGTTTTCACAAACTAAGAACAAGCCGCTGACAGGAAACCCGCCGATATGTTTCGATTCCGGGATGCCCGTCATTTGCAAGAGCGGCAAACTACCGCCGCCTGCGCCGATAAAAACGAAATCAGCTTCATGATAACGGATGAGTCCTTGTTTTTTGTTTTCAACTTTGACTTCCCATTTGCCGTTTCGTTTCCGTTTGATGTCCGTTACTTTATGGTTGTAATGAATGTCCACATCTTGTGTTGCCAAATAGTCGAACAAAATTCTCGTCAATGCCCCGAAGTTGACGTCCGTGCCTGAATCCATCTTCGTAGCGGCGATCGGTTCATCGACGACGCGACCTTCCATGATGAGCGGGATCCATTCTTTCAACACTTCCGGGTCTTCCGTATACTCCATGCCTTTGAACAATGGATTGTCGACCAAAGATTCGTAACGTTTGCGCAAATATTCTACATCATCTTTTCCTTGGACAAAACTGATGTGCGGCAGCGGCATGATGAATTGATCTGGATCCTTGATCAGTTCTTTTTCAACGAGATAGGACCAAAATTGCTTCGAGAGTTGGAATTGTTCGTTCACTTTGATTGCTTTCGTCGTATCGATGGTTCCGTCTTCCAATTCAGGTGTGTAGTTGAGCTCGCACAACGCCGAATGTCCGGTTCCCGCGTTGTTCCATTCATTCGAGCTTTCTTCGCCGGCTTGCGGCAATTTCTCGTACACCGTGATTTTCCAGTCCGGCGCAAGTTCTTTCATCAAGACACCGAGCGTTCCACTCATGATTCCCGCGCCGATTAAAATGACTTCCTTTGGAGACTGTTTGCTTTCCATATCTCTCTTCCTTTTTCAAATATTTTATAGTTTGTGTAGAATTGAACAAACTTATTCGATGTTGAATGAAATGAAACAAAAGTATTTCCCTATATATTGTAACACGGAAGTTTTTTAATATGAAATATTATCTGTTTGAAGTTTCCAATTTCCAATAATTAAAATGGATGGTGTACATCATATAAAGAAGCGGTGAAGATTGCATGTTCGAGCGAGGTCCGAAAAACGGCGAGTTGTTCATCTTTGTAGTAATATGATATTATTTTTCAAGGGAATCATTCATGATAGTAATGAAAAAGTAAACGGTAGAATGAATGCATCGAAGGAGAATCATCTGCGATGAATAAACGTAATTTTTGGCACGAATTGCCGAAGCCATTTTTCATCTTGGCGCCGATGGAAGATGTCACAGACGTCGTCTTTCGCCACGTCATCAGCAAAGCGGCGCGACCGGACGTGTTTTTCACCGAATTTACCAACACGGTAAGCTACTGTCACCCTGATGGCAGGGACAGCGTGCGCGGCCGTTTGCTGTTTACGGAAGATGAACAGCCGATCGTCGCTCATATTTGGGGCGATGAACCGAAATATTTTCGTGAAATGAGCTTCGGCCTGAAAGAAATGGGGTTCAGCGGGATTGACATAAATATGGGCTGTCCCGTCCAAAACGTTGCAGCAAAAGGAAAAGGGGCCGGTTTGATCAATCGGCCTGAGCGGGCGGCCGAAATCATCGAAGCGACAAAAGCGGCAGGACTGCCGGTAAGCGTCAAAACGCGTCTCGGCTACACGAAAGTGGATGAATGGCGCGATTGGTTGACGCACTTATTCAAGCAAGACATCGTCAACTTGTCGATACATTTAAGGACGCGCAAAGAAATGAGCAAAGTGCCGGCGCATTGGGAGCTGATTCCTGAAATTAAAAAGCTGCGTGATGAAGTGGCTCCACAAACGTTGCTTACGATCAACGGCGATATTCCAAACCGCCAAGTCGGCCTTGAACTGGTGGAAAAATACGGTGTGGACGGTGTGATGATCGGCCGCGGCGTGTTTAAAAATCCATTTGCTTTTGAAAAGACGCCGCGTGAACATTCCGTGCAGGAACTGTTGGAACTTCTCATGTACCATTTGGATTTGCACGATTATTACGCGGAAAAATTTGGCGAACGCCCGTTCAAACCGTTGCTCCGGTTCTTTAAAATCTACATCCGTGATTTCAAAGGGGCAAGCCAATTGCGCAATGAATTGATGAATACGAATTCTACCGACGAAGTGCGCGAATTGGTAAAACCGTATTTGGAAAGCGTCAAGGTGTAGGATAGCTTTCATTTTTATAAAAATATTTCCATTGACAAAATAAAATGAAGGTGGTAACATAAACAACAACAAATTTCATACTTTTTGAAGGTGGAGTCTGTCAACCAGGGATACGTATGCCTAATTGACAGACTTTTTTATTTCAGTATTTAATTAATCCAATACAACAATATAAAATACTAATACAAAAATTTGAACAAAAGGAGCGTCAGAAATGATCATTGGATTAATCATCATTCTACTTCTCGTATTATTCTTACCATTTACAAGCTTTATCGGCCGACATTTGGAACCGTTTTTATTCGTCATGGGCATCCTTTCGGTATTTGTCAGCCAAGTATGGAGCAAAGAACTGATCATAGAAGCATTGACAAGTCCAATATACATAACGATCGCCGTCTTAGTCGCAGGATTGTTGTTCAAATGGTTTCAAAAGCCGTTTGAAGCGAGCATTTCAAAAATAAGCGACGTCATGCCTTATCGTCTTTTCATCGCATTGTTCGTCATCATATTAGGTTTTATTTCAAGCGTCATTACAGCAATCATCGCGGCGATCATTCTCGTATCCGTCATCTCGGTTTTAAAATTAGACAGACAATCGGAAATCCGCCTTGTCATTTTGGCGTGTTATGCGATTGGTCTGGGCGCCGTCCTCACTCCGATCGGTGAACCTTTATCGACCATTGTGACGGCGAAACTTGATGAAGAGTTTTTCTATTTATTGAAATTGGTCGGTGTGTATATCGTCCCAGGAGTTATCGTCTTTGGAATTTTATCAGCGTTTATGATCAACCCTGATGCAAGAGCTGCAGAAAACGCCCAAGAGCGGGAAGTGGAGACGTATGGACAAATTTTATACCGTAGTTTCAACATTTACTTGTTCGTCATGGCATTGACGTTTTTGGGGGCGGGTTTTGAACCATTCATCGAACGATTCCTGCTCGATTTGGATCCACTCATTCTATACTGGATCAATATCGTGTCGGCCATTTTGGACAATGCGACGTTAGCGGCGGCTGAAATCAGCCCGCAAATGACGGAATCGGCGATCAAGGCAATTTTGTTAGGATTGACGATCAGCGGCGGCATGTTGATTCCGGGGAATATCCCGAACATCATCGCAGCGGCCAACTTGAGAATTACAAGCTTGCAATATGCCAAATTTGCGGTTCCAGTCGGACTCGTTTCAATGGTGGCATATTTCATCGTCATCATCATTTTCATTTAAATGAAGGGTTAAAACAAATAAAAATCGAGGCAAGAATGCGTACTTGCCTCGATTATTTTATGGATGTCTCTTTTCGTCACACTTCAGCTTCAGCACGTGCTTGTTTTGTATCTTTTTCAAACAATAAAATGATCGATGAAAAAAGCATGCCTCTGACCAAAAACGTGTAGATGATGATGCCGAGCGCGACGATAAATTCGAAGACGTACAAATCGGCGATCGGCATCGTCATGAGCGCCGCAAACGTCGCAGCCAAGATGATTCCTGCCGATGACATGACTCCTCCAGTGTTGCGCAAGGCGACTTTAAGGGCATCTTTGATGTTCCGTTTTTTCCGCTCTTCCAAAAAGCGACTCACGAGTATGATATTGATGATCATCGCGGCAAATACCGTACCGCCGGCAAACAGGACAGGTTTTGCCGTTAGACGCATCGCCACGCGCATCGCTTCGTATTTGCCTTCATAATGCAGCAGTTCTTCGCGGTACCTTGAAAAGACGATCAACGAATAATCCATCACCGCGTAAAAGACAAGATGCTCATGATGTACGTCGTCTGGTTGTTGATTTCAAGCCCGTTTGCGCCGTAAATTGCCATGACTTGATAGACGATGCCTGTCGCCAACAATGGAATGATCGCCAATAGCGGGGAGCGGTAAATGAGAATCAACAGGATTAAAATGATTGCAATTGTTGCAAAGAGCAGGTTTAAATCCGCCGTTTCGAAAAGCTTTACGGTGTCCCCTAAAATGCCGGAAGGACCCGTGATATAAAATTCGATGTCGTATTCTGCGGCAATTTTCGTGCCGATTTCTGTGGTTTTATCGTTGATGTTCGCTT
>JAAYTF010000060.1 GCA_012518125.1 Bacilli bacterium | reverse complement strand
TTAAATCATTAACATGATTTAGCAGGCAACTCTCCATAAACGGGGAGTGCTTAGCGTAGACAAATGTAATCGTTCACAAACGTCGCATCGTCCTTTTAAGTTTCAAGTAACTATTTGCTTTTATCCCGTTCATATGCATGTTAATTGTTGACACATTAAATCGTTACGACAAATAAGAAGTTCTTGAATCTTTAGCCGCACACAAATATGGAATGGAAACAAACGTTAAAAGGATCTGACATTTCATACCGCTTTGGCCGCAGTCACAAACGGAATATCCCATGTTATTGAACGCTTTTTTCGATCGATGAGATGACCCCCGATTGGTTTTATCCCCTTTTCTATTGTCCGCTTATCGAGGAAGCTTTTCAAAAAAATAAAGCCCCGGGCGAAAATCCGCCAAGGGTTTCACGATTGAATGGCATGCACAATGAACGCCGCAAAAATATCCGCACAATCGAATGGAACGATCCGCGTTGCTGATTTTCCGCCAATAATAAACCTCCCCTATGATGTTCGGTGGACGAAGCGGGAAATCGGCGTTCGTTCATTCAATCCCCGAATCACTAACCGTTTCATTAGGAGAGGCAAATACTAAATATGACGCAGTTTATTGCGATTTTCGTTACGTCCCAGGAGAGATTCGAACTCCCGACCGACGGCTTAGAAGGCCGTTGCTCTATCCAGCTGAGCTACTGGGACATCAATAAAAGGAAGCGGGTGATGGGAATCGAACCCACGACATCAGCTTGGAAGGCTGAGGTTTTACCACTAAACTACACCCGCGAAAATTGCTTTATTTTTTACAGCCAAGTGTAATTATATAACCTTTATTTTTTTTTGTCAATACCTTGTACGCTTTGGGGAAACTATTGGTCAGTTTTCGCCGAAATAACTTCCATAAAAAAATATAAAACGTTTCCGGAAAAATTACAAGTAAAATGTTGTTTGGAAAGGGAATTCGTTTGCGACATTGCCGTCAACGTCATAAAAGGTGACATGAACTTGCTTGCGGCTGTCCCATGATAAGATGCAATAAGAGGCCGTCGTCCAATTTCGAGGTCTGCGTATGCTTCCCGGATTGACAAACAATTGTTCATCATGCTGCATACAGTAAGCGACATGTGAATGGCCGAACAATACAACATCCGCACCCACTTCTTTTGCACGATATTGCAGTTTCAACAATGACGATTTCACACCGTATAAATGGCCGTGGGTGACGAAAATGCGCAATCCTTCGAATTCAACGATCTTTTCCTCTTCAAAAGCGTCGTCCCAATCGCAATTCCCTTTTACGATGACAAAATCGTTTACGTGTGGCGAATCATGGGCCAATTCCGAATCACCGCAATGGATGAGAAAATCGACTTCATGACGATTGACAATGTCATCGAGCCGTTTTGTCAAACCGTGGCTGTCACTTAGTACAAGCGCTTTTGCCATGTTGATTCCCCTTACGAATTGAGATTTTTAGTTAACCATTTCTTCAAGCGTTCCAACGCATGAAAACGATGGCTGATTTTGTTTTTCTCATCTTCCGTAAGCTGTGCCATCGTGACATCATATCCGTCCGGGATAAAGATCGGATCGTAGCCGAATCCGTGCTCCCCTTTCGGTTCGTATGCAATTTTCCCTTCGCATTTGCCTTCAAAAAAGAGCGTTTCTTCGCCTGGACGGCTAAGTGCCAAAACAGCAACGAAGCGTGCGGTTCGGTTTTTTTCTTCGACTGCTTCCAATTCATCTAACACTTTTTCATAATTTTTCACATCATCCGTCGGTTCTCCCGCATAACGGGCCGAATAGACTCCGGGCCGGCCGTTCAGCGCATCGACCACCAAACCTGAATCATCGGCGATGACTGGTTCATTGACGATGGAAGCGACCGTTTCCGCTTTGATTTTGGCGTTTTCATGAAACGTCGCGCCTGTTTCTTCAATTTCAGGTATCGTCATATCCAGGTCATCTAAAGAGAGTACGGTAACCCCTTCTTTTTCAAACAACTTTTTAAACTCATTTATTTTCCCTTTGTTGCGCGAAGCGATGATGATTCGTTCCACTTGTCCTATCCCTTCCAAAGTGGTTGTCTCACTCTTCTATTTTACTTTCTTCTTGTTCGTCTGTCATGTTTTTTTCCGTTTTATCAATTGGTCCGATTTTTTCGGCGATCGTTCCGAGCGCCTCTTTTTGGACTTCAAAAAGTTGTTCGATCCCGCTTTTGGCGAGATTCAACATGCCTTCCAGTTGCTCATGCGTAAACGTTGTCTCCTCGCCCGTCCCTTGAATTTCAACAAATTCGCCGGATCCGGTCATCACGACATTCATATCGACGCTAGCGGACGAATCCTGTTCAAAATTCAAATCGAGTGCGAGTTCACCATTTTCAAGTACACCGACTGAAATGGCGGCTAAAAAATCGGTTATCGGAAGCTGCTCAAGGACACCTTCTTCCACTAATTTATTGCATGCCAAAACAAGAGCGACGAATGCTCCGGTGATCGAAGCGGTGCGCGTGCCGCCGTCCGCTTGGATGACGTCACAATCGATCCAAACGGTGCGTTCGCCGAGCACTTCCAAGTCGATGATCGAGCGCAGTGCCCGGCCAATCAAACGTTGTATTTCCATCGTCCGGCCGCTAAGTTTGCCCCGCGTCGCTTCACGGACATTCCGCTCTTGTGTCGCTCTCGGCAGCATCGAATATTCGGCTGTCACCCATCCTTTTTCTTGACCGCGCAAAAATGATGGGATCTTATCTTCAATCGTCGCCGTACAAATTACTTTCGTATTGCCCATTTCAATTAATACAGATCCTTCTGGATGCATTAAATAATTCGGTGTAATCATCGTTTCCCTGATTTTTCTTTCG
Source organism: Bacilli bacterium (assembly GCA_012518125.1). Lineage (GTDB taxonomy): Bacteria > Bacillota > Bacilli > Bacillales > Amphibacillaceae > Pseudogracilibacillus. Next base: position 4,337 of record JAAYTF010000060.1, on the reverse strand, counting down.
TCCATTCCTCTCAACTCCTATGTTTCATTACGGTTACATCTTTTCTTTCGGGTCAAGATCGCTCATCTGTACAGGCCGATCGTATGTAGTTCCGCTTTCGCTTACGATCACTTCCCGGTCAACGACTTTTACATCGACCGCTTCCACTTCTTCGAGTGATGTCAACGTTTTAACCAATGTTTCCATCACGTCATCAGCTATCATAGCCTTTTCTCGATCTTTTAAAACAGCCTCGTTAAATACTAATTCTAACACACCTTCTTCTAAATTTGGCTCCTCGATCAGTTCTGTCCCGTCGTTGAACACTTGTACCGTTTCAATACCGAACGACGGGCCTTTCAACAAAGCGCTCACGACGGATTCGTAAATATTTTCATCTTTGGCATCAAAATATTGCGTAACAGGAACGAAATAAAATTGTTCATGATATTGTTTCGGATAGTAAACGGTCACCGCTTTGCTCGTGTGGATGTTCGGCTTGCCGTCCAAATAGACGTTGATCCCTTTTTCCGGAGAGTAACCTGAAGAAATTGGCGTGCCATTTACCGGCATTTCGTTCAATTCCTCGCCATTGATCCAAATTTTTATCCGTTCGATGTTGTCGAATTGCGTCATCGTGTGTGTGATCGCTTCTAATATTTTCACTTCATCTTTCACTTCATAATTGGCAAATTCTTCGGAAAAATCGATGATGAGTGTCCCGTCTTCTTTCAAATTTACGCCCAAAATTTCCGTATCTTGCGGCAGCACCGCTTGGAATCCGTTTGGCAACAATTCCGTCACCGGCCCATTTTTCACCATATATTGCAACGTCGTTAAGGCGACCGATTCTGTCTTTGGCAATTCTAGTTTTTGCGGCACGACGAAACCATCGGCATCAAACAAATATATTTCCCGAAGGACCGTTTCTTCGCTTTCCTGGACCCCTCCCGCTTCATCTTCGCCTACCGTCTCATCTTCCTCCATTTCTTCATCTTCATAGATAACCGACTCTTCCGGCACGTCGATTTTTTCAAACGTTTGCTCCCCTTTTAGACAGCCAGCCAAAATTAGAGAAACGAGCATGAAAAAAGAAACGAGTAGTACACCACGCATTTTCAATTTTTTTACCTCCCACGATGGTTGTACTACTATATATACGTCCTTTAGATGCAAAAATGCCAAGCTTACATGAAAAAATGAAGCGAGTATCCATTATAACGTCACTTTTTCGATCGTCAAATTGCCCAAATCATCGATCGCATGTTTAAAAATCGTTTTGGAAATGCGTTGAAACACTTCCAGATCACCCGTCGTATAAAACGAGTGCTTCGGCTTCCTCGTTCCAGTATACAACAAATTTTTCATTTCCAAAATCGCGCTCGTTTCCCTTGCCGTTTCCTCCCCGGAGGAAATGATTTTCACATGTTCCCCCATGACGTCTTGGATGACGTTTTGCAACAACGGATAATGGGTGCATCCTAAAACGAGCGTATCGATGTTCGACTGCTTTTTTAACGGCACCAACGATTCCTCGACAACTTGTCTCGCCTCGGGTCCGTCCGTAATCCCTTTTTCCACCATCGGCACGAACTTCGGACATGCAAGCGAAGTGACGTGTAAATGTTGATTAATCTGTTTCAACGCTTTTGGATATGCTTCGCTACGGACGGTTCCTTCCGTTCCGATGATGCCGATCCGTTCATTTTTCGTATTTTTAATCGCCGCGCGCGCACCGGGCTGAATGACGCCAATGATGGGTATATCAAGTTGTTTTTTCAAATCTTCCAGTGCGAATGCAGTTGCCGTATTGCAAGCGACAACGATCATTTTCACATTTTTCTTCAACAAAAATTGGACGAGTTCAAAGGCAAATTGTTTCACTTCTTCTTCAGGGCGTGAGCCGTACGGACAGCGCAGCGTATCCCCGACATAAATCAATTCTTCTTTCGGAAGCTGCCGCATCAATTCCAATGCGACCGTCAAACCGCCCACACCCGAGTCGAATACTCCAATCGGCCGTTCCAAACCTACACCCCATCTTCGTTTATGTTGAATTTTTATTTTAACATATTTCCGTGGCAAATTTAATTTTACAACATTTTTCTATAGGGTAATGGTATAAAAAATTGTTAAAAAGGCTTATATAATCACTGTTTACAATATATTTCATAAACTATAGTGACTAAATAATTTCCCCAATATGCATCTCTAACGATAGCAAGGAGGGGTACCGATTGAACAACAAGCGCAAACAGAATCACAGTAACATATTGACAAAGCGGGAAAAAGAAGTGTTCGAAATTTTAGTCCAAGATAAAACGACGAAAGAAATTGCTGAAGAACTTTTCATATCAGAGAAGACCGTACGAAACCACATATCGAACGTCATCCAAAAGTTGGGAGTAAAAGGCAGAGCACAAGCAGTAATAGAACTAATAAGGATGGGTGAAATAAAGCTATAATTCTTTCTCCTCGATATTAAATCAACGTCTCTTCTTATCATTGTACTCCATAATGCAAATAAGAAAAGCTGGCTTAATCTTAGGTCAGCTTTTCTTCATCATACATTGCACAAAAAAAGACTGGAAAAACGCGATTTCCAGTCAATAAACAAACGATTCAATCCATTATATTGCGTAAATTTTTTTCCGCCGTTTCCAAATCCATCGACAAATGCGTTAAAATATCAAGCATGATATTTTGATGCGCCATCTTCTTCAATCCGTAAAAAACGGTCGGTTTATAATGCTTGATCAACGTCATGATTTCCATCTTCGGCAATTCTTCATCCGTTTCAAGCCGCAACAATGTTCTCAAATACATGACAAAATCGTGTACGCTGCTCATATCATCCGGCTTACGATCCAATAAGCGGAAAAATTGTTCAATATTCTCTTTCAAGTCTCCGTTTACCTTGTTCAATGTCGGTAACCTTCCTTTTACCGCTAATTTTATTCCATCAGTAGTATAGTATATAAAATGAATTAGGTCAAACAACCTATGAGTGGAACGGAAAATAATGATAGTAAATACCTACACGTACCATTCCTGACAAATTTAACAATCGAACATGCTTGTCGGCAAATCGTATGTAAACCAACACACGATGCAATGTTCCAGAGCACAAAATGTTTGCCAAAAGCGACTTTGTTATTGGAGACTTTAGACATCATTACCGTATTCTCTCTGTCTTGTTTTCGACATAAACATGGACAAGTCTTCACCAAGGTGTCGTCTTTCAAACGGAAAAAATATTCGCTATTTATTAACATTATTTTCATTATTTATTAAAATAGTTTAATAAGTTGGTTACATCCAGCTCATTTCAACCGGAGGATGACGGATACGCTTCGATCGGAACGTCGATGCAAATACCCGCAAAAAGGCAACATCAACCTTCCTTCGATGCAATTCAACATGATGTACGATACGCGACCGGGCCGTGCTTTCGACAAATGATGGCTTCATTCGGGACGATCCACACGGCGGCTGATAACGTCAAACGACTTGAAGCGGGTATCACCATCAGTGGAAACCACCTTCCTTGAAGGATACGTTTCATCGGTTGGTGGTGGAGGAATGATTTCAACATAAAAAAATGCAATGGGAAATGAGCAGTTAACGTGCCGTTCATCCACATGTCGTAGTGATGAGGAGGTTGCGATGAAGATCGAAATTTGGGCGGACTTTATTTGCCCTTTTTGCTATATCGGCAAGCGCAATTTGGAAATGGCATTGAAAAAACTACATCTCGAAGGAAAAGTCGACATCCGCTTAAAAAGTTTTCTACTCGATCCATATCGACCACTTTACAACGGCCAAACTTATTTGGATGAACTCGCCGAAAATTTTGGTTCGTATGAACGGGCGAAAGAACTTTCGGAACACCTGGGATATTTGGGTAAGCTTGTCGGCATCGAATTTGATTTCAATAACGTGAAACCGACAAACACGCTCACCGCACATCGCCTGTTGAAATACGCAAAAGCGTATGGCAAAGAATTGGAGTTGTCTGAACGATTATTTCTGTCCGTCTTTCATCACGGTGAAGATATCGGCGAGACGGCTGTGCTGATCGAAGCGGCCAGTGAAATCGGTTTAAATCCTCACGAAGCAAAGACGGTATTGCTCGATGAAACGGCATACCGTGTTGAAGTGAAAGCAGATTTGGCCTTGGCGCGAAAAATGAACATTTCTGGCGTCCCCTGTTTCACGATCAATGACGAGCTTGAATTCGTCGGAGCACAAAATATTGAAATTTTTGAAGAAGCGTTGTTACATGTCATGAAACATGGTTAAACGAATTTGAACTTCCGTGAACGGAACGGGATGATTTTCCGCGTCACTTTGATTTG
>JAAYTF010000059.1 GCA_012518125.1 Bacilli bacterium | reverse complement strand
CGCCCGAAGGCTTCAGTCTGCTTCCCGCGCTCGACTTGCATGTATTAGGCACGCCGCCAGCGTTCGTCCTGAGCCAAGATCAAACTCTCCATAAAAATATCCGTAAGCGAATCGTTCGCTCTAACGTTCGTTTGAAATCTCAGCTAAGATGGTTCGAGGTGTAAAACATCGTTTTACATCCCCGCACATATTGGTTGGTTATGTTCAGTTTTCAAGGAACAAATGCAATCCTCAGAGACAGGCTTTCTAAGTCTAACATATATCGTTCAGAAAGTCAACTATCCATCCGAGGGATTTTTATTTTAACATAATTCAATCGCTTTGTCAAACAAGCCAACGAAAAAGTGACAATTTTTTGTCGTTTTTCGTCGGCAAATGTAATCATAATACATTTTGGGACATTTGTAAAGTGTAATATTTGGAAAAATTAACGCAACAAGAATAAAATGATCCGACATGGCAAAACCCGAAAATCATCCACCAAAAATATATGTGCTTTTCCATAAAAGTGTGCTCATGGATTAATGATGTGATAATAAATAATAATAATGAATCATTTTATTCCCTCGCCGTTCCATACGTAGTATAATGAAACTGAACGATATCATAAAGGAGTATGGAATATTGGTCGAAATACAAATTGACGGCGCTTCAAGCGGCAATCCCGGCTTGAGCGGGGCAGGAATTGTAATCAAAAACGACGGGAACGTAAAAGAATATTCTATCCCTCTAGGTGTTTTGTCGAATCATGAAGCGGAATTTTTCTCGCTCATCAAAGCGTTGGAAATTTGCGGCCGGGAATATCCGTGCGATATGGTGGCGGTTCAATCCGATTCACAACTTGTCGTACAGGCTGTTGAAAAAAACTACGTAAAAAACCCGAATTTTTTTGAATTGTTAATGAAAGTGAACGAATTGAAAGGGCAATTCCCGCTCTTTTTCATTAAATGGATTCCAAGCAATAAAAACCGCCGGGCAGATCAACTGGCCAGACAAGCAATCCATAAACAGAAAAAGGCCGAAAACGTTCCGTTTTAATATTTCCCGGGCAATAAACTTTCGCGAATGCAGGAATTCTCCAAAGAACGGGTATATTATTGGTTAAGTACAAAAAATTTCAGGAGTGATGCAAATTAAAACATGGTTGATGCATTCAACTATACTGTTGGTGATAACGATGATCGGCGCGTGTGCCCCGGTTTCAGATGAGCTGAATGAAGAATCGGCTATAGACGTAGAGGATTCACGAATCGAAGAAAATATCGACGAAATGGACGATGCAGTTGATGATGTCCGCGATGACAACATGGCCAATACAGATGAACAGGCATATATGGAAGAAAAACTTGCAGAGAGTTACTTTCAAGAAGTTGAAGTTAGCATTACTTTTCCAAACGATCGCGATTACGAGTTTGAAATTTCAAAAGACGACGGCATAATTGAAGCTTCCCTTGAGGATGAACTGTCGCGTAGACAATTAAAGGGCAAAAAAGCATTTGATTTTATTTATGAACGAATGGTCGAATTGCCCATCGATAAAAATGAGGAGTTCAAAACGATAAGGGATAAAATCATATCGGCGTTCGATTTGCAAGAAGATTACGTGAAATTTGACATCGAAATCATCTTTCAAGACGGTTCCGTCATCGAATTCGAATACAACTAAATATAAATGAAACCATATACTTATTACATACCTTGCACCTAATTATGATATCATTTTGTTGACGACAAAAGTCAAAGAGAGGTGACAGAATGAGTATATGGTTTTTTATTAATCTCGTCATTTTTACTTTTGCTCTATGGAAAGTAGTTGGTCATTTACATATACATACGATTATCGGCCTGTTCGGATTGACGTTCATCTTATATAATTGGACGCGCCATGCGATGTTTTCCACAATCCGCTCCAATATAAGTCGAAAACGGAAGATTAAATTTGCCAACATTTCCAAGACGTTATTGCCCCTTCATAAATGGACCGGAACGTCCGCTTTATTGTTCGTCCTCTTGCATTTCGTTTTAATATTTTATTTTTTTGGATTTGTCCCAAACACCAAAATGATTTCCGGATTGTTGGCGCTTTTCACCTTGATCGGCGTCGTCGCTTTCGGATGGCTAAGGTATGTGCGTACGACGGTCGTCCGCAGGTATATTCATTGGACGTTGGCGTACATCCTAATCTTTTCAGTGATGTTTCACATCCTCGTCTAAAGATCGCACAAAAAACAAAGAATTTCGTGATTATGGCTAAATTCTTAAAACATTCCGAATATTTGTTGAATAACCTTACCAAAGCGCCCTTTTTTTGTTATCATGTTGTTAAAGGCTCTTTGGAAAGGGGAAATCGGTATGCAAAAAACGTTATTTCGGAGAGATCAAATTCGAAAAGAAATTGAACAGCTTGAAGGCCCTGTCTTAACGTTTTACTTGAACACGAACCCGCTTAGCGAAGAATGGAAGATCCGCTTGAAAAATGGGCTGAAACGAATAGTCGAATACCACAAAGCATCAAACCCCGAAGAAGCGAAACTCATTTCTGACATCAGCGAAAAAGTTCAAGTGAAAGTCCGCGACATTGCTAGAAATTTAGCAACGAGCCTCGTCTGCTTCGCCACAAAAGACAACATTCTGCTCTACACTTTTCGTTTCCCTGTAGAAAATCATTTTACGTGGAATAAAAATCCGGATACGGAACAGTTGGAAATTCTTTTTGAAAAGTACGTACGAACTGGCGTCATATTGTTGCAATCAAACGGCGTGACGCTAATCACCGCCACTTTGGGCGAATTGGAAGATGAAGTACATTATGAAATAGATTTTGATACAGAAAATTGGAAACAATATAAAGGTTTGGCTTATGGCTCGATTATTTCGAGTGGGGCGACACACATGGAAAAATTTGAAAGACGGATGCGTGAAAACCGACAAAGATGGTATAGAAGCATCGTATCGACGATCCGCAATTACAAAAAAGAAAAAGGTTGGAACTCCATTTATTTGATCGGCCCATCCGAGTTAACAGGAACGTTGAAGGAATTGTTGAACGAAAACGTGACGGCCGAAATCAACCGGAACTATGCGAACCGGACGACGCGTGAAGTGCTGGAAGGAACGATTTACGCCCCGGTGGAAGCTTGATGTAAAAAATCCCATCATGACGATGGGATTTTTTCTATTCTGAAATTTTCACTGCGTAATCCGCCAACAACCGGACGCCAAAACCGGACGCTTCACTGCGGTAATAACCTTCATTTTTGCTTTCCATCGTTCCGGCCATATCGACGTGAATCCATCTGCTCGGATCGTCTACAAAGCGGCGCAAAAAGAGTGCAGCTGTAATGGAACCAGCGTAATTCATATTGCTGATATTGCTGAAATCAGCATAATCACTCTTCAACGATTTGTCGTAATCATCAATGAGCGGCATCGGCCAGACGAAATCGCCGTTTTCATCGCCGACTTCTTTCATCGTAAACATCAATCGTTCATCGCCGAAAATTCCCGCAATTCTTGTGCCGAGCGCATGGACGATGGCACCCGTCAATGTCGCGATGTCGACGATGTAATCGGCTTTCAATTCTTGTGCCCTGATGAGGCCGTCGGCTAAAATGAGGCGTCCTTCCGCATCCGTATTGCCGACTTGGACTGTCTTTCCGTTTTTATATGTGATGATGTCGCCCGGCAACAGCGAATGACGGTCCGGCATATTTTCCACTGTTTGGATGAGGCCGACGACATTGACATCCGCGTTCATGTCGGCAAGCAATTTCACCGCTCCCGCCACGGCGGCGGCTCCGCCCATATCCATGCGCATGTCGCTTATGTTGCGCCCGCCTTTTAAACTGATGCCGCCCGTATCGAACGTCACGCCCTTTCCAACGAACGCGATGAGTGGTTTATGCGGATTTCCTTTATAATGCAATTCGATCATAGCTGGATCGTGTTTGCTGCCGCGGTTGACGGCGAGGATTCCGTTCATCTCCATTTTTTCCAAAGATGGTTTGTCATGTACGACAACGTCAACATTCACATCCTTGAACGCATCTGTTAAAACTTTCGGAAACGTCTCAGGGGTTAATCTGCTCGGGATTTCATTCATCAAATCACGTGCAAATGCGGTCGCTTCGGCGCGGATGATACCGCGGTCCACTTCCTTTTTGCGGATCGCTTCTTGTTTCAATTTGAGGTGAACACGCCGCCCTTTTTTCTCTGATTTATACGTTTCAAATTGGTAGCCGCCCAAATGCCACCCTTCCACGAAAGCGGTGATCACTTTTTTATCGTCCAATTTGGCAAACGCCTGCTTGAATTCACGGTCGTCCACCAATGCTGTCTCCGCTTTTTTCTTTTCCAATTCGCGTGCGATGGAACCGCTCAACATGCGGACTTTTTCATACGTTTGATCTTTTTCTTTCACTTCTTTTACGACGACAAGGAGCTCATCATCTTTCCAAACGACGACGTATTCATCTTCCATGTTTTCCACGTATCGTTTCAATGATGGATCGGGTGCTTGAAAAACAATTTTCGCTTCGTTTATCATTTTTAACCCCCATTGCATAAATGATTTCGTTTTTAGTATCTCGTAAATAGAGATAATTGGCAATCGATAAGACAATTTTTCTCGGCATCGCGGAGGAAAAGTGTTAAGATAAAATAAAACGTTAAAAGCAACTCGTTCAAGGAGGGTAACAATTTGCGGACGGTTACAGATCACCTCGGAAGACAAGTGTCATTCTCATATCCGCCGAAAAAAATCGTTTCATTTGTCCCTGCGATCACGAACACGATGTTTCATCTGGGGCTTGAAAAGGAAATCGTCGGCCGCACACGCTTCTGCAAATATCCGGAAGGAAAAGCGGAAAAAGCGTTGAACGTCGGTGGGACGAAAGACTTCAAATTGGAACGGGTAAAAGCGTTGGAACCTGATTTGATCATCTGTGAAAAAGAAGAAAACACGCGCGAAATGGTGGAAGAGTTGGAAACGCATTTTCCCGTCTTCTGCTTTGAAGTGCAAACGGTCGAAGACGCCTTGGACATGATCGTCGATTTGGGCGACATTACCGACCGCAAAGTTCAAGCCGGACAATTGCGACAAAAAATCGTCGCTGCCTTCGACACACTGCCGAAACTTTTCTCCGGGAAACGGGCGGCTTACGTCATTTGGCAAAATCCGTACATGGTTGTCGGCAAAGACACGTACATTAATTCCGTTCTTGAAACGATCGGTTTGACGAATCCTTTCGTAAAAAAAGAAGGGCGCTATCCGACCGTCACGGAAGACGACTTCAAAAACGAACAACTCGATTACATATTCCTTGCAACCGAGCCGTTTCCGTTCCGGGATGAACATGTAAACCATTTTCATAAAATGAATCCAAACGCAAACACGCAGCTCATTGACGGGGAAAAATTCTGGTATGGTGTAACCATGTTGGAACTCGTCCCTTATTTGAAAAACAAATTTTCTTAAATACCATAAAAAAGATAAAAAGCTTAGAGGCGTACCATCCTCTAAGCTTTTTCATTCAACTTGTCGCTTCATAGGCAAACTGGCTTTTGTACAACGAATAATATTTCCCTTTTTTCGCAAGCAGTTGTTCGTGTGTACCAGATTCGACGATTTCGCCATCGTCCATCACCAAAATGAGATCGGCATTGCGGATCGTCGATAGGCGATGGGCGATGACAAAACTCGTTTTACCTTGCATCAACTTTTTTATCGCCCGTTGAATTTGGATTTCCGTCCGCGTATCGACGCTAGATGTCGCTTCATCCAAAATCAATATCGGCGCATCGCTCAACATCGCCCGGGCAATTGCGATCAATTGTTTTTGTCCGGCGGAAATGTTTGTCACATCTTCATTCAACACGGTATCGTATTGATCCGGCAGCGTGCGGATAAAATAATGGGCGTACGCCGCTTTAGCCGCCGCATAAACATCTTCATCAGACGCATCCGGTTTTCCGTATGCGATATTTTCTTTGATCGTCCCCCGAAACAACCACGTATCTTGCAAGACGACGCTGAATAGACGGCGCAAATGGTTCCGGTCCATTTCGGCGATATTGACACCATCGATGAAAATCGCTCCACCATCCAAATCGTAAAACCGCAGCAACAAATTGATGAGCGTCGTCTTTCCCGCTCCGGTCGGTCCGACGATCGCCACCGTTTCACCGCTTTTCACTTCAAAGTTTACATTTTTCATCAACAGTCCATCCCCGTAACCGAACGACACATTTTCAAAACGGACATGCCCTTTGACATCGGCGATCGTTTTCGGTCTAGGCGTGGTCGTTTCTTCCTCCTCATCGAGCAGTTCAAACACCCTTTCTGCGGCGGCGATCGTCGATTGAATGATATTGGCGATGTTGGCCGTCTGGGAAATCGGTTGGGAAAATTGTTTCGTATACGTGATAAACGCTTGAATGTCGCCGATTGTGATCGTGCGCTGTATGACAAAATAGCCGCCGATGATGCTAATCAACACGTAGCTGATATTGCTGATGAAGCCCATTAACGGCATCATGATTCCGGAGATGAACTGCGCTTTTCGGCCGGCGCGATGCAATTCATCATTCATTCGTTCAAATTCACTGATCGAATGCGCCTCCCGGCCGAACGCTTTTACGACCAAATTGCCGGTGTACATTTCTTCGACATGGCCGTTCAACGTGCCGAGAGTTTTTTGCTGTTTGGAAAAATATCGGTGCGACCGTTTCAATAACGGCCGGACGACAAACAAAGAAAGCGGGATGCTGAATACGGCGATCAAAGTCAATACGGGACTGATGACGAGCATCATGATCGTAATGCCGACCAACGTGATGAACGCCGTGATAAATTGCGTGATGCTTTGTTGCAGTGTCGTTGCAATCATGTCGATATCATTTGTCACTCGGCTCAATGTTTCCCCGTAAGGACGGGAGTCGAAATATTTGATCGGCAGCCGATTGAGTTTGTTGAAGACGTCTTCCCGCAAATCGTAAACGGTCTCTTGCGCCACTTTCGCCATCGTAAATTGTTGCAAAAATTGAAACAGACTGCTCGTGACGTAAAGCGCGCCGAGCAGCAGCAACAATTGCGCCACTTTTCTAAAATCGATCCCGGCTCCCGTTTCACCTGCGATCGTTTCATAAGCGCCTTCGAACAATACCGTAATCACCATGCCCATCACTTTCGGGCCGAACACGCTGAAAACCGTGCCGAAAATCGCTGTGCCAAAAACGAAAATGATCGGAATCATCCTCGGTTTCAAATAGTTCAACAACCGAAACAACGTCCGTTTAAAATGTTTCGGTTTGTCCAAACCGACGAGCATCCCGCCGTGGCCGCGCATGCCTGCGCTCAGCGCTTTCCGCGGCTGTTTTTGTTCTCCACTCATCCCGTTTCAACCTCCCCCATTTGGGAAGCGGCGATTTCACGATACACTTCGCACGTTTCCATCAATTGCTCGTGCGTCCCTTTTCCGACCATTTTCCCTTTATCCAAGACGATGATTTGATCTGCATGTTTGATCGTACTGATCCGTTGTGCAACGATGATGACCACTTTGTTTTTCGTTTCCTTTCTTAACGCTTGCCGCAATTTCAAATCCGTTTCATAATCCAATGCGGAAAAACTGTCATCGAAAATATATATGGACGGTTTTCTGACGACCGCCCGCGCGATTGCCAGCCGTTGTTTTTGCCCTCCGGATAGATTGGCTCCGCCTTGTTCGATCGGCGTTTCGTAGCCATTTGGCAGCGCTGAGACAAACTCATGCGCTTGGGCGATGGTTGCGGCATGGACCAAGTCTTCCATGCTCGCCGCTTCGTTCCCATAACGCAAATTGTCGCTCACGGTGCCGGAAAAGAGCAAAGCTTTTTGCGGCACATAACCGATGGCGTTCCGCAATGAAGCGACATCATAAACGTCAATCGGTTCGCCATTGATGAAAATTGCGCCGCTAGTCGGTTCATAAAAACGCATGAGCAGCTGAACGAGCGTCGTTTTTCCGGAACCGGTGCCCCCGATGATCGCGGTCGTTTCACCCGTTTTTGCCGTAAAATCGATCTGTTGCAACACAAGCTCTTCCGCATCCGGATACGCAAAATGTACGTTCTCGAACGTGATCGTCAAAGGTTGGCCCGCATCGAGGCGTTTTCCGCCCGACTTTTCGTTCAAGGTCTTTACCGTCAACAGTTCGTTGATGCGGTTGGCGGAAACTTGAGCCCGCGGTATCATGACGAACATCATCGACGCCATCATCAACGCCATCAATATCAACGTCACATATTGGATGAACGCCATCAAGTCCCCGATTTCAAGCATCCCGTTTTCAATTCGGAAGCCGCCGAACCAAATGATGAAAATGATCGTCAAATTCATGAGCAGCATCATGAATGGGAAGGTGAACGCCATTAAGCGGTTCACGCGGATTGTCGCATCCGTCAACTGGCGGTTCGCTTTTTTCAAACGTTTTCTTTCATCATGTTGTTTTGTAAAAGACCGGATGACGCGGACACCGGTCAAATTTTCCCGGAGGACGACGTTTAAACGATCGAGCCGTTCTTGCACGTTTTTAAATAGGGGATACCCTTTCTTCAGGACGATAAATGTAAACAAAACGATGAATGGTATCGCAAACAAAATGATGAGCGATAGCTGCACGTCTTTGGAAAACGCCAAGATGATGCCGCCTACCAACATCAACGGTGCGGTCAAAAACATCCGCAAAAACATGATGAGCGCCTGCTGGATTTGCGTGATGTCATTCGTCGTCCGCGTAATCAACGATGCGGTGCCGAACGAATCGAACTGATGCAAAGAAAAGTGCGTCACTTTTGCAAAAACGTCTTTGCGCATATGTTTGCCGACGCCCATCGCAATGTCGGCGGCGAGGTAACTGACGACGACCGACATGATGATGCCGAGAAAAGCGACGGCAAGCATGATGAAACCGACTCGCAAAATGTACTTGATGTCCCCGACAACGACGCCATTGTCGACGATCATCCCCATCAACGTCGGCAAGCCCAATTGCGTCAACGACTGGATGAAAATAAACAAAAACAACAATAATATGGAAAATTTATATGTTGATGCATATCGGAAAATCGTTTTCATCGCTTCACCACTGACTTCCGTAACTTCTTTCTTCTCATCTTTTCATCATGATAGCACATTCCTGCCGCAAAAATGAAACAAAGCTCGGACATCGCAAATTTGACATCGGAAAAAAATTGGCACAAACCATTAAACTCGCCATACGGCAAGTGGCACATGCATGACATGAACGTGTGCTGTCAAATTCCATCACTGGACCAGATCAATCCTTCCCGTTCGATCAACTTTTTGCCATCGATATTTTCGACTTTAAATCCCGTGTTGCAACCGTTGCGATGCCGAAAGCGATGAAGATTAACATGATGCCCGCATGCGGCAACGCTTCAAGCGAGCGTATATCGATGACAAAACCGCCAAAAAGCGTACCGAAGGCTATGCCCAAGTGCAGCGCGGCATTGTTCAAGCTTTGCTGCACGTCGGCGGTGTTTTTGGCAATCGTAAACAAGTGGCTTTGGATCGGTGGGGTGATGCCCCAACTGACAACTCCCCAAACGATTAACACGAGCCAAAACAAGACGTCGATGCCTTTAGTAAACGGGATGAAAAATAGGCAGAGTGTCAAAACGATGATGTTGAAAAACAACGTTCGCTTCACACCGAACCGATCCGCACTCATGCCCGACAACCAGCTGCCGAAGACGGCCGCGGCACCGAATGTTAAATACATGAACGAAACCGCGATGCCGTCATACCCCATGACCGATTTCACATAAGGCGTCAAATATCCATTCAACGTCAAATGCCCTGCCAAAAAGAAAAATGTCGTCAAATGGGAACATAAAACGCGGGCATTTTTTAGCGTCCGCACTTGTTCATGGAGCGTTGCAACTTGAGATGGTTCAATGTTGCCAAATTTCTTATATGTAAAAACAATCAATACGATCGAAAAAATGGCTATCAAAACGAACGGCGCCCGCCAGTTGATGTAATTCCCCAAAAACACACCGATCGGCAATCCTAAAACGAGCGAACCGCTGATGCCCATGACGACGATGCCGATCGCCCTACCGCGGTGCGCCGGGTCGACGATGCGCGATGCCAAATTGATGCTCAAAACAGTCGCGACGGAACCGCTCGCTGCCGCGATGATACGCGCAGCCAACAACATGGGAAACGAAAAGCTGAAAACAGCGAGCACATTACCGAACAAAAATAGCACCAAAGCGATCAAAATCAACGTTTTCCGTTCGACAGCCCTACACAAAACGAGCAAAATCGGCGCCGAAATCCCGTAAAAAACGGCGAATACCGTGATGAGCAATCCTGCCGTGCTGATGCGGACATTCAATCCCGCCGCAATCAAATCAAGAATGCCGCTGACAATCAATTCCGACATGCCGACAATGAATGCGATGAACGTAAACATGTACACTCTTTGATCCATTAGCTATCTCCCTTATCCGACCGTTGAAGCAACTGTATGTATCGAAAATCCATTACATTCACATATGAAAGGCAAATAACAAGCAAGAAAATGACAACGCCTAAAACAGTTAAAACCTTTTGTCGTTCATGTTGTTTGTCATATTAGGGAAAGATTGTTCCGGAAAGTAATACGAATTGGCGGAAAGTTCACGAATGGAGGACAAATGAGCATTTCAACTTTTTCATGTCCTCTTTATCAACTACGGATTAAGCCATTGTCTGCGGTAACGATAGAAAAAGGAAAGCTGGGCAAATCGAAACTTCCATTTGTCCCAGCTTCTTCATCCTTTATGATGAATGGACCGGCTCTTTTTTGAAACGGTCATACCGCAACGGTTCCGGTGATAAAATCGTTTCTTTTTCACCGGCGATCAATTGTTGCACCAGCTTTCCCGTACCCGTCGCCAAACTGATTCCGTCGCCTTCGTGGCCGGCCGCGATGTAAAATCCCGGTATTTCTTCGACTTCCGAAACGATCGGCAAATGATCTTCCGTATACGGTCTGAAGCCGGTGTATG
>JAAYTF010000058.1 GCA_012518125.1 Bacilli bacterium | reverse complement strand
TCCGATAAATTTTTCTATTTGTTCTTTCAATTCTTCCAAATTGTCAATGATCGGTGAATGTCCCGTATTTTTTAAACGATGAAACTGCGCCACATGCTTCAAGTCTTCCAATATCTCTTGCGTCATCTGTTCGACCACGACATAATCGCGGTCGCCGTACAACACCAAAACCGGGATTTGGATCTTTTCCGCTTCTCTCGTCCCTTCGGTCAACCCGTTATGGAATTTGCTGATGTTGAACGTGTTCAACGCATGGTAGACATCCGGCAAATTCCGCTGCGTGCACATATCTGCACAGTATTCATCATATTTATCCGGATCTGGTTGATTGTGCGTGTAAATGACCGCATTCCAAATTTCCTTCAATCCTTCGTAATTTTTCGTCTCGTATAAATGTTGGATGCCGACCGTTTTGCCGTCTTTTTCGATTTCCTCAAGCGTCTTCAGGCGCTTTTCCAAGTTCGGCGTCCCGTCCGGTTTCGTTTCATACATCGGGTAGCCGCGCGTTGAACCGGATGCGACCAAGACGATTTTTTTGCAAAGCCCCGGATGATCCGCTTCGAATTGCAGCGACACGCAGCCGCCCGTCGACCATCCGACCAACGTGAAGTCTTTTAAAGCCAATTTGTCGACAAACGCTTTTAAATCGTTGGAAAAATCGCGGATCGAGGTGATGCGGTTGTTGTAGGTCGATTCGCCGAATCCGCGCATGTCAATCGCATACACTTTATATTTCGGGTCCAACGCATCGATCAACAAATCCCAATGTTTTGAAGAAGTCATATTGCCGTGCACCAAAACGACCGGCTCCGTTCCACCTTCCCGCTCCCTGTATGCGAGCACTTCGCCATTGGACAGCTCCACTTTTCTCAGCGTCACCAAGGACATTACCTCCTCATTGAACTTTTATTGAAATCCTTAAACACGAACATGACCAATCACTTGTCATTTCCCCAACGGACCGTCACGGCGCCCCAAGCATACCCGATGCCGGCGCTGACGAGCACGACGATGTCGCCCGGCTTCAATTTCCCTTCTTTTTCGGCCAGTTCAAGCGACAAAATTTGGTCGATTTGGCCGATGTGGCCGTAATGATCCAAATATATCGACTGTTCGCTCGATAAACCGAGCTCGCGCAGCACGTAATCGTGTGCCGATTTTTTCATGTGGAGAATCGCGAGATAGTCGATGTCTTCTTCCGTATAGCCGCTTTTGGAAAGCGAATTGCGGATCACCTTCAAGAAGTTTTGCAACGATTTTTGCTCGAGCCTCGCTTTCATCCCTTCAGGATCAGTGACATCGAGGCGATACAACCCTTTGCGCAAATGTTCTTCCGTAAGCGGAACTTTTGTGCCACCGACAGGAACGACGACATCTTCGGAAAATGAGCCGTCCGTGATCAAATCGGACTCCAAGATGATGTTTTGCGGATGATTTTTTTGCAAAATCATCGCGCCTCCGCCCGCGCCGAGGTTAAACATGAAACGGGTCCGTTCGTTCGTGTAGTCGATGAAATCACCATTGCGATAACCTCCGGCAAGCAACACGGTTTCAATCGACGGGTCGGTGAGCATGAGCGATTTAGCCACTTTCAGCGCCATGATCGTCGTGCCGCAGCGGAGGGCGACGTCAAACGCCCAGGCATGATAGGCGCCGATTTCTTCTTGGATTTTGATTGCCGAAGTCCATAATGGGTATTCTTTATGTTCTT
>JAAYTF010000057.1 GCA_012518125.1 Bacilli bacterium | reverse complement strand
GCATGTTCTGCACGTAAACGCTCATTCTCTTTTTCGATTCGACGAATCTCTAACTTCATTTTTTCTTCTGAAGTCAGTTCTTCCTCACTTTTGGTTCGTCCTCGTCGATCCTTTAAGGCATCCCATCCACCAGCCTCATATTTTCGAACCCATTGATATATCTGTTGCTAAGACACACGATGCTTTTCAGCAGTTTCTCAATAATTCTTACCGTTCGCAAGGGCATCTTGAACAATTTCAATTCGTTCTTTCCAAGTCGTTTTTCTTCCTATAGTGATAGAACTTGATCTCCTTTTTCCCGTATCTTTTAATTCTCTATGACCATTATACTTCTTTATCCATTGACGAAGGACGGAATCACTTGAAATTTCATGTTTTCTTATAACGTATCGAAAAGAGTATTCCCCACTTAAATAATCCTTAACTGAATTCAGCTTAAGTTCCTTTGAATAACGCCTCCAAGTCGTTGATTCTTTTAATCCTTCGATTCCGTATTTTTCATATCTATATACCCATTTATAAATGGTTCCATCACGTACATTATAAATGAATTCTAATTCAGAAATAGTATGAGTACCGTTTTCTAAAGCTTTGACTATCATTATTTTTTCCTCTAAAGGACGTGCTCTTTTGAACATAAAAATTCTCCCCTAAAGTAAACAGTTTTTTATTTTTTTAACTGTCCACTTTAAGGGGAGCATATCACGTAAATTTGCGGGATGCTTTTTACGACCGATGAACATCCGCCGTCTCGATCTTCTTTTTCATGTACAATTGGTGGAAACTTAGACTAAAAACGACCCCAGAGCCGAGCATGATGAAGAAAAACGGCGCGGCACCCTGGGCCAAAAATGCAAGCGAAAGGACGGCCGCCTGCAACATCCCCAATTGGTTGAGCCATTTGAGATATGACTTCCGATGCGTTTCATCCCCGATTGGATACAAATCATGCCAAATGTTGTTCCGATGGTGGAAGTACAACGTTTGCAGCTGAAAACTCGTCATGTACATAAAAAGCAAACCGAAGACGATTTTAAACCATTCGTTCGGGACGAATACGATGAAAACGAGCGCCAAAATCGTCAAACGGACGTAGAGGCCGAAATAATCGCCGCTCCGCAAAAACGTCAGACGATATAGATAAAGCGGCGTTTCGGTCTGTGAAAACGGTGTAAAATTACGCACGAGTTTTGCCAAGTAGCGCCGTTTTTTCAATTTCCCCTTCATATGCGGCACATCGGCAAACAGGCTGACGAAGCGAAAAAACTGCCCGAGCCGCTCCAAGTCGTTTTGGATGAGCCGTTCCCAATGGAGGCGCGTTTCCTTTTTGGCAAATGCATACGATATTGTCACCAAAACGACATAGACGAGGCCGACGATGAGAAAATGTTCGCCGACGATCAACGTATAGACCAATACATATGTCAAGATGATGCGGACGATTTTTTCGCCACGGAACATTTTTGGATCATCCACTTGCAGCATATGCCAGTTGAGCGTCATGTTGACCGCCTTCAATATTAAGACGATGAAAACCACAATCACGTTCAAAAGTGTACTTCGTTCCGGATAAAACTCGAAGTACAACGGACCCAAGGCAGCCAGGACGAACATAACGATGTAGAGTTGCGCCACGTAATTGTAAAGGAATGCGAGCTTGAAATAACGATGCATCTCGTTTTCTTTGACGATCAAAAACACCTTGTCCGGTTCTTTCAGAAACGATTGGAACGGGTTGTAAAGGATGACGAATGCCAAAAAGAACGCGATGACGTACGCCGCTGGAAATGTCGGCGGCACCTCTTCCAACCATCGTTCGTAATAGACGGCGCTTGTCACGATGATGAAAACGAGCGCGATCATGAAATGGCCGTTGAAAATATAGCGCAAATAACGGTTCAACAATGTCACATGCGCTTTGAGTCGCATCTTGAACAGATCCGTCGGGTTAAACATGTCGTTCATCCTTCGTCAACTCTATGTACAAATCATGGAGGCTTGCGTTCGGCATATTGAACTGTTCCTGCAATTGCTCCATCGTTCCATCCGCGCGAATTTTCCCTTCATGCAAAATGATGAACCGGTCGCAATATTGCTCCGCCGTAGCCAAAATGTGCGTCGACATCAAGACGGCTGCTCCTTGATCGCGCATTTTTTGCATCCAGTTTAAAAACGAATCGATGCCGAGCGGATCGAGCCCGACAAAAGGCTCATCGACGATGTACAGTTCTGGCTCGATCAAAAAGGCGTTCATGATCATCACTTTTTGCCGCATCCCTTTGGAAAAATGGACCGGAAACCAGTCGATGTACCGCTCCATCCGAAACGCCGCGAGCAACGTTTTGAGCCTTTTTTCAAACGTCTTTTCGTCGATGTCGTAAGCCATCGCCGTCAAACGCAAATGTTCATACAACGTTAACTCTTCATACAAGATCGGCTGCTCCGGGACGAATGCGATTTGTTTGCGGTAAGTTGCCGCATCTTCATCGAGCGAGCGGCCGTTAATTTTGATCGTCCCTTGTTTTTGCTTCAACAATCCGATGATATGTTTGATCGTCGTGCTTTTTCCCGCCCCGTTCAATCCGATGAGCGCAACAATCTCTTTTTGTGCCACGGAAAATGAGATATCGTGGATGACGGTTTTGTTCGCATATCCGCCTGTGAGCCCTTCTACTTCCAATATCCGTTGCATGTTCTTCCACCTTTATCTTGATTTTCTTATATTTTAAGTATATATGAATTTTACATTCGGATGTATATATTTCACATGATCGTTCAAACTACATAATGAAGAAACGATGGAAGACATTTTATCTGCTTTTAGGTAAAGTGGATGTCATATGCCAATTTGATTAGAGCCTGACGTCGATTCGTTTTGAATCATTTAGAATGCACAAGTTGTGCATGATGAAAAATGTCCCCGAAATCAATATGACGTCTTTCATCCGTTTCTTCTTAAGGCAGACTACGTAAATGGTTTACGTAGTCTGTTGTATTTTTTCCGGCAGCTTTTCATGATGGATTTGGCGTTTAGATGATATTTTCGCCTTTATGAAAAAGTGCGTTCATATACTTCACCATTGATTTGTGTTAATATAATGATGTGAATCACTTTAACAGGAGATGGATCTTGGATGAACCATGACGATTGCGTGTTTTGCAAAATTGTTCGCGGCGAACTTCCCTCTGCAAAAGTGTATGAAGATGAATCCGTTTACGCTTTTTTGGACATTAGCCAAGTGACGGAAGGGCATACGCTCGTCATTCCAAAAATGCATGCGACCGACATTTACGAGTTGCCTGAAGATGTCGCCGGCAACTTGTTCCGGCCGATCCCAAAGATTGCCCGCGCAATCAAACGGGCTTACCGTCCGATCGGCATCAACTTGTTGAACAACAATGAAGCGGGCGCCGGCCAAACGGTGTTCCACATCCATATACATATCATCCCGCGCTACAGTGGGATTAGTGACGGGTTCAACGTCAAATGGGTCAGAAGAGACGGTGAATACGATTATGACAGATTGGGACAAATTGCCGAACGAATCGCCAAGCATATGAATGAATAATGAATAGAAAGGACCGATGTTCGATGTCGAAAACGAGATCATTTCTTTTAGGGTTTGTCGTCGGCGGGGCGATCAGCGCAACCGTCACGTTGTTGTCCGCTCCTTCATCCGGCAGGGATTTGCGCCAAAAAATCGCGCAGCAAAGCAGCGAGTGGAAACAGATCATCGATGAGATGATCCAAGAAGGGCTCAATTTGAAAGATCAAATTGCACGCACGTCAAAAGAGGGCGTCGCTCTTATCAATGAATTGACGACGGAAATGAAAAAGTCCATCGACGAATGGAAAATGGCCATCGAACCGCATCAAGAAAGCATCCACGAATATTTGGAGCAGCTTGAAGCGAGCATCCGCGACCTCGAGTCGAAAATTGAAATCCAAAAAAAGAAACAAGCTCAAAGCGATGTCTCAGGAAACAACGCCACAGAGAGCGAAGACGAAAACGCAAATAATTAAGCGACGGCTTGAAAAGAAGGTCGAAGTTCATTCGCCTTCTTTTCAATTTGTTTTTTTATGCAGTTTTTTATTTAACTAATGGAAGCATTGTGGTATCCTTTTAAAAGAGCAATTGAAGAAGCTACTAACGTTTTTTATAAAAGGAGTGTAGAAATGAAAAAAGCTTTACTACTAATTGTCTCATTATTTGCCGTTTTATTCGTTTCGGCATGCGGATCAGGCGATCCGGAGGTCATCGTCAAAACAAAGGCCGGAAACATTACGAAAGAAGAGTTTTACGATGCGTTAAAACAGCAAAATGGCGCGGAAGTGCTCCGCAATTTGATCACATATGTCGTCTTGGAAGACCACTATGAAGTGAGTGACGAACAAATTGAAGAAGAGTTGGAACGCATCAAGGAAGCGGTCGGCGATGAATATGAATCGATTTTGGAACAGCAAAACATTTCAGAAGATGCGTTGAAACAAGAAATTAAACGTGGTTTATTGCTGGAAGCCGCATATACCGACGGCATCGAAGTGACCGATGAAGAAATCGAACAATATTATGAGCGGATGAAATACGAAATCAAAGCGCGCCACATTCTGGTCGACGATGAAGAAACGGCCAAAGAAGTGAAAGAAAAGCTTGACAACGGCGAAGATTTCGCCAAATTGGCGAAGGAATATTCCGTTGACACGTCCAACGCCGAAGACGGCGGCGACTTGGGCTTCTTCTCCGTGGGCACGATGGTGAAAGAATTTGAGGATGCCGCTTATTCGTTGAAGGTCGGGGAAATCAGCGACCCGGTAAAAACCGATTACGGCTACCATATCATCGAAGTGCTCGAGAAGAAAGAGACGGAAGAAGAAATTGGTTCGCTTGATGAAATGCGCGACGAAATCAAACAAACGATCATCGATTCCAAAGTCGATCAACAAGAAGCGATGGAACGCATCAACAAATTGCTCGAAGAAGCGGACGTCGACATCAAACTGAAAGAATTCGAACATATTTTGGACGACA
This sequence comes from Bacilli bacterium, assembly GCA_012518125.1. Taxonomy (GTDB): domain Bacteria; phylum Bacillota; class Bacilli; order Bacillales; family Amphibacillaceae; genus Pseudogracilibacillus. The sequence goes on along the minus strand of JAAYTF010000057.1, from coordinate 45,824 downwards.
TTTTTGCTGTCGGCTAAAGGAAATAAAAACAGACGATGGTTCAAAATCGTCTGTTTTTTTATTCCGAGTTCGATTGTTTCCGCCGCAAACGTTCTTGCCGGATGCGCTCCATGTAAATTTGGCCTTCCTGTTCGATGTAATGCTGCTCCAACATTTTTTCGATCCGCATGGCGCGGTAAGCCATATATCCGCTGAAAATGACGAAGGCGACGATGACATAAATGAACCATGGAATATTAAACAACATGAAAATCGCTCCCCCTTGTCCTTTAATGAAATTATATGAGGGCGATTTCCATTTATTACTCGAACGTCGGCTTGTAAAAAGAACGGTTGTCGAGGCTGAACAGGCGTTCCGTGAATTCCCCCGGTTTCGTATGTTCCAACGCCTTTGTCAAGGTGTTCGTTTTTGCGTCGATCAAATCGATGTAATGCAAAATTTCGGCTTCCATGATTTGCGGCCGTTTCGGGCTGCCCCATTCCGGATGACCGTGGTGGCTCAACACGAGATGTTTTAACACCAGCACTTCTTCCCCGGTGATGTTCAATTGTTTGGCGACTTCATCGATTTCGCCCACCATGATCGATATATGGCCGAGAAGTGTCCCTTCGACGGTGTATGATGTGCCGACAGGTCCGGAAAGTTCCCGGATTTTTCCGATGTCGTGCAAAATGATGCCGGCATAGAGCAGGTCTTTATTCAGCTGCGGATAAATGTCGCATAAGCTTTTGGCGATTTTCAACATCGTCACGATGTGGTGGGCCAAACCAGAGATGTAGGCATGATGGTTTTTTGCCGCCGCCGGATAATCGAACAATCTGTCTTGGTATTTTTTCACGAATGCGCGGACGATGCGTTGGATGTTCGGATTTTTCATCTCAAAGATCGCTTCGGTGATTTTCGCTTGCAGCTCCCCTTTCGGCACCGGCGCCTTTTCGATGAAATCGGAAATTCGAACGCCGTCCGCCGCTTGGGCGAGACGGATCGATTTGATCCTTAATTGCGGCTGGCCGCGGAACTCGTGGATGTCCCCGGCGAGTTTCACCACTTTCTTTTCCGTGTACGTCTCTTCATCTTCAGGTTTTGCATCCCACAGTTTCGCTTCGATTTCCCCTGTCGCATCGGCGAAAAACAGCGTCAAAAATGGTTTGCCATTGCTGGCCGTCCCTTTTCGCACTTCTTTGATGAGCAAAAACCCTTCAAACGTTTCGCCGATCTCGTAATCTCTGATCCCTTTTTTCACGTCATGTTCCCCCCAACTTTCCCGGAATCGACATCGATGCATAAACACCGGAGTCGAGCGGCAATGTTCACGAACTCCTTCCGGCACGTGTAAAAGATGACTTGCTGGTCTTCCGCCATCTTTTCCAACAATTGAAGCGCCCGTTTTGCCCGTTCGTCGTCGAAATGGATGAACGCATCGTCGATCATGAGCGGCACGACGAATCTTTCACTCATCACTTTGCTGATCGCAAGCCTAAGGGCGACATAAAGCTGATCGACCGTGCCTTTTGACAGTTCTTCTACAGTATAGCGCATCTTCCTTTCGTCTTCTACCTGAAACGAAGTCGTTGCGGTCGGTCCGTAGACGTTTATGTACCGTCCGCCGGTCAGATGCGAAAAATAACGCTTCGTATACGAAAGGACGTCTTGGAAATACGTTTCTTGGTATCGGTGTTTCGCTTTTTGCAATAAAGACTGCGCGAGCTTCAGCCGCGCCCATTCGTACGCGCGTTTGTTGAGCGACGCTTTTTCCTTTTCGAAAAGATGCATTGTGCGGGAATATTCGTCCGACGATTCCAAATGGTCGATTTCAACGTCAAGTTTGGCAAGCTGCTGTTCGATGGCCGATTGTTGCATCTCCAGTTCCTTCATCTCGTCTTCAAGCTCTTTTAATTCGCGTTCCAATTCATATTCGTTGAGCGGTTCATCCACCATCTGTGCCAGCCGTTCTTCGGAAAACAGAGCGGCAAGCTGTTTTTTCAATGTTTCATACGCCGTTTTCACATGATTTTTTTCTTGCAACAGATTCGCTTTTTGATAAAAACTTTCTTCATCATGGACATGGCAAGTAGCAAACAACTTGTCCATTTCTTCCTTGATGATGCGGATCTCTTCCGCCAACACCGAAATTTGTTCTTTCGTTTCCGCCATCCATTTTGCATACTCGGCCCGTTGTCGTTCCAACGTTTCCTGTTCCTTGAGCAGCTCATCCAAATGGATGTCATCGGCATTTCCAGCTTCTAAGCCGATTTCGTTTATGAACTTGCGGACCGTTTCGTTGCACCGCTCCACTTTATCGTTCAATTTTTGCACTTCTTCGTCCAATTCATCGCGCGTTAAAATCTTTTCATAAAGCGGCTTGATTTCGTGCAAAAAGTTGAGCCAATAGGCGACATCGATCCGTTGTAAAAAAGGATAGTTTTCACGTTCTTCGTTTACCCGCATCTGGAAGTTTTGTTCTTTCAACTTCAAGTGGTTCGCTTTTTCTTCCCATTGCAAAAGCTCCATCGCGACGTTTCTAAGCTCCCGCTCCAAATCCGTCAACCGTTCGCCCAACGCTTCTTGATGGCGCAATTCATCGCTGGAAAAAGCGATGTTCATTTGCCTGATAGACGCATTGTTACGCCGTTTGAGATCGGTGATGCGCTGTTTATGTTTGCGTTGGAAAAGCGTCTGAATGAAAGCGATGATGACCAAACTGAATCCGAAGGCGAAAAACGCGGCGCTTTTTTCGACATACGCAGCAATTAAAACGATGACCGCCGCCAAACTCGTCAGTCCAAGTCCAATGGCCGTTTGTTTTTGGCGCTCTTTTTCCCATTGGAGCAGCGTCTCGAGGCCCGCTTGTTCATTTTTGCTTTTTTCCTGTCTCGACCACGCCTCTTGCCATCGTTCGAGTGTTTCAAAGCCGATAAATTGTCTTTTCAATTCCGCTTTTTCCTGCGTCAGTTTTTCATGTTTGCGCTCAAGCAACCGTTTTTCTTCTTGCAGATGGTTTTTTTCTAAACGGAGCTGTTTTTCCTCGTCGACGAGTTTTCCCCAAGACGACTCCGCATAAAACGGCACTTCGATCGAACGGACTTCTTCCTCGGCGACGTTCAACGTTTTCAATGTTTCTTCGATTTCGACATCCAATTTCAACCGCTCATGGTTCAACCGTTTAAGTGTTTTTTTCGCTTCATCCGCTATGCTTTTTTGCCGGACGATTTGTTGCAAACGCGCCAAGTGCCCTTTTTCTAGCAGCTTTTCCTCGATGTGAAGGACGTTTTCTTGCTGTTGTTCCAACGTTTGCTTATGCGTGCGGTGTTCCGCTTGGACCTTGATGAGCCTGTTTTTCAACGCTTCATAACGCGAGATGCCGTTTTCGGGGAACGTGAGATCAAGCATTTGCAAAGAATCCAGTTTCTTTTTATGTTCCTTGAACATCCGTATTTGTGGAAGAAACTGGCGGCATGTTTCCTTTTCGGAAAATAGCGCCCGCTTCATCCGCAATTGTTGTTCGATGTCATTCCGCTTCGCCAACAACTGTTCGCGGATACTCAAGCGGTCGCGGTACGACAAAACTTCCTCTGCCTTTTCGCTAAGATGCGCCTCCAATCGCTTCAATTCATTGATTTGTTGGTTGATGAGCGGTTTTCTGCCCGCTTTTTTGAACAACTCATCCAGGCGGCGTTCCAGCGATCGTTCCACATCATAAATCGATGTCGAACCTGTCAAACCGACGCTGAACAACAAATCGCTCAATTCCCCTTGCTTCATTTCATGAAGCCGGGTGAGTTCGAGCGCCGAAAAACCGTAGACCGCTTCGTACGTCTCTTTTTGCAAATGGTTCAACATTCCACGCCAAATCGCTTCGTCCGTTTCAATCCGCCCGTCGGGAAGATGCATGCGGAAGCTGCCGCCCACCCGTTCGATCGTCACTTCGCCGACATCGGGGGTATAGACGGTCAACGACCCGCCGATCTTGCTCGTAAATTTCGGCTGGTAAAACGCCAGTTTCCGTGGCGAAAAACCGAACAACATATAAAACATAAATTGCTGCAGCGTCGATTTGCCCGATTCGTTTTTGCCATAGAAACAAAGGAACGATGCATCATCGAAGTTGAACGATGCATCGACCCATTTTCCGAAGCCGAATATGTGGGCACGTTTCAATCGCACGTGTATCACCTAGCTTTCTTGAATTCATCGACAAGGGTGTTGTACGCATCTTCGAGCAATTTACGCTCCGACTCCAACTCCAAGTACGCCCGGGCTTTCGTGTGGTTGTACAAATCTTTTATTTCATGGAAAACGTCGATTTCCCCCATCACTTCCCTGATCTGTTCAAGGAATAACAAATCGTCTTTACGGTTCGTTTCATCGATGACATACAAATCGTACGTATAGATGTATTGCCATTGACCGCGGCGCAAAAATTTTTCATTTACCAGTTCAACCAATTCATCTAGCCGTCCGTCCATGCCGAGCCGTTCATGTTGTTTCCGCCCGATCATAAATTCAAGCGCATACAAGTGCGGTCGATCGGCACGTTTTTCCATGAAATGAACGAGCGCCTCTAACATTTCCGCAATCGAACCGCTTTCCGTAAAATCGACCCGTTCATTTACGATGACAAATGATTGCAAAGGGACAAAACGCCATCTCGTTTTTCGTTCGTCCATTTCGACGATGTAGCAGCCTTTTTCCCCCGTCTCTTTCCGATGGCGCCCTTGGATGTTCCCGGGATAAATGACGGGTGGCTCTTCGCTTAAAATTTGCCGTTTATGTACGTGGCCAAGCGCCCAATAATGAAACGGCTCGTTAAGCAAATCGTCCAGGCGGAACGGAGCGTACGGGTCGTGATCTTTTGCCCCGTGGACCATCCCGTGCAGCATGGCGATGTGGAACGGGACGGAAGGGTCCCGGACAGCAAATTGTTTCGCTTTATTATCGATCACTTCGCGTTTTTCGTAGCTGAACCCGTAAATGTTCGCCAGCTTTTCGCCCTCTTTTTCAAAGGTGAACGCCGCGACTTCTTCGCTCGGGAACACGAAAACATTGTCGGGAAATTCGATCGGATGATGATTCCCTGATAAAAAATCGTGGTTGCCATAGCTTATATAAACGTTGATCCGTTCATTTTTCAACCGTTCGAACCCGTCCCGCAAATGAAGTTGCGCCTTTAAACTTTGCCGTTCATTGTCAAACAAGTCACCGACGAGCAGGACAAAATCGACCTCGTTTTCAATCGCCGCGTCGACCAATCGATCGAATGCATGAAACGTGCTCATTCGAATGTCATCGAAAATCTCGTCATGGATGTCGGATAACCCTTTGAACGGACTGTCCAAATGCAAATCGGCAGCATGCAAAAATGTCACCGCTCTTGTCATCAGCACTTGACTCCCCGCATCGTTTTTCTCAAAACAACCTGAAGAAACGTCGTTACATCCAGTATATCACTTAACGCAAATGCGACCAAATGTTTGCATGAAAAAGCCCCCAGTTTCACGTGAGGGCTTGAAATATCAATTTTCTTTTTTCGTAAGGAGAAATGCTTGCTTCATGTCTTTGAGCGATCTGGAAGGTCCGTACATGAGCACGCCGCCGCGGTAAATACGCGCGCTGAGCCAGGCAAAGAGGATGATCGTCGCGATTAAAACGGTGATCGACAGCCCGATTTCCCAAGCAGGTATTTCCAGCATGCCAATCCGCAAAAACATGATCATCGGAGTGAAAAATGGTATATATGACGTGATCGTAATGAATTTTGCATCCGGCGCCGCCAAGCCGAACATCGCGATGAAAAACGCGATCATGACCAAAAAGATGAGCGGCATCGTCAGCTGCTGCACATCTTCGACCCGGCTGACGAGCGATCCGAGCATGGCGGCTATCGTCGCATACAGCAAGTATCCGAGTATGAAGAAAATAAGAGCGTATATGAACAACGCTAAATTTTCAACGGAAAAACCGAATTCTTCAATCAATGCATCGGCGAGTTCCGAACCTTTCGTCTTGAACAGCCAGATGGCGTACATGAATATGATGAGCATTTGCGTAATGCCTAAACATGCAATCCCGATGATTTTCGCGAACAGGTGCGTGATCGGCGATGCGCTCGAAATCAAAATTTCCATGACGCGCGAAGACTTTTCCGTCGCCACGTCGGTCGCGATCATTTGCCCATAGATGATGACCGCCATGTAAAGGACGAATAACATGATGTAGACGATGCCGCGGGCCGCGTTCAACTCTTCATCCGTTTTTGCTGTTTCGTCGAGCGCCACTTTTTCGAATTGAACCGGCTCATAAATGGCAGAGAGCGTCTGTTCGTCGATGCCGGATCGTTCCGTTGCAAGCGCAACTTTTATTTGCTGCAATTGTTGTTCGATCGTCATTTGGTTCCACGATTCGACCGCATCGTTTTCATAAAACACCGCTTTCGGGAAATGTGCTTCATCATATGAAATGACGAGCAACCCGTCGTATTCGCCCGATTGCACCGCTTCCTTCCCTTTTTCTTCGCTTGCGTCAAATTTTTCAAGCGTCAACCGATCATCCAAGTCCGCGAGCGCCTTTTCCAACACCGGATACAATTCGTCCGTTTCGTCGATGACCGCGATTTTCCCTTCGTCGTCGCCCATGAAGTAATGTACGATTGTATCGATGTTTGCAAACAACGTCAAAAGCAACAAAATGAAAGCGGTGGAAAAGAGGAACGATTTCGACTTCAACCGTGTAAAAAATGTATGACCTAAGACGATGAAAAATTTATTCATAACGCTCGCCCACCTTCTCAATGAATATGTCGTTCAACGTCGGCTCTTCCAATTCAAAACGGCGGAGGAAGCCTTTCCCGCTTAAGCTTTTCAATATTTCCTGCGAGACCGATTCGTTTTCGATTTGCAACTTGCAGCCGCCGACGACTTCCTGGTAACGGAGGACGCCCGGCATCGTTTTTAACGAATCGAATGGCATGTCACCATAAATGTTCAAATTTTTCTTGCCGAACGATTGTTTGATTTTGGCCAAGTTCCCTTTGACGACCGTTTTTCCCGCCCGTAATATGCAGATGTTTTCGCACATTTCCTCGACGTGTTCCATTTGGTGCGAGGAAAACACGATCGTCGTCCCGTCGTCGGCAAGGTCGATGACCGCTTCTTTCAACATTTCGACGTTGATCGGATCCAACCCGGAAAACGGTTCATCCAAAATGAGCAAGCTAGGCCTGTGAATGACGGCGGAAATGAATTGAATCTTTTGTTGGTTCCCTTTCGATAATTCCTCGACTTTTTTATTGGCATAATGCGGGATTTCAAATCGGTCGAGCCAATATTCCATTTCCGCTTCAATATCGCTTTTTCTCATTCCGCGCAGCCGGCCCAAATAAACGAGCTGGTCCTTCACTTTCAATTTCGGATATAAACCGCGTTCTTCCGGCAAATAACCGATGAGATGGCTTTTTCCGTAATCGATTTTTTGCCCGTTCCACGTAATCTCCCCCGACGTCGGGTCAAGCAAACCTAAAATCATCCGGAATGTCGTCGTCTTTCCGGCACCGTTTCCACCCAAAAAACCGAAGAGGCCTTTTTCGGGTATTTCCAACTGCAAATTGTCTACCGCGATATGATCGCCAAATTTTTTCGTCACATTGTCGATTCGTAAACTCAAATTGAAAATCCTCCCAACTTATAAAAAGAATATCGTGAGCAAAATGAAAGCCGCTCCCAAGACGGCAAACATGCCGATTACGAACTTGAATATTTGGGCATCCGCTTCCGACTCATTATAATATAATAATAACTTGATAAGTGAATGCCGACAATAGCCCAACTGAACAAATGGACAATCAGCAAAATCGATAACGCTTCCACCGTCGAAATGTCGACCCCGATCAAAACGAGAAACAGCAATGCGTAAATCGCTACCGTCGTCGCGTACCAAGATATTGAACGTGTTTTTTGCCATACATGGCGATACATTTCATCGTCGCCGCGGTTCCTTTTCAATTTTCTCTTTCCGAGATAGAGGCACGACAAGCCGACAACGATGCCGAGCACAAAACCTACCAATCCACCGACTTGCATCATTCTTCCTCCTCCGAAAAAATGAAAACATCTTCAATCGAACAATGGAATTCCCGCGCCAATTTGAAGGCGAGCTTCAACGACGGATCGTATTTTCCCGTTTCGATTGCGACGATCGATTGCCTTGAGACGCCGACTCGTTTCGCCAACTCTTCCTGCGTCATCCCGTGCTGTTGCCTCAGTTCCCTTAGACGGTTTTTCATCTTCCTCCCCTTTGGTGTAAAGTTAACTTTACATTACATGATAAAATGTGAACGGACATATGTCAAGTTAACTTGACATGATTTTTCGGTATCTTTTTTCGCAAAAATATGTCATAATAAATTACAACACAGAAATTTAACCATAACGGTATGTCCAGAGGTGAAAACAAATGGCGAATTATTATTTGACCGTATTTGAACGAAGCGGAAAATTGCTGCTTGACGAATCGTTCGAAGCGGAAAACGACGAACAAGCAAAAGAAATCGGCATGAAACGGATTGAAGAAGAAGGATACGAAAACCATACATACCGCTGCGTTGCTCCGAATGCTCGACTCGTACTTTTTCACTCTTAACGATCTAACAGGCTGCTAGTTGCTCTCACCGACCAAACAGCAGCCTTTTTTGTATCCAATTTCCCTAAAGGCCCAATCACATTTCATTTATAAAATTTTTGGAAGAGAGGGATGCAGTTTGGATTATCTCATGCATATCAACGGGGAAGACGTCGGCGCGGAACTTCCGAAGATCGATGTCATCAACCCTGCAAACGGCGAGAAGGTCGGCTCGGTGCCGAATGGAGGCAAAGCCGAGGCGAAACGTGCCATCGAAGCGGCGCACACCGCTTTTTCATCATGGTCCCGGCTCACCGCTTACGAACGGTCCAACTACTTGAAAAAATTGAACGATTTGATTTTGGAAAACCAGGAAGAGCTCGCTAAAACCATGACACTCGAGATGGGCAAACCGATTTCGCAATCGATCGGTGAAGCCGTCTATGCCGCCACATTCGTCGAATGGTACGCGGAAGAGGCTAAACGCATCTATGGAGAAACGATCCCCTCACATATGACGAATAAACGGATGCAAGTATGGAAAAAGCCGGTTGGCGTCGTCGGCGCGATCACCCCGTGGAATTTCCCGCTTGCCATGATCACGCGCAAAATCGCCCCGGCGCTCGCTGCAGGCTGCACCGTCGTCGTCAAACCTTCACGCGAAAGTCCTTTGACAGCGCTTAAATTTATGGAACTCGTCAATGAAGCCGGTTTCCCGAAAGGCGTCGTCAACATCGTCACCGGGTCATCTTCACAAATCGTCGGTGAAATGATGGAAAATCCGCTCGTGCGCAAAGTGACGTTCACCGGTTCGACGGAAGTCGGCAAACTGCTCATCGAGCAAAGCGCCAAAAACGTGACGAAGTTGTCGTTGGAGCTTGGCGGACACGCGCCGTTTATCGTCTTGGACGATGCGAACATCGATTTGGCGGTCGAACATGCAATCATCTCCAAATTCCGCAACACGGGACAGACGTGCGTCTGCGCAAACCGCATTTTCGTGCAAGAAAAAGTGTATGACGCGTTCGTTGAAAAATTTGCCGAACGGGTGCGCAAGCTGAACGTCGGCGACACGTTCGACAAATCCGTTGACATCGGGCCGCTCATCAATGAAAGCGGTTTAGAAAAAGTGGCGCATCACGTGCAAGAAGCGGTGGAAAAAGGTGCGCAAGTCGTCACAGGAGGCAACCGATTGGCTTCCAAAGGCTTCTACTATGCGCCGACCGTCATCCGCGATGTTGATCCTTCGATGGAAATCATGCGCGAAGAAACATTCGGTCCGGTCGCACCGGTGCAAAAAATCAAAACGGACGAAGAAGCGGTCGCTTTGGCGAACGACACACCTTACGGCTTGGCGGCGTACTTGTTCACCGAAAACGTCGCACGCGGCATCCGGATCATCGAACAGCTTGATTACGGCATCGTCGGTTGGAACGACGGACTGCCATCGGCGGCGCAAGCGCCATTTGGTGGCATGAAAGAGAGCGGCTATGGCCGTGAAGGTGGCCGTGAAGGCATGGAAGCATTTTTGGAAACGCAATATGTGTCGATCGGATTAAGTTGATTCGATAAATTGCTTTTTTTGGTCATCCGCCCTCCCATGTTGGCGTTTAACACATATATATACATTAGTCCAATGAACTTAACAAATCATTTTTCATGGGAGGGGCTAAATATGAGCGAACGTTGCCATGGCTTTCACGGAACGAACTTTGCGATCATCGTCGTCTTGTTCATTTTGCTCATCATTATCGGGGCTATTTTTACCGGCAAAAGCTTTTATTAAAATGAAAAGAGTGTAGACGAATGTTGTCTACGCTCTTTTTCACTTTTTATCCCTCCGATAATTTAGTTCATATTCGCATCCTTTTTTGATACACTTAACAATACGTATGAATATTGTTTGATGAAAGGGAGATAAGTAGTTGATCACACGTAAAAGCAGACGAGAAATCGAAAAGATGCATGAAGCGGGCAAACTGCTTGCCAAAACACATAGAGAAATCGCGAAACTGATCAAACCTGGCATTACGACGAAGGAAATCGATGAATTCGTCGAAGAGTTCCTCGCTGCCCACGGCGCGACGCCGGAACAAAAAGGGTTCCAAGGCTATCCATATGCGACGTGCGCTTCGATCAACGACGAAATTTGCCACGGTTTTCCCCGTGATGAAAAATTAAAAGACGGAGACATCGTCACCATCGATTTGGTCGTCAACTTGAAAGGCGGCTTGGCGGACTCCGCTTGGACGTATGCTGTCGGAAACGTCGACGAAGCGGGGCTAAGACTGATGGAAGTGACGAAGAAAGCTTTATATATCGGCATTGAGCAAGCCCGCGTCGGCAATCGGATCGGCGATATCGGGCATGCGATCCAAACGTATGCGGAAGCGCAAGGTTTTTCCGTCGTACGCGAATTTACAGGCCACGGCATCGGTCCGACGATTCACGAACCGCCGCACATACCTCATTTCGGCGAACCGAACAAAGGGCCGCGGCTCAAAGAGGGCATGGTCATCACGATCGAACCGATGTTAAACGAAGGTGATTGGCGCAGCAAAATGGATCCGAACAACTGGACGGCAAGAACGATCGATGGACGCCGTTCCGCGCAATATGAACATACGATCGCGATTTTAAAAGAAGGGCCGCTCATTTTGACCGACCAAGATCAACCGTTGGATTAATGGATGCATGATATTACGACGTTGTCAAAGGGGTACGGGACATTGACACACGACGCAAGTAAAACAAAAATGATTCAAAAAGGATTGCAAGCAGGCATGCCGATCGTCCTCGGCTACTTGCCGGTCGCCGTCACGTTCGGCGTTTTGGCGTCGCAAGTCGGCATGTCGCTGACAGAATTGACGTTGATGAGCGCTCTCGTTTATGCGGGAGCCAGCCAATTCATGGGCGCCAATATGATCGCCGCACAAGCGAGCGCGATCGAAATCGTCGTTGCCACGTTCGTCTTGAATTTCCGGCATTTCATCATGAGCTTTTCCTTCTCGAATTTGGTACGCGAAACGATCCCTTTAAAAAGTCGGCTGCTTTTGTCGTTGGGGCTGACGGATGAAACATTTGCCGTCACGTCGCTTAAAAAAGAGAATGCCGGTGAAAAGAACAGCGGCTACTTTTTTGGAACCGTCATCTTGATCGCATATCTTTCATGGGTTTCCGGCTCTTTTATCGGCGGGTTATTGGGGGAAATCATTCCCGAACAGTTGAGTCAAAGCATGGGGATCGCACTTTACGCCATGTTCATCGGCTTATTGGTCCCGGCGGTCAAAAAAAGTTTGCGCTTATTGCTGATCGCTCTCGTCGCAATGTTCGTCAATTTGCTTTTCAGCCAATTCATCTCGCCAGGCTGGTCGATCGTTTTAGGCACCGTAATCGGCGGTGCGACCGGAATTTATTTCTTGAAGGATGAGGACTTATGATCATTTTATACATCATCATCGGCATGGCAGTCGTCACCGCATTGCCGCGGATCATCCCGGCCATCATCGTGGACAAGTTCATGTTCCGCGATTGGTTGAATCGCTGGCTTAAGGCCATTCCATATGCGGCATTGGGGGCCTTGATTTTTCCGGGAATTTTGACCGTCAAATCCGGCGAACCGCACGTCGGCCTGATTGGCGGAATCGTCGCGGTCATCCTCGCTTATTTCGGATTGAACATCATGTTTGTCGTCATTGGCGCCATCGCGGCCGTTTATTTTCTTATGTAAATCGTCCCGGGCATAACCGGAGCTGTTTTCGGTTATGCTCTTTCTTTTTTTTGCATATTTAAATCTTTCCGGAAGCAAAATAGACATAAATTTGTGCAAAGGATGTAAGGTCATTGGAGAAAAATAAGCAACGAATGGCGATCTTGGCGCTCGCCTCCGTTCCGTTGATCATGACGCTCGGCAATTCGATGTTGATCCCAATATTGCCGCTGCTGGAAAAAAAGCTTGAAATTTCCAAATTGCAATCGAGCTACATCATCACCGTCTACTCGATTGTCACCATCATCTTCATCCCCTTGGCTGGATATTTGTCCGACCGGTTCGGACGAAAGATGGTCATCGTGCCGGCGCTCATGTTGACGGGAATCGGCGGCCTCATTTCCGGGTTTGCCGCTTGGAAAATGGACAATGCATTTTTCGTCGTTTTGCTCGGCCGCATATTGCAAGGAATCGGAGCATCGGGAGCGATGCCGGTCGTCATTCCGCTTGTCAGTGACATGTTCGAAAAAGAGGAAGAAGCGAGCGCGACGCTCGGCATCATTGAAACTTCCAACACAGCCGGAAAAGTGTTAAGCCCGATATTAGGTTCGTTTTTGACCGCCCTCATTTGGTTTTTGCCGTTCTTTGCCATACCCGTGTTCGCCGGCATCGCGTTAGTGCTCATCATCTTTTTCATCAGGAAGAAAGGCAAAAAAGCTGAAGAACCGTTCAAATGGAGCGAACATTGGGGGCAGATAAAAGAAGTGTTCAGCGAACATAAACGGTGGTTGATTGCGATTTTCATCATCGGGGCGATCGTCATGTTCATTTTGTTCGGATTTCTGTTTTATTTGTCGAGCATCTTGGAAGACGATTACGGCTTTGACGGTGTCATCAAGGGTTTTTTGCTTGCCATCCCCCTCTTTGCTTTGGCCGCCGCATCCTATGTTGCCGGAAAAACGATCAAAGACAAGATAGAGCTCATGAAATGGCTTATCGTCATCGGCATCATCATCGCCGGCATTTCGACGATCGGCATTTTGTTCATGAAACATTACATCTTTTTGCTCGCCGTCTTTTTCATCTGTGGAGCGGGCATCGGCATGACGCTGCCTTGCCTCGACTCGATCATCACCGAAAACCTCGACAAAGAGATCCGCGGTTCGATCACCTCGCTCTATAGCGCGATGCGGTTTGTCGGCGTCGCGGCGGGGCCGCCTGCGAGCGCCCTTTTGATGAAAACAGAAACATACTGGATGGTCGCCCTGTTTGTTGCGCTCGCGATATGCGCGCTCTTTTTGGCGTGGAAAAAGATCTATCCGGGGGTCAAAGCGGCATCATGGCGTGAAACATGATGATAGTAGATTAAAATACAATAAAACCAACTTTTTTGTTACAATAGTAACGGTACTATTTAAGAAATGTCCACATAGGAGGAAATGCGATGGAATACAGAATCGAACGTGACACGTTGGGCGAAGTGAAGGTTCCGAAGGACAAGTATTGGGGCGCACAGACGCAGCGCAGCAAAGAAAACTTCCCAATCGGCAATGAGAAAATGCCGCGCGAAATCATCCACGCCTTTGCCATCGTCAAAAAGGCGGCGGCGAAAGTCAACAGCGAACTCGGCTTGCTCGAACCGGAAAAAGCGGAAGCAATCCAATATGCAGCCGACCAAATTTTGGACAATCAATTGAACGATCATTTTCCACTCGTCGTATGGCAAACCGGAAGCGGCACGCAGACGAATATGAACGTGAATGAAGTGATCGCGTTCGTCGGCAACAAGTGGCTCGAAGAGAAAAACAGCGATTTACGCTTGCATCCGAACGACGACGTCAACAAATCACAAAGTTCAAACGACACGTATCCTACGGCATTACATATCGCTGCGGTGTTGAAACTTGAAGATTACGTCCTCCCGGCGCTCAAAGTATTGAAAGACACGATCAAAGAAAAATCCGACGAATTCATGGACATCGTAAAAATCGGCCGCACGCACTTGCAAGATGCGACGCCGATTACTCTAGGGCAAGAGATGAGCGGATGGCACCGCATGCTTGAGAAGACGGAAAAAATGATCCAAGAAAGTGCGGAACATTTAAAGGACCTTGCGATCGGCGGCACGGCGGTAGGCACCGGATTGAACGCCCACCCGGAATATGCCGAAAAAGTTTGTAAAGAAATAAGCAAACTCACCGGCAAAAACTTCCGTTCCGAACCGGTGAAATTCCACTCATTAACCAGCTATGATGAAATCGTCTATGCGCACGGGGCGTTGACCGCTTTGGCGACAGACTTGATGAAAATCGCCAATGACGTGCGCTGGTTGGCAAGCGGTCCACGTTCCGGAATCGGTGAAATCACCATCCCGGCAAACGAACCGGGCAGCTCGATCATGCCAGGCAAAGTCAACCCGACACAAAGCGAAATGTTGACGATGATCGTCACACAAGTTGTCGGCAACAACGCGACGATCGCGTTTGCCAATAGCCAAGGAAACTTCGAATTGAACGTGTTCAAACCTGTCATCGCCTACAATTTCTTGCAATCGGCCCAATTGCTTGCAGACGGCATGCGTTCTTTCGAAAAACGTGCGGTCCGCGGCATCAAACCAAACTTGGAAAAAATCGAGAAATTCTTGAACGATTCGCTCATGCTCGTCACCGCATTGAACCCGCACATCGGGTATGAAAACGCGGCGAAAATCGCACAAAAAGCATACAAGGACAATACGAGCTTGAAGGAAGCGGCCGTTGAACTCGGGCTGCTTACGGAAGAAGAATTCGACCGCTACGTCAACCCGAAAGAAATGACATATCCGAAATAATGGTAATACTCGTCATTTTAACCTATTGCATCTTTTGGTGCAATAGGTTTTTTTTATTCAAGATAATCGTCCATAAACGACAAATAATAAACATGAGGAGGTGACGAACGATGGCAAGAAGGGCGAACAAACTGATCGTACCTGGAGTGGAAGAAGTCGTCCAACAAATGAAAATGGAAATCGCCCAGGAATTCGGTGTCCAACTAGGTTCCCATGCAACGTCGCGGGAAAATGGATCCGTCGGCGGCGAAATTACAAAAAGGCTCATCCAGCAGGCGCAAGAACAAATCGGAACGGTGGAAAAATAGTCGTCCATTTGCACTTATGGTTCACTCCACCATTTTTTATATTTGCGCAAAAAAAACCCCTTTAACGTAACTGACTTACATTAAAGGGGTTTTATGATGTTTAAGTCATTTGTTTTCGACTTTAAGCCAATAGTAAACGAGCGTTTCCATCCCTTTATCAAAACTGTTCAGCGGGAAGCTTTCATTCGGTGCATGCAAATTGTCTTCCGGCGTACCGAAACCGAGCAAGATGATCGGGATGCGGTAAATTTGATCGAGCCATTCGACGACCGGAATCGAGCCGCCCATGCGGACGAACACCGTCTCTTTGCCGAACGCTTTTTCGTAACATGCCGCAGCCGTCTGAATGAGCGGATGATCCGGTTCAACCATATACGCTCTTGCCGACAATTCCTCGAGTTTCACATCGACCGTCACCCCTTTAGGCGCGACACGTTTGATATGGTCAACGAGGATTTGCTGGATATGTACCGGATCTTGGTGCGGCACGAGACGGCAGGTGATTTTCGCCGTCGCGCTGCTCGGGATGATCGTCTTTGTCCCCTCGCCTTGATACCCGCCATAGATGCCGTTGATTTCAAACGTCGGCCGCGCCATCGTATGTTCTTTCGCATTATACCCTTTTTCCGAAACCGTCTCCGGTACGCCGACCGTTTTTTCATAATCTTCCCCAGCGATGCGGTTCAACAGTTCACGTTCCTTGTCGGTAAGCGGTGCAACGTCATCGTAGAACCCGTCGACCGTGATCACTTCGTCCTCGTTTTTGATCGACGCCAAAATGTGTACTAACGCCATGATCGGGTTGCGCACCGCTCCGCCGTACAATCCTGAATGAAGGTCGCGGTTCGGGCCTTTTACGGTGATTTCCAAGCCGGTAAATCCTTTCAACCCGTATAAAATTGTCGGTTGATCGTTTGCGACCATGCCGGAATCGGAAATGACGACAAAATCGGCGCGGAATTTTGCACGTTCTTTTTGCAACAATTCGTATAAATTGGCACTGCCGATTTCTTCTTCCCCTTCGATGAGCAATTTGACATTGAGCGGCAATTTCTTTTTCGTTTTCATGAATGCTTCAAAGACGGCCAAATGCATGAACACTTGCCCTTTGTCGTCGCTCGCGCCGCGGGCGTAAATCCTGCCATCGCGGATTACCGCGCGAAACGGGTCGCTTAGCCATTCATCGAGCGGATCGACAGGCTGTACGTCGTAATGGCCGTAAAACAACACGGTCGGCGCATCTTCGCCCGCTTCCATATATTCAGCGTAGACGACCGGATGCCCTTTCGTTTCAATCAGTTCCACATCGGAAAATCCGATTTCTTTTATGTATGAAATGATGAATTGCGCCGCTTTTTCGACGTCTTCTTTATGCGAGGAATCCGTGCTGATGCTTGGGATCGCCAGAAACTGCTTCAATTGTCCGAGCAACCGTTCCTTGTTCTCCCTCAAATAAGCCAACACTTGTTCTGCCACATGCATCACTCCCTTTCCTTCCCTACTATCGTATCATAACTCGGGCGGCAAAAGATAACGTTTTTGCATATGTTAAGGAATAAATAAAGAAGTCCAGTTTGCCGCTAAAACAAACTGAACTCCTCGTTAAAAGTCATTAACGGTTATTACGCTGGTTTTCCGGGAAAATACGTTCAATCATATTGCCGATTTGATCGAAAAACCCTTCTACAGGTCGACCGTTTTGGAAATCAGAAACGTATTCGTCCGTCAAACTGAAAAAGTCAGGGCTCGTTGACACATACACGTTGTCGATGTCACGGTCAACTTCTTTGACGATTTTTTCAATTTTTTGTTTCACTTCGTCGGTCAATTCATCGTTTGACGATTCGTTGCGTACGTTTGTCGCAGTGTTTTGACGGTTCGTACGGTTTCGGTCAAAACCTCGGTCGTCATCGCGGTCGCCTGTGATGCGGTTGTCGATCTCCATGCCGTCATTTCTCTGATTGCGTGGGAAATTATTGGCGTTGTTATTGTTGTCGCCTTTTCGGTCGAGCGTGGCCGCAACATACGCCGTGTTTTCTGTCGTCAAGACGTATGCCTGGTCAATTTCATCAATTTCTTGAACGATCCGCTCCGCCGCTTCTTCAGAAACTTCATAACGATTGTTTCTGTCATTTTTGTCGTCATTTACGGAGAAGCGGTTGCGGTTTTGGACGTTTTGCGTCAAGTCGTTGCGGTCATTGCGGGAAGTGCGTGTTTCGTCGATCGGCGTGTCATCGTTTCGATTCATGTCATCATTATTGTTGTTATCCCACTGGCAACCAGTTAACAATAAAAAAGATACGACGATTGCTGGAAATATTTTTTTCAAACCCATTGTTCATCCTCCTATCTCATTTTACGCTTATTATGTTTCCTGGAGGATGATTTATGCGGCAAACCTTATATTGGCAGACAGTCCAACTTTGTAATGGCAACTTTCCTTCCTTTCGGGAAATACTAAACCTACATATTGTGTAAGGGTGGCTCAGAGTAAGATGAATCATTATGAACATGCGCTACACTTTGTCTTATGGGGCAAATGGGACGATTTGTTCACATTGATGCTAAGGTCGAACGACGACATATTGCGCAAACGGATCGAGCAGTTTTTACATGCATATTATTACTCGATCAACCATCATGAAATCATCGAGCGGCACGACCAGTTGATCGAATACATCGACCACGCGATGAAAATAAACGACCATCATTCATTGAACGTCTAAATGAATGATGGTTTCGTACGGATATAAATAAGCCATTTTTCGGTCGGCATAATGGATGGCATCCGGTGTTTTTCCAAAAAGCAACGGATGAACTTGTTGGTCGATTGTGATCGCTTCCGCCCGTTGTATATTCCAAGTGGAATGAATAATGGGTATTTTTATGATCTTGTCTCCTTTCACATTCCAAATGCAGTAGCGTTCCGTCAAAAAGGCGGCCAAAGCGGAATGATCGGCTTGATGCCCTTTTTGGAAACGCCCATGGAACGTCAGGCTGTTTTCCTTGACCACGGTGAAGCCATATTCATTTCCGTCTGTTTCATATGAAATTTCTGCATATGTAAAAGGCAGCTGAAAAACGGCCTTCGCTCCTATTGTCGCTGCTTTTTTGTTGAGGAACAAGTCGAAAAAGTACACACCTTTTTCCTGTTTTTCCGCCACGTCTACGTATGTCCGGACATTCAACTGGTATCCAGGGCGCATCAAATCGAGGGGGATATGCCTTACGCGATTCTTTTTGGCCTGGAAACAGACAGCCGAAATCCATGCAGCACCATCGAACAAATCCAATTCAAATGGTTTGGGGACATATGGCTTCAAGGAATCAGGCGGCACGCGCCAATGGACAAAAAAGATATCTTCCCAAAGCTGTTTGCCAAACCAGGGGAATTTCCGCTTTGTGATCATCCGTCCGTCTCCTCATAACGTTGATGGAAATAATCGATCGGGACGAACAAACCGACTCTTCCGTAAACATCATGATACATCGTGGCGAAGATGACACCGATGACATTTCCGTGAAGATCGATCACTGGACTGCCGCTGTTGCCGCGATATACGGGGGCATCAAGCATGACGACCGGTTCATCTTTGCTCGCCACATACGTCCAATCAATGACCGTCCCTTGATTGGCGATGCCATTGAAACTTAGCGGATTCCCGATAAAATAAATCGGATCGCCGTAATCGGCGTAAAAACTGTCCGCCAACTTCAAGTGCGGCATCTCCGTTTCATTGATGTTGACGACGGCCAAATCGACGTCCGGGAACGTGTGCGTCACTTCACCCTGGAACAATCCTAAATCGGGGAAGGCGACCGTGACGGTATGTTCTCCTTTTACGACGTGGTAATTCGTCAAAATGTCGCCCCGTTCGTTGAACGAAAAGCCGGTGCCCTTGCTGTTTTCCGTTTCGATGACGACGACGGCTTGCTTATATTGTTGAACCGCCTCATTTTGGGAAAGTTTCGCGGACGTCTTCAAAAATTCGACCGCAGGGATGGAAAACGTTTGCGGCAACACCCCGAGAATATTGATGATGAGTGCAAACGCAACAAGCCAAAACAACCATTTCGGAAATGGCTGTTTTGACTTTTGTTCTTCCCTTCTGCGCCGCGCTTTCTCTAGCGCTTCTTGGCGCGCCTCTTCAACGAGTTCGATCAATTCTTCCTCTTCGAACTCTTCGTACAAGTCTTCATCGATTATATCGTGGTCAAATTTCTTATTTTTATCCATTTTCCCCTCAACTTTAACTGACACTTTCCGTTAAGTTTTTTTGCATTTGATACATTTGATAATAAATGCCTCGTAAAGCGAGCAATTCGTCATGCGTTCCGGTTTCTTTTATTTTACCATTTTCCAAAACAAAAATGTTGTCGGCATGTTGAATCGTCGACAAGCGGTGGGCGATGATCAATGTCGTGCGGTCCTTTTGGATGACTTCTAGGGCGTCTTGGATCACTTTTTCCGATTCCGTGTCGATGTTTGCCGTCGCTTCGTCCAAAATCAATATCGCCGGGTCGTACGCCAATGCCCGTGCAAAAGAAATCAACTGCCTTTCCCCCAAGGAGAACGTCGTGCCGCCTTCCGTCACCGGCTCATCGTACCGTTTCGGCAATTTTTCAATGAAGCGGTCCGCACCGACCGCTTTTAATGCCGCGATCGCTCGTTTTCGGGAAATGTTCGGGTTGTTCATCGTCACGTTGGAAATGATCGTGCCGGTAAACAGGAACGGATCTTGCAAGACGATTCCCATATGCATCCGCACTTGCTGCGGCGACATTTCGTCGATCGGCTTCCCATCGATGAAAATCTGGCCGCGATTTGGGTCGTAAAAGCGGAACAACAAATTCATGATCGAACTTTTTCCAGAGCCGGTATGTCCGACGAAAGCGACGGTTTCACCCGGTTTAATGTCAAACGAGATGTCTTTCAACACGTAATCCTCGCCTTTGTAGGCGAACGAGACGTTTTTGAATTGGATTTCACCTTTGAACCGGTCCGCTTTTGCATCATCCAACGCTTTCCCTTCAATGTCCATCAACGCAAACATCCGGTTGCCGGAAGCCCGCGCCTGTTCGATGAGCGGAAATTGGTTGACGATCGCAGTTACCGGTTCAAAAAAGCGCGTAAAATAATCGACGAGCGCGTATAACATGCCGATGGAAATGACATTGTCCGGCTCGAAAGACAAATTGCCGAAGTAAATGATGAACAAAACGAACGTCATATTGCGGATGAACGTCACGAGGTTGAATGAAGTCAACGCGTTCAATGCAATCAGCTTTTTGTTGTATGCATAAATTTCTTCATTCAATTGTTCGAACCGGGCTTTACGTTGTTTTTCCACTTGGAACGCTTGGATGATCGACATCCCTTGGATCGATTCGTTAATCGTACCGTTGATTTCACTGTTCGCTTTACGGATCGCCAAATTGTATTTCGCACCAAAAAATTTATACACCCAAGCCCAAACGAAAATGAGCGGAACGATGAGAAGGGCGATCAATGCGATTTTCGGCTGCAGAAGATAAATGGCGATCAAAATCCCTGCCATGTATATGGCACGGGTGATGACGATCGACAACACCCGTTCATACAAATCGCGTATCGCCTCGGTGTCGTTCGTGATGCGGGCGACGATTTTTCCCGCAGGCTGATCGACGTAATATTGGATCGGTATAGTTTGCGTATGCCGGAACACGTCATTGCGCATTTTTTTGACGATCATATTCGAAGCTTGCTGCAATTTGAACGTTTCGAAAAATTTAAATACGCTTGCTGCGACAAGCAAACCGACATAGAGGACAAGCAGCATGAAAATCGGTTTATATTCGCTTTTGAAAAACGGATACAACGCTTTGGCGTCCAATTTTTCGGCAGGAAATTCGTACGTTTCATCCGCTTCGATTACGAATGTCCCATCTTGGAAAAAGCGTTCCCCTTCCTTCGGGGCGATCCCTCGAACTGCGTAAAAGTCGCGTCCGATCGCCAAAATCGTGATCGCCTTGCCGGAAGGTGCTCCTTCCAAGCGGTCTTCCCGGACGTAAATTGCACCATCATATGAAGCCGTTTGCTCTTTTTTTGGTTCATCGACTTCATACCAAACAGCTTCGATGCCGAGTATATGCTCATCGATGATCCGTTTGGCGATGAACGGGCCGGCCAATTCGAGCGCGGTGGCGAGCATCAAAAACACGATTCCCAAGGCGATGCCCCGTTTAAACTGCCACGCATACAAAAACAATCGTTTTTCCGTCGACGGCTTCATGCACGTTCACCTTCTTCCAACGCCATTTGCTGCAAATCATACTGTTCTTTGTACCACCCATCAAGCTCAAGCAATTGTTCGTGCGTTCCCCTTTCGACAATTTTTCCATCGTCCAATACGATGATCAAGTCGGCGTGTTTGACGGCCGACAATCGGTGGGAGGCGATCAACGTCGTTTTGTTTTTCCGTTCCTCGACTAAATGCCCGATGATGTTCGCTTCCGTTTTACCGTCGACCGCCGACAACGCATCGTCCAAAATCAATATTTCCGGATCTTTTATGAACGCACGGGCGATCGCTACCCGCTGTTTTTGTCCACCGGATAAGGAGACGCCGCTTTCCCCGACCATCGTATCGATGCCTTCGGGAAGTTGTTTGATATCGTCCAAAAAATGCGCCAAACGGAGCACTTCGTAAATCTCTTCATCGGTTGCGTCCAACTTGCCGAAGCGGATATTGTCGCGGATCGACATCGAAAAAAGCATTTGATCTTGCGGGACGTAGCCGATCCACGAGCGGATCTGTTTCAATGACAAATCGTGGATATCGACGCCTGAAAACGTGATTGAGCCTTTTATGTTCGGATATTCACGCAGCAACAATTTGAACAACGTCGTCTTCCCGGAACCCGTTTTCCCGACGATGCCCAGCGTCTCGCCACGGCGGATTTCCAAATGGTCGATCGAAAGCTGCGTCGTTTGCGTGCCGGGATAAGAAAACGACACGTTGTCAAAAACGATATGTTTCACTTCATCCAATTCGACCGGTTCTTCCGGGTCTTTGACGTCCGGTTCATAAGCGAGCACTTCATTCACCCGGTCAAGCGAAGCGTTCCCCCGCTGCAAAATGTTGATGAGTTCACCCACGGCGAACATCGGCCAAATAAGCATCCCCAAATATACGTTAAACGTCACCATATCCCCGAGCGTGATCGCATTTTGGAAAACAAGATATGCGCCGTAACCGATGCCGATCGTATATGCGGCGCCGACGAGCAAATTGATCGTCGGTTCAAACAAAGCATCGATTTTGGCCACGGCCATGTTTTTTTTATATACGTCTTCCGTCATCGCTTCAAAACGTTTCGCGTCTTCCTTTTCCTGGACGAATGCCCGGATCACTCGCACTCCGCGGATCGATTCAAGCACGCGGTCGTTCATTTTCCCGAACGCATGCTGCGCTTTCATGAACCGGTCGTGAATGATTTTCCCGTATTTGTTCATGATGAAAGCCATGATCGGCAATGGGATGAGTGCTGCGAACGTCAATTTCCAACTGATCGTAAAACCCATCATCGCGATGATCATGAACATGAACGTCGTTGAATCGACCAGCGTCAAAATCCCGAAACCGGCCGTCATCGAGATCGCTTTTAAATCATTTGTGCTGCGCGCCATCAAATCGCCCGTTTTGAATTTCGTGTAAAACGTCGGCGACATCCTTAAAAAATGTTCCATCAAGCTGGTTCTCAACCATTTTTCCAGTGTGACCGAACCGCCGTACAACGTGTAGTACCATAAAAAACTGATCACATAGTGAGAAACCATGATTGTGATGTAAAAAAGCACGACTTTAAGCAAAATTTCCTGCGTCAACGTCTGGAAACGGATATGGTCGATGACGTATCCCAATATTTTCGGCGGCAGCAAGCTCAATGTGCTTGCCGTAATCAATGCGGCGACGGCAAACAAATACCGTCCCCAAAATTGTTTGAAAAACCACTTCAACTTCACTAATGCTTGAAACATCATATCACCTTCAACTGCACCCGATTTTAGCAATTTACCACGGCATCCGTTTAACGTGTTAAACAGTCGTAAAAAGTAACAAAACTCGCTGCAAGAGCGAGCTGTTTCTCGGTCAATGTTCAATATGTCTTTTCGTTTAATTTTGCTTGACGCTGAAAACCAT
The DNA here is from genome assembly GCA_012518125.1 of Bacilli bacterium. GTDB lineage: Bacteria > Bacillota > Bacilli > Bacillales > Amphibacillaceae > Pseudogracilibacillus. The sequence continues at coordinate 22,180 of JAAYTF010000057.1, read as the reverse complement.
ATGTTTTTGAACGTATAGGTTCGTAAATTGGTCGTCACATAGGAAAACGTATCATTTCCGTTTTATTTATAGTATAATATCGTTGATTCGAAAAATAAAACAATTGTGAAGAAGGGGTATCATACATTGACTAGCCGCATCTATGAAATGCTAGAACACAACAAGCAATTCGTCGAAAATAAAGGGTACATTCCGTACAAAACAGATTCGATTCCGAACAAGAAAATGGTCGTGTTCACCTGTATGGAATCGCGGCTCGTCGAATTGCTGCCGAAAGCATTGAACATTCAAAACGGCGACGTGAAAATGGTGAAGAACGCCGGTGCGATCATCCGCAAATCATTCGACAGCATCATCAAAAGCATTTTGGTCGCCGTCTATAAATTGCAGGCGGAGGAAGTCGTCGTCATCGGCCACCACGACTGCGGCATGAGCTGCGTCAATACACATGAGCTGAAAGAATTGATGCTCAAAGAAGAAGGGATCACGGAAGAGACGTTCAAAGCGTTGGAGTATTCCGGGATCGACTTCCATAAAGAATTCCATGGCTTTGAAACGGTCGAACAATCGGTTGCCCAAAGCGTGGAAATCATCCGCAACCATCCGCTTTTGCCGAAACATGTACTCGTGCATGGCCTGGTGATCGATCCGCACACGGGAAAAGTCGATGTCGTCCACATTGATGAAAAAGCGGAACATGGCGCTTCAAAAAATCGGTGATGAATCACTTTCATCACCGATTTTCATTTTTTCGCAATGTTTTCGATCATTTCGATCACATTGGCGCGCGAAGCCCGTGAATAGTGGAGTTTCATATTTTCTTTCAATACCGCTTCGTTTTTTCTGACATGTTCAATCGCTTCCACCAAGGATTGCTGCGTCATCTCTTCTTCGAACAAGACGTGCGCGATTCCCTTCTTTTGGAAGTTTTTCGCGTTTTCAATTTGGTCCCCCCGGCTAGCTCCGAGCGAGAGGGGAATCAACAACATCGGAATTTGCATCGCCAACAGTTCAAAAATCGCGTTCGCCCCCGCGCGCGAGACGACGTAGTCGGTTATGGCAAATAAGTCCTTCAACTCTTCATTTACATATTCAAATTGCACGTAACCTTTGTAGTTCAGCGAAGTGTCGACGTTCCCTTTGCCGCACAAATGGATCACTTGATACGTTTTCAACAGCTCGGACAGCGCTTCGCGGATGGCACGGTTGATTTTTTCCGAACCGCTGCTGCCGCCGATGACGAGCAACACCTTCTTGTCACGCGAAAAATTCGTCAATTGATAGCCGCGTTCTTCACTTCCTTGGAAAAGCTCCTCGCGGATGATCGGGCCGACGTGCACCGTATTTTTTTTCTTGATGAATTCGACCGTTTCCGGAAACGTCGTCAAAATCTTTTTCGCAAACGGCGCCGCGATGCGATTCGCCAATCCCGGCGACAAATCGGATTCATGAATGATGGTCGGCACCCGGCGCAAACGGGCGGCGATCACGACCGGGACGGAGACGAAGCCTCCTTTGGAAAAGATGACGTTCGGCTTCGTTTTTCGGATGATGTTCCACGCTTCGCCGATCCCTTTGATGACGCGGAACGGATCTTTCAAATTTTCAACAGACATGTAACGCCTGAGCTTGCCGGTAGAAATCGGGTGATATGTAATCGTATCGAATTGTTTGATCAATTCTCGTTCGATGCCATTTTTTGAACCGATGTAATCAACTTGCCAACCTTGTTCCAAAAAATGAGGAATCAACGCCAAATTGACGATGACATGGCCTGCTGTCCCGCCGCCGGTGAAAATGATCCTTTTTGCTGTCATGCTCTTTTCCTCGCTTTTTATGTTTTACTTCGACTCATTATAGTTTATGTATGACGATGAACAAGTAGAAATGATACTGAGTTATATTATATATGAAAGTTTGTGGTTTGTCGTTTGCAAATATGTTTTTTTGCAAAAAGGAAAAACCGTTTAGATAATCGCTTACCTAAACGGTTTTTTCGCTTCATGTGGATCCATTATCCGTTCAGCAATAAATCTGTCGGATCTTCAATCATTTGTTTGATGCGTACGAGGAATTGCACCGCTTCTCTGCCGTCGATGATGCGGTGGTCGTATGACAACGCCAAGTACATCATTGGACGCACTTCAATCGTGTCATCCGGCATGACGACCGCACGCTTGACGATATTGTGCATGCCCAAAATGCCGACTTGTGGGTAATTCAAGATCGGCGTCGACATCATGGAGCCGAAAATTCCGCCGTTTGTGATCGTGAAGGAGCCGCCCTGCAAATCTTCGATGCCCAGTTTGTTTTCACGTGCAAGTGTGCTGAGGCGGATGATTTCTTTTTCGATTCCAGCAAAGCTCAATTTGTCCGCATCGCGGACGACTGGAACGACAAGTCCTTCATCCGTGGAAACGGCGATACCGATATCGTAAAATTCTTTAATGATCAAATCTTTTCCGTCAATTTCGGCATTGAGCAACGGAAATTCTTTCAATGCCGCTACGACCGCTTTGGTGAAGAACGACATGAAGCCCAATTTTACGCCATGTTTTTTGACGAATTCTTCTTGGCGCTCTTTGCGCAAGTTGATGACCGCCGACATGTCGACTTCGTTGAATGTCGTCAACATGGCTGCCGTATGCTGCGCTTCGACCAAACGCTTGGCGATCGTTTGACGACGACGGGACATCCGCTCACGGCGATATGGTTTTTGCGGTGCCGCACTTGGCGCTTGTTGAGCTGGCGCTTGTGGTGCTGGCTGTTTCGGTCTTTGACTTGCCGCCTCCACATCTTGCGGACGGATGCGGCCAAGTGGATCGGAGGCTTGAACGCTTGCCAAATCGATGCCTTTTTCACGGGCCAATTTTCTTGCCGCTGGAGTTGCAATGACATCCAAACTTGCTGCAGCCGGCGCCGCTTCTTCCTGTTTATCGTCTTGGACTTCTTGTTTCGCTTCTGCTTTCGGTTCCTCTTTTGCCGCTTCAGGCGCACTTTCAACAGTTGCTCCCGCTTCGCCGCTTTCGTCGACTCTTGCAATCGCTTGGCCGACTGCGACGTCGTCACCTTCTTCGGCCAATAGTTCGACGATGACACCTGTATAGTCGGAATTGATTTCGACGTTTACTTTATCTGTCTCCAACTCACAGACCGGATCACCTTTTTGCACTTTATCCCCAGGTTTTACGAGCCACTCCGCGATCGTGCCTTCCGTAATGGATTCGGCCAGCTCTGGAACGATAATTTCCTTCACTATTTTTTCCTCCCTTTATTAATCGCTTCTTTCACAATGGACTCTTGAATCACCTTGTGAACGTTCGGTTCACCCTCAGCCGTTGCCGCTCTTTCGCGTCTTCCGATATAGCGGAACTCAACGCCGTTTGGCGTCAATTCACGCATGTATTCCAAGACGTAACGCCAACCGCCCATGTTCTTCGGTTCTTCTTGCACCCAGACGATTTCTTCCAAGTTTTTCAACTGTTCGATTTCTTTGCGCAATTCTTCTTTCGGGAATGGATACAATTGTTCGATGCGAATGGCACGCAACCAGCTGAAGTCCTCTTCCGAGTTGTCGATCGCTTCTTCGATGTCGACCATGATTTTGCCCGTCCCTAAAAGGAGGCGTGTCGCTTCTTTGCTGATCGGCAAGTTCGGTTGATTGCGAATCGCTTGGAATTTGCCATCTGTAAATTCTTTCGCTTCGGATGCGACGCGTTCATTACGCAATAAGCTTTTCGGCGACATGACGATGAGCGGACGTGCTTCGTCGCGGCCGCGCATTTTCGCTTGTCTGCGCAGCAAATGGAAAAATTGCGCAGATGATGTGACGTTCGCAACGATCCAGTTGTTTTCCCCCGCCATTTGCAAAAATCTTTCCAAACGAGCGCTTGAGTGTTCCGGACCTTGTCCTTCATATCCGTGCGGCAACAAAATGACCATGTTTGATTTGTCGCCCCATTTCGCCCGGGCCGATGAAATGAACTGATCGAAGAAGACTTGCGCGACATTTGCAAAGTCCCCAAACTGCGCTTCCCAAATGACGAGCGTCTCCGGCGATTGGACGCTGTAGCCATATTCGAATCCTAAAACAGCTGCTTCGGACAACGGGCTGTTATGAATCGCAAAGGAAGCTTTCGCATCTTCAAGCGCATGCATCGGGCAATACTTCTCGCCTGTTTCCGAATCGTATAGCACTAAGTGGCGGTGCGCAAACGTTCCCCGTTCGGAGTCTTGTCCTGTCAAACGGATCGGGATGCCGTCACGCAAAATGGAAGCATACGCAAGTGCTTCCCCTTCGCCCCAATCCGCTTTGTTGCCATTTTCGAACAAGTTTTTGCGGCGATTGAACACACGGTTGAGGCGTTTGAACACTTTGAAGCCTTCAGGCCGCTTCAACAAATCTTGATTGAGCTTTTTCAATACATCCAATGGCACAGCCGTTTCATAATCGTCGATGCTTTTTGCCAAATAATCCGGCATGTTCACTTCCGCAATACCGGACAGCTCCTGCTCTTTCATGCTGTCGTACTCTCTTTGCAATTCAGCGAATATTTTATCTTTCATCTCTTGGATTTCTTCGTCCGTGACGATCTTTTCTTTCTTCAATTGTTCCCCGAAAATTTCCGTCACGGTTGGATGATTGTCGATTTCTTTGTACAATTTCGGCTGCGTCGCACGCGGCTCATCCATTTCATTGTGGCCGTAGCGGCGGTAGCCGACTAAATCCAAGAGGCAGTCTTTCTTGAACGTACGTGTATAATGAAAAGCAAGTTGAATCGCTTGAATGCATGCAATCGGATCATCTGCATTCACGTGGATGATCGGCACTTCAAATCCTTTTGCGATGTCGCTCGCATATCGGGTCGAACGGCCTTCATGGGCGTCTGTCGTAAAACCGATCAAGTTGTTTGCGATGATATGGAGTGTTCCGCCGACGTGATATGCCTCCAATTGGCTCAAGTTCATCGTTTCCGGAACGATGCCTTCGCCAGCAAACGCGGCATCTCCATGAATCAAGACGCTGATCGCTTTATTGAGGTCCTGTTTCGGATAACCTCTTTCTGAACGGTCGTCTTGGGCTGCACGGGTGTAACCGGCAATGACCGGGTTGACGAACTCCAAGTGTGATGGGTTGTTGGCCAACTTGATTCTCGTCGATTTCCCACCGTTTTTCACGATTCTCGTCGCACCGAAGTGATAACTGACGTCCCCTGTCCAGCCGTAGTTGATTCCCATGGAACCTTCGGACGGGATCAATTCTTTGTCCGGAGCGTAATGGAATTCAGAGAAAATTTTATCCAACGGTTTTCCGAGGACGTAGGCAAGGACGCTCAAGCGACCGCGGTGGGCCATGCCCATCATGATATTTTCGATATCGTCTTCAATCGCAAGCTTGACGATCTGGTCCAAGACCGGAACCATCGCTTCCAAACCTTCGATGGAAAAGCGTTTTTGCCCGACGAACGTCCGATGCAAGAAATGTTCGAACGTTTCCACGTTGATTAAACGTTCCAACAGTTTTTTCTTTTCCAAGTCCGACAATTTTATTTCAAAGGACCCAGATTCAATCCGTTCAATGAGCCAGTTGCGCTCTTCTTCGTTTTGGATGTGATCGAACTCGAATGAAATTTTCCCCGTATACTTTTCGCGCAACCATTGCACCACATCGTATGCTGTCTCGACGTTCGGGTTGTTTCCTTCCCAAACCAGTTCAGCAGGGATGCCCTTTAAATCTTCATCTGTCAAGCCGTATGTTTTCGGATCTAATTCTGGTGCATCGCTTGTTTTGAACAACTCTTTTCCCACTGCGAATATGTCCGCATCCAAGTGGCCATGACGACGGATGGCTGCAATATACTTCAACGCTGAAGTGACTTTCTTTACTTCGGCCGTTGAAATCCCGCCGGCACTTGCACCTTCGTGCGGCTCGCTTTGATCCAACCATTTAGGGGCGCCATGTCGATCGAACAGTTCGCGCAAAGACGGATCGACCGCTTCCGGATCTTCTTTGTACAATTCGTACTGTTCTTCGACATAACCCAAGTTCGGACCATAAAACTGCTGCCAGATGTTTGTACCAGGCTCTACCCTCTGTGCCACATTATATACCCCCATTAGATATTGACTTGCCCGTACCAAACGGAATAATATCACTCATGTTTCATTATAGAACTGTAAATGGTTATGAGCAACCAATAACATCTTTAATATCGCACGTTTTCTGCTTGTTTGAATATTAAGATTCTAATTTTTAGGAATTATTTAAATTTTCATTTTTTAGGACTATAACTTTATAAGTTAACGTTAAAAGAAAACTTTTTTCCTATAAATTTTTATTATATTTCCTGATTTCAATTTCTTAATGGAATGGTGCGAAAAAAAAGAGCCCGCCGTAAAGCGACGCTTTATGCACGCTTTAGCGAACCCTTGTTTCCGGTTATTCATCGCTGCCGCGATAGCGGTGATACGGCAGCGGATTCCAAATGCGATATTTCAAGTCCTCTTCTTCGAGCGCTTGCGGAATCTGCTCCAATATCTGTTTGGCGACAGCCAATTCTTTTTCGGCCTCTTTCTTGTCTTGGTACATGAATTCATCGGATGCCGTTTCCGGTGCTTGCTTCACTTTTTCTTCCAAATCGGAAATGACGATCGCTTGCTGTTTATGCATCTCTTTTCGTGCAACCGTTTTCCATCTCGGCTGCGCATTTCGGTTCAAATCGGCTGCGTAGCTGAATTCTTCAAAAATTTCACGGTAAATTTTATCCGCATTTTCACGGACATCCAAGATCGCCGCTTCCAAATCGTCGATCGTCAATTGCTCCATTTTCAACTCGTTTGTACGTTCAGCGCCCCCGAGGCGGCGATAATTCAAATAATACGGGAAAATGCTTTTGATCGTTTTTCCGACAGGCAAAGTCGCTTCGTTGTTTTCGTCAGTCCCTTTCGGCTGCACTCCTTGCATGGCGATGCGCGCCGATTCCGGACGGACGATTTCTTTCGGCGGCAAGAAACCGTGGCGCAACATTTCCCTAATACCCGTTCCGGAGATGTTGATGCGGTACCTGTCGTCGTGCGGACAAGTCTGCTGCGTCGCCGGGCTGTTGCAGCGCGTGCAATAAAACACTTCGTAAAACAGCCTTACGTCGATGCCCAAATCTTCAGGGGTGAATTCTTCAAAAATCTTATGGCTTGCGTATTTGTCGTAATAATCGCCGATTCCGGCGTGATCCCTGCCGATCAAGGCGTGTGTGCAGCCGTAGTTTTTCATGATGAGGGCGTGCAGCACGGCTTCGCGGGGGCCGGCAAAAATGTATGTGACACGTAACGGCGCCAGGATGGTGCGATCTTTCGGATAATATTCGTCAATCACCGTCCGATAAGCGAGCATCCGGAATTCATGCCGCGTATATTCCCGCTTTGCCATTTCGACGAGCGGTTGGATGAACAGACCGTCCAATTCTTCGAGCGCATTTTTATGGATATATTCGTGGCCGCGATGCAGCGGGTTTGCGCCGGTGATAAAACCGCCGACCGATTGGAATCGCTTTTCTTCATAAAACAGTTTCCACGTATCTTTCGGCTCCATGCGCAACTTTTCAAACGGCCCCCAATCGGCCCGTTTCAGCAATTTGATCGGGCCGGCCAAAGCCGTATCGCCCATTCTGCGATAAATCGAATCCACGCCCGGGTGATTGCGGTCGGTCGTGCCGAACAAATGCCGTGCTCGCTCTTCTTTGTCATATGCGAAAATGTCTTCGATCGTCAACACGGCGATCGGCGTTTCTTGTTCATCGACCAATATCACCTCATCGCCGAGCGACAAACTCTTGATGACTTCTTCGTTCCTTCTGCCGATCGGCGCAAAACTCAACGGCACCGGCCAAATGATGCCGTTCGCCAGGCGGCCGTGCTTCAAGACGGATTTATAATTCTTTTCATTCATAAACCCGTCATTTGGCGATAAAACCCCGGTGGCAATCATTTCGATCGTGATGACCGCTTCCAAATCGACCATGATTTTCGGCAATCGCTTCGCTTTTTCCAACCAATGTTCCAGTTCGTCCCCCGATGCGACCGAATAAACCAGCTTCCCGCCGTGCGGCGTTTGCGGTAAGTCTTTAAATGTTTCTTCTTTCGACAAAAGCGAAATGTCCATCGAACCATCCCCCTTCAAACGATGTAATCGCTTACAATCCAACCAAAACTTTATCGCTTTTAAATTACTTTTAAATATATACACAAATAATGGAAAAGTCAATCACAAAAATGATGCCTGAATGTCCTTTTCATTTTTGCGTTCCGCCTCGCTTACGTTCCACAACTAAATGGGCACAAACGGATGATATGATTTAACAAATCGTCAGCAAACGTGTATAATATAAAAAGAATCATCCTTTGTCCATCTGGGTACGATATACATATTAGGAGGAGACATAATGAAACTAATCTTAATTTTGGGCATGACCGCTGTCTTTGTCGCTAGTTTCTTCTCGTCTGCCTATGAATCAAAACCAGGAGTGCCAAAAAATAACCAATAACGAAAAACGTCATGTAATTCGATTGCATGACGTTTTTCTTGTTTTCATTTCAAATTTGGAAAATGTTGTTGCCGCAACGCTTCGTAGACGATGATGGCGGCGGTGTTGGACAAATTCAACGAACGGACTTTGTCCGTCATCGGTATGCGTAAACAGCGATCTTCCTTGCCTTCGATCACTTCTTTCGGAATGCCGCGCGTTTCACTGCCGAAAACGAAAAACCAGTCTTTTTCAGCATCGCTGAAATCGTAGTCGACGTAACTTTTCGTGCCGTAATTTTCGATATAACAAAATTCCCCATCAGGATACTTCTCGTACAGTTCCTCGATCGATTCGTATTCGTGGATCGTCACGTGATGCCAATAGTCAAGCCCAGCGCGTTTGACCATTTTGTCGTCCGTGGAAAAACCGAGCGGATGGATCAAATGCAATTCCGCATTTGTCGCCAGGCAAGTACGTGCAATATTGCCTGTATTGGCTGGGATCTCTGGTTGATACAATACGACATTTAGCGGCATACAAACTCCCTCTTTCTATCCCGATTGTTTGTTATTCGATTCGTTTTAACGCGTTTTTAATTTCATGTTGTACATTTGCTTCATCTACTTTGTCCAATGCTTGCTGCAACAATGCTTTCGCTTTTTCCGTACCGATTTTTCCAAGCGCCCAAGCCGCCGTCTCACGGATCATCGGACGAACATCGTTGATGAGCAAATCATACAAGACGTCGACCGCCGTTTCGTCTTTGTAATGCGCCAGTGCAATGATCGCATTGCGTTGCAGCGGATTTTTGCCGCGCCAAAATCCGGATACATGCCCGAACATTTCGCGAAATTCGCGATTCGATTTTTGTAACATCGGAATGAGCAGCGGTTTGGCCACTTCCGGCTCCGGTTCAAATTCCGGATGCAGATGGAAATCGACATGTTTGTTGTACGGGCAGACCAATTGGCACGTGTCACAGCCGTACAGTCGCGTCCCCAACTTTTCTTTGAACGGCTCGGGCAAATTCACTTTCGTCTGCGACAAGTACGATAAACAACGTTTCGCATCGAGCTGGCCGCCTTGAACGAGCGCCCCCGTCGGACACGCATCGAGGCATATGCGGCAATCGCCGCAGCTTAGCTCCACCGGCTTGTCCGGTTGAAACGGGATGTTCGTGATCATTTCCCCCAAATAGACGAATGAGCCGTACTCTTCGGTGATGATCGAACAATTTTTCCCGCTGAAGCCGATCCCTGCCCGTTCGGCCACCGCGCGGTCGCTCAGTTCGCCGGTATCGACCATGATTTTATATTGAAAATCGTCGACTTTTTCGGCGATGAATGCTGCGAGCTTTTTCAACTTGTCTTCTAAGACGATATGGTAATCTGTGCCCCAGGACGAACGGGAAAAAATGCCGCGGCGGTTTCCGGGCGAACTTTTCGGTGCATCTTTCATCTTCGTCGGATACGCAAGCGCAATGGCGATGATCGATTGGGCGCCGGGCAATAAGCGGCGCGGTTCCGTCCGTTCTTCGACCGTCCCTTTTTCAAAACCGGACTGGTAATTCAATTTTTCCTGTGTGATGAGCCGCTCCTTCAATTCAGCGAACACATCCGCCGTCGTAAAGCCGATCTTGTCGATGCCGATCGTTTTGCTGTAGGCGACGATTTCTTCTTTCAACCCCGCAAACTCGTTCATGGCGCCACCTCCGATCCGTTTTCGGTTCGTAATTACTATATCATGTTTCGCCGGAAAAATTGAATCATATATTTTTCCAAAATCAAACAAAGCGGCGAACTTTTTTTACTAAATTTACTTTTTGATGAATAAGATGTACAATACGAATATGTAAGGGGGCTCCTTGATGTATCCAATCGTTTGGTCAAAAGGAAAATATCTCCATAAAGACAGTTTAATGTTCCCTCTCGAAGAAAGAGGTTTGCAATTTGGCGATGGCGTCTACGAAGTGATCCGCGTATACCGAGGCGATATGTATTTGTTGGATGAACATATCGATCGGTTATACCGCTCGTTAGAATCGATCCGCATCACGCTCAATTTCACTCCAGAAGAAGTGAAGGGCGCACTAAAAAATATCGTCGAACGAAACAAAGTTGACGAAGATGCCTTCATTTACTTGCAAGTGACAAGAGGTTCCGCTGCCCGTGATCACCTTTTCCCGGAAAACGTCGAACCGAACATATACGCTTATGTGAAACGGAAAAAACGGCCGATCGAACTGCTGGAAAAAGGGGTAAAAGCGATCACGTTAAAGGATGAACGTTGGGACAATTGCTACATCAAAAGCTTGAACTTGTTGCCCAACGTGTTGGCAAAACAGCTAGCGGCCGACCGAGGCGCGTTCGAAGCGATCTTGCATCGGGACAACGTGGTGACGGAAGGCAGTTCATCAAATATTTTCCTCGTAAAAGACGACGTCATCTACACCCATCCGGAATCGAAATACATTTTAAGCGGCTGCGTCCGGTCTCGGGTCATTCATTTCGCCAATGAACTAGGCATAAACGTCCGCGAAGAACCGTTTCACGTCAGCGACATCGAAAAAGCGGACGAAATGTTTTTGACGAGCAGCACTTCGGAAATCATGGCGATCGTCCAAGTGAACGACATGACTATTGGCGAAGGCAAGCCTGGCGAAATCACGCGCCGGTTGCAGAAGGAATATGAAAAAGACGCCGCAATCGTCCAAGAAGAAGTGTCGCGATGACAAAAAATTGGCTCCGATTATCGTAAAAGGGGACTTTTACGGTGATCGGAGCATGTTCATTTCAAGATATTAATTTTTCGACAAAGGCGGTGATCGTTTTCAAAAATTTTTCCCGATGCATGACGACCGCTTCACCGTGATTCGCTTCCGGGAAGATGACGATTTCTTTTTCAACAGCGATTGCATCATAAAGTTCTTGGCTCATCTCCGTCGGAACGAACGTATCGCCGCCGCCGTGGATCAATAAAACGGGTACGGTCGCCTTTTTCACTTGTTCCAATGCGGAAGCTTCCTCAAATGTGTAATTGGCCCGCTGTTTCGTGATGACGCTTGTCGTCGGCAAAAATGGAAACGGCGGCAAATGAAACATCCGTTTGATTTGATAAGCGAATAGATCGTATACGGACGTGTACGCACTGTCGGCAATGATCCCTTTCACTTGTTCCGGCAGTTGCTCACCGCTTGCCATCAACACCGCAGCCGCTCCCATCGACAATCCGTGCAAAATGATTTCCTGATTTTCGCCTTCTTTTTCAATTAACAGTTCAATCCAGTCGATGAGGTCGAGGCGGTCGTGCCAGCCAAAACCATAATATTCGCCCTCGCTTTTCCCATGTCCGCGCAAATCGGGGGTGAAGAGATTGAATCCGAGATGTTCATAGTAATATTGGCCGAACAACCCCATGTCAAAGGCACGTCCCAAATAGCCGTGCGCAAATACGACCGTTTTATTTGAAGGTTCTTTCGCTTTCAAATAGTAGCCGATTAGTTCCAAACCATCGAATGACGTCATGTGCCATTCTTCAAACGGCTGTTCTTTCGTCCATGCGATCCAATCGCCTTCCAAAAAATGTTCGAGCGTCTCCGCCGAAACTTCCAAATCTTTGTTCCCTTTTAAAAAATCTTTCGGACCGCGTTCGATGACCAACGAATAAAAATAGTGGCCGATTGTATAATTTGCGACAAAAAGCGCAAGCACAAAAACGGTTATGAACCAATAAAACTTCCTTTTTTTCAACATGCCGTATTCCCCCTTTACGCCACAAAAAGCGACATGTTTCTATTCCTATTATAATCGAAAACGCGAATCGGGTTTTTCCTTTATTAGGCATATATGTGAATGTTTCACTTTTCCGTAAGACTCATTCCATCCCGAATCCCGACAACACTTGCGCGTCAACTTCCACCACGATATCCAATTGTTTTAGTTTCTCATCCCAATCTTTTGTATCCCAATTTTTCACTCGGAATTTTTCGCCGATGCCGACGATGTCGACGCCGTTCGCCTTCGTTTCATCGATGATGCGCTGCAATTTTTCTTCCATTTCTTTTTCGACTTCCCGCTCCAACGTATCGATGTCCGGGTCTTCTTCATCGACGAGCAGCCAGCCGACCAATTTGACATTCAATTTGACGCGTTTTTTGGTAACATCCATTTTGATCCACTGTTTGCGCACTTTGAAGACGAGTGATTCGTCTTTCAACAAATACGTCAAATCGCGTTTGTTTTTATTGAAAAACAAATGGATCCATCGTTTGTCTTCTTGAGGAAGCGAAAAAGCCAACTTGTCTTTCCGCAAAAAATTCAACCCTTCGATTTGCAACATCTCTTCCATTTGTTCATCTTCTTGTTTGATGACCGATAACGACGTCAGCACGTTGCTTTTTAAGTCGGAATACATCCAAGGTGCAAATTCCCAAATGTTCACCGGGAAAAGATCCGGATGAAACTGCCGGCCGCTGATAACCCGTGTCAACGTCGTTCCGCCTTCGTTTTGCAAAAATTCCTCGCCGTCCTGCGTCGTGCTGAAAAGCACCGCAGTCAATTCGACGATGCCGATTTGAAAAAAATATTCCATGATCTCTTTGATGCCGTGCTCCAAAATCGTTTCATGGAAAATGATGAACTTCATTTTATCCAAGACGAAACGGGTCGACAAACTTGCGCGGATCCGCTCCATGCAATCGGGAAACTGTTTGCACGTAACGGTGATGATGCGCGAGCGAACATTTCCCGTTGATTGTTCGCTGTTTTCCGAAACGGTGTCCAACGGTTCGGTGACGAGCTCCAACACGCTCACTTTAATCCGATTCTCTTCTTCTTCCAGCTGGATTGCCATCGCGGTGATGAAACTTTGATGTTTGATTTCATACACGCCGACGCAACCGCTCAACAGCAACAGTACGGCAACGAGTAGCAACGTGATTTTTTTCATGACCATCAACCTTTTTTCGATCTTACATAAAGCCACACGAAAAACGGCACGATGCCGAAAACGAATATCCCGGCAAACGACCAATAGACGATCATTTTGATGATGAAATCTTTTGAAAACGGGTATAAGGCAAGGAAGAATGTAAGTGTAAGAAGACTGTACGTAAGCCAACGCTCACTTTCAAACCGGAAAATCGATCGGATTCCGCTTATGGTTGCAAAAAACGATACGTACAAGACGTAAAGGATAATCAATTGCCAAATGATTGACGTCAAAATGGAAATGCGGTCGAGCGGCAACATCGTGATCGACACCGTCTCGAGCGACTCTTGATATGGAAAAGACAATCGTTTGACGAAGTCTTTTCCGAAAATGCCGAGCGGCAAAATGATCGACAAGAAAACTTGCAACACGCTGATCGTCGTCGCAAGAATTGCAAAACGGAACAACTTCCCCCGTTTTTCGATGAATGGGTAAAAAAAGTATATGATAAAAACGGCGCGAAACATGAACAATTGCGAAACGATTTGATAATGGAAATATCCCATGCCGTATTCGGGCAATGTTTCAAACGGCAAAAAATGCTGGAACGAAACATTTTTAAACTGAGGAACATTGATCAAAACGAGGATTAGCAGCGTCAAAGGGGCAAACAGCTCGACAAAGCGGCTGAACGTGCTCAATCCTTGGCGCAGCATGTATACTGTCACGGCAAGGATGAAAAAAATCAAAAGCATGCGCGACGTTTGCGGCAACTGCGTGTAAATGATCAGTTCGATAAAGACATACATCATGAGATAGCCCCAAAGATAAAAGATGACGATGACCGCGAAACCGTACAATGTCCCAAACCACTTGCCGAAGAGCGACCGGCTCCATTCGACGATGTTTTCCTCTTTAAAATGCTCACAAATCTTAATTGCGACATACGTTGCACCGATTGTAAACAAGAAGATTCCGACGAGCGGAAGATAAGAGCCGTGCCCGATATGCGCAAAAAAGAGCGAAGGCGCGACAAATGGCGTCACGCAAATATTGGTGAACAAAACGATAAATAAAAACTGTCGATTTGTCATCATTTCCCGATTGTTAATTTTCATCGCCTGCTTGCCTACGTTCATCCAATGGTCTGAAATATTTCTTCCGATAGATTTCCTCACTGATGTCGCGATGCTTCAAAAAGTCCCTGAACAAATCGCCGAGCCTGAGAGGTGCGAGCGGACTCATGTACGGCACGCCGAACGATTTCAAACTGCACAAGTGCGCAAACATGATGACGCTTATGCAGACGATGCCGTAAAACCCTAAAAACGCCGCCGCAAAAACCATCGGATATTTCCATAACCTGAGCGCATACGAAAGTTGATACAACGTCAAATACGTTCCGATTGCCGTCACCGCGATGATGATGATGCTCATATCGCTGACCAGATTGACTTGCGCCGCCGCTTGGCCGATCACCAAGCTGCCGACGATGTTCAATGCGGAACCGATATTTCCCGGGACATAAGAAGTCGATTCCAAAAATATGTCTAAGACGAAAAAAAGGACGATGATTTCCACGAAAACCGGATACGGAATCGACGCCCTGTCGCTGGCGATCAAGATGCCGAGCTCCGTCGGCAGCACGGTCGTGTTCAAACCGATGAGCGCCACGTAAAACGAAGGAACATACAACGCTAGAAACGCCGCGATCGCCCGGATGAAGCGGATAAACAAAGCGATGATGTTTCCTTGCGTGAAATATTCGGACGCGACGAACAAATTGAGGAAAACCATCGGCACCATCGCGCCGAACGGGATGCCGTCAATCAAGAGGAGCACGCGCCCACTATTTAAGAAGTGCGTCGTACGGGCCGGCTGTTCAACCAGTTCATATAAAGGAAACACCGTCTGGTTTTTTCCGATGATCAGTTCCATCAAATCTTTTTGGCCGATGACGCGGTCGATATGGATTTCTTTGATTCTCCGTTCTATTTTTTCGACGAATTTTGGATTGGCGATATCGTTGTAATAGATGACGGCGACTTTATTTTTCGATCGTTCACCGACGGTAAAATATTTGACCGTCAAATTGACGTGTTTATTGTTTCGCCGCACGAGCGAAATGTTCGACTCTAAATCTTCCGTAAAGCTGTCTTTCGGGCCGAAAAGGACGCGTTCCAACACCGGCTGTTCGACCGAACGGCTTTTGAATTCAGCCAAAGGGATCGCGATGACAAAACCATCCCATTTTTTATGGCTGATGATGACGCTACCTTGCATCAAATCGGTGAGCGCTTCTTCGAGAAACTGTTTCTTCGTGCCGCGCGTCAAGATGCGCCGCCAATGTTTGTGGTGTTTTAATAGTTGTTCGAACTTCGGCGCCAACTCTTCGAACAACCGCGATTCATCGACGATCGTATTGACGTACAAATACGTCAGCGCATCATCGATCGTCTCCACTTTCAAATCATCACAGCTCGTCATCGATGTGATTTGTTTGACAATCGCTTCACGATCGTTTTTTAAAGGTGTGCGTGTGTGCGATAAATCGACTGTCGGTTCCATTTGCCCTGGTTGATACCTGCCTTTGATTAAAAAACGCTATGCTTACTTTATCCGAAAGCGTAAATATTATGCGTCTGGCAAACATTTCGCATCGAAACAGCCGATGGCACTTCGCACGCTTTTATTTTTTCAGCTTGCGGATCGTTATTTTCCAATGTACCCCCGTTCCGATATGGTATGCTTCCGCAAAAGAGCCTTGGTTGATCGCGATGCCCAGTTTATCGACCGAATTAACGTAAATCAACGGTTCCCCTAGACGAGTGTCGGCAAACGTCTTGCCGTACGTCATGACATTTTTGTAGACGACGCGATGATCGTTTTCGATCGTCACCTCGAACAAATCGCCGTAAGCCACATCCAATTGCAAGAACAATTCACGTCCGATATTCGTCCATAAATTCCCGAACCGGACATCCAAAATATCGATGTTGCCAATGACACGATCGCCGCTCAACCGTGCAGCAGGATGGACGATTTTCACGATATCATCGTGCGACAATTCCCTTCCCACTTCTTCATACGTGATTTTTCCTGCAGCCAATTTCGCGCCCGTGTAAGCGTAAATGTCCCTGCCATGAAATGTGTAAGATTCACCTGAATTCGGCAGACGATGGACCGTTTCATCGATTTCCCGCAATGCTTCGATACCGAAGTTCGCTTCGACGTGCGTCAACGTCCCGTTATTCGGCGTGACGATATAATGGTTCGTTTTCGTTTTTGCAACGACGCTCAACCGGTCCGTTCCGACGCCCGGGTCGATGACGGAAACAAACACTGTCCCTTCCGGCCAATAAGATATCGTTTGATACAAACGGTAAGAGCCTTCCCAAATGTTGTATTGTGGAATTTCATGCGTCAAATCATACACTTTTAAATCTTTGTCAACGGAGAGCGCCACCCCGTACATTGCGCTGACCGCGCCATCCACCAGGCCGAAATCCGTTTGAAACACCAACAGCTTATTCATCGAACATGCCCCCCATCTTGGATGAAAAAAACCACGTCCCGTATAAGGACGTGGTTTGAACCGACGTGTTACCACCTTACTTCGCCATTTGCTCGCACAAACAGCCTCGCTAAGTACGCAAAATGTCTAATGGACATTTTGTATACTTTGGCACGGATAACGGGTGCCGAAACCGTCGCAGCCTACTGATGCCAATGGACACGTTCAGTGCGCGACTCAGAGGCCATTTTCGGATTTTTCCCTTTTGCTTCTTCTCACCGGCCGAAGCTCTCTGTGAAAAGTTCCAAATCCTACTTTCCCTCATCATCGTCTTTTACGCTACACGATTCCATTGATTTATTTTTTGATTATACGTCAACGACTCATAATGTCAAGTATTTTCCACAATTAGCAGCTTTTAGCGGTCCGCCGCGTTTAGGTCGAAACGGCGCTTTTCCGCTTCTTTTCGACGAAAAACGATAACAGGAAGGCCAGAGCCGTTAGTATTGTCATCGCATAAAACGACACATTCACCCCGTGGATCAATCCTTCGATGCCATGGACTTTCTCGTCTTTGGCCGCCGTCGTCATGATCGTAATGAAAAGTCCGGTGCCGATCGATGCGGCGACTTGGCGCATCGTGTTCATCATCGCCGTCCCGTGCGGGATAAGGCGATTTGGCAACACGTTCAATCCGGCCGTCGTCGCCGGCATCGCTACCATCGACAGGCCGACCATCCTTGCGGCAAAAGCGACTATTAAAAAGAGGAGCGAGGTTTCCGCGGTCAAATTTGTAAAAAACAACGTCGTCGCTGTCATGACGAACAATCCGATGATGAGCAGCCAACGCGCTCCGATTGCGTCAAATATTTTCCCGACAAGCGGTGATAGGAAACCGGATAGCAAAGCGCCCGGCAAAATGACAAGCCCGGCTTCCAACGCATTGAACCCCGCCATCACTTGCATGTAAATCGGCAAAATCGTCTCCGTGGCAATCAACGTCGAAAACGCGATCATGCCGATGACGATCGTGATGGAAAAGACGTTATATTGAAACACGCGGAATTCCAAAATCGGCTGCCGCAATTTGAACTGTCTCAAGATGAACCAGACGAGTGAAACCGAGCCGACGAGGATGGAACTATAGACGTAAACGTTGGTCCAGCCGTAATTCCCCGCACTGCTGAAGCCGTACAACAGCCCGCCAAATCCGAAAATGGATAAAACGATCGAAAGCACGTCCACTTTCGGATGCGTCAACTCGATGATGTTGCGCATAAAAAAATACGCCGCCAACAAATCGATGATGGCTATCGGAATGATGACGTAAAAGACCGAACGCCACGGCAAAAATTCGATCATCCAGCCGGACAAGGCCGGGGCCAATGCAGGCGCAAACGAAATGACGAGCCCCGAAATCCCCATCGCAAAACCACGTCTTTCCACGGGGAAAACGAGCATGAAAATCGTCATCATGAGCGGGAAAATGATACCAGCGCCAATCGCTTGAATGATGCGTCCGATCATCAACATCGGGAAATTGAAGGAAATGGCGCAAACAATTGTCCCGGCAATGAACGTCATTATTGAAAACATATATAATTTCCGCGACGTGAACGATTCCATCAAAAAGGCGGAAAGCGGGATCATGATCCCGTTTATTAACATGAAAATCGTCGTCACCCATTGCGCGCTGTTTTCCGTCAGCGAAAATTCATCCATCAGATGCGGAGTGGCCGTCAGCATGATCGTTTGATTGAATACAGCCACAAAAGCGCCCAATAACAGCACGGCTACGAGTGTATTGCGGTTTTTCACCATTTTTGCCCCATCTTTTGCCATCCTTTTGCCCTCCACATCCATCGCTCATGCATTCGTACATCCCATTATATCGCAACACGAAAGCAACAAGCCAGCATGCAACAAAAAGCGAAAAAAAGAAACGAAAAAATCCGCCCCATTAAAGAGCGGATTTTTTTCACCAACGATGCACGTGAAGCCGCAATGCCGTGATTCAATTAGTTCGTTTTAACCACCCGCTCTCCCAAGTGGGTGTTCGCAGAGTACCTTTTGCCTTCCCCTCTTTGGGGGCCTGACAGCCAGCACTCGATGTAAAACTCCCTAATTGTTGTGTAGAGGTTAAACGCAACCGTAATCACAAACATTGCAGCTTCAATTATATGATAAACTTTCTGCTAAAAAATATCAATGTAAAAAACTGTAAATAAATCCTTTCTCTTTGGTACCATCATATGAATCGACTTCCATTTATGGTACGGGCATTTCATCAT
Organism: Bacilli bacterium; assembly: GCA_012518125.1. Taxonomy (GTDB): domain Bacteria; phylum Bacillota; class Bacilli; order Bacillales; family Amphibacillaceae; genus Pseudogracilibacillus. Next base: position 2,924 of record JAAYTF010000057.1, on the reverse strand, counting down.
GTATACTAGTACGTAGAGGTGAAATTACATGCATAAAGTTATTTTCGGCCAACATGATGCTGCCACATTGCGGCAGTTCGAAAATTGTTTACAAACGGGAAACGTCGTCGGCGGCGCGCTTTGCGCCGACGGGCACTACGGCTATTCGCAGCCGGTCGGGGGAGTCATCGTATACGACGGGCAAATTTCCCCATCCGGCGTCGGCTACGATATCGCATGCGGGAATAAAGCGGTGAAGACGAATCTTCATTATGAAGATATCAAAGACGACTTGCCGAAGATCATGGACGAGCTGAAACGAAAGATTCTTTTTGGCATTTCGCGAACCAATCCGAACCCTGTCGATCACGAATTGTTTGACGATGACGATTGGGAAGTGTTCAAACGAATCGGCAAAAAAGTGCACGATGAATTAAAGGCGTTGGCCCGCTCGCAATTGGGAACGACAGGTTCCGGAAACCATTATGTCGACATATTGATCGATAAAAAAACCGAAGAAGTTTGGGTCGGCAACCATTTCGGCAGCCGCGGCTTCGGCCATAAAACGGCGACCGGCTTTTTGAACTTGGCAAAAGGCCGCGACTTTTTGGCCGGAAACATCCAAGAACCGATGGAACAGCCGCCAACGTTGCTCGATATCGACAGTGAATTGGGCGATATGTATTACCGGGCGATGAAGCTCGCCGGACGCTACGCTTATGCAGGAAGGGACTACGTCATCGACTTGGTGCTTGACGTCCTCGGGGCAGAAGCGACGTTCGAAGTCCACAACCATCATAATTACGCATGGAAAGAAACGCATTTCGGAAAAGAATACATCGTCGTGCGCAAAGGCGCCACACCTGCCGCACCGGGTCAGCTCGGATTTGTCGGCGGCAGCATGGCCGATATATCGGTCATTTTGGAAGGCGTCGACAGCGAAAAGAGCCGCAATGCATTTTACAGCACGGTGCACGGCGCCGGACGGATCATGAGCCGTACAAAAGCGGCGGGCAAACTGAATTGGCGCACGGGAAAACGGACGGGCGGCGTCATTTCCCGCGAGCAAATGATGAAAGCGGTGAAACGTTACGGCGTGGAATTGCGCGGCGGCGGTACCGATGAAAGTCCTTTCGTGTATCGCAAATTGAAAGAAGTGCTCAAAGCGCATGAAGGGACGATACGCGTGCTCCATGAACTGAAACCTGTCGGCGTCCTCATGGCGGGGGATTGAACGAAGAAAGCTTGGGAAAAGCGGTTCATTCGTTTTACCCAAGCTTTTATTCATTTTATTCAACTTGTGAGCCATTTTCTCCTCGACGAAGACGGAATGTTCAGCTCGTCGCGGTACTTCGCCACCGTTCTTCGTGAAATGACGATTTGATGCCTGTTTTTCAACAAGTCCGCAATTTTTTGATCGGACAACGGTTTTGTTTTATCTTCTTTGTCGACGATTTCCTTCAACAATTCTTTCACTTTCGTCTGTGACGCATCTTGGCCTTCTTCCGTTTTGATCGTGTTTGAAAATAACATCCTCAGCTCAAAGGTCCCTTTCGGCGTTTGAATGATTTTATTCGCCGTCGCACGGCTCACCGTCGACTCATGGACACCGATTTCATCGGCGACATCTTTTAACGTGAGCGGTTTTAGAGCCCGGAAACCTTCTTTGAAAAAATTGCGCTGCCTGTCAAGCACGACCTTCATGATATTCAAGATCGTTTTTCTCCGCTGTTCGATACTTTGTTGCAGCCAGTTGTATTTTTTGAAATGTTCATTCACGTACGAACTCAATTCGTGTGAAGATGGGAGTTGATGCACATATTCCTTGTTGAAACGCACATTCGGAATGTAATGATGGTTCAACGTCACTTCGAACGCATCTTCCGCTTCATTCCATTCGACGATGATATCCGGGACCAAATAGTGTATCCCTCTCGTGGAATAATGCATTGCCGGTTTCGGATCTAACGTGCGGACTTTTTCAAATGCGTCCGCCACTTCATTCCGTCTGATCTTTAACGTTTCCGCAATCGCATCCCATTTCCGGTTCGCCAAATCGTCCAAATGGTTCTCGATGACCGTCAACAACAGGGCGTCATCGTGATATTTTTCCTTCGCTTGCACGAGAAGGCTTTCCCGGACATCCCTCGCACCGATGCCGACCGGATCCAACGTCATTAACGTCTGCCGCGCCCGTTCGACTTCGGCTTCGGAAACATTCAAAATATTGCTGATTTCTGCATTCGACATCGGCAAATAACCGTTTTCATTCAAATTCAACACTAAAAACGTTAAAATGCTCCGTTCGCATTCCGGAATCGATAATAAATTCACTTGTTTCAACAAATGTTCATCGAGCGTCTGTTCCTCTTTTGCGACAAAATCGAACGGATTCACTTCTTCATCGTCGTCGTTTTTCAAACCTGGCCGTCTGAATGTATATGGTTCAACGTAATCTTTTTCGATCAATTCGATAAACGGATTTTCCTGCGCTTCCTTTTCAATGAATTGTTTCAGTTCGTAATTCGTCAGTTGCAAAAGTTCGATCGCCTGCCGCAACTCCGTCGTCATGACCATCTTCAACGTCTGTTTCTGTTCCAAGACGATCCTCACGTCTATCACCCCCCTTGCGTAAAAGCGCATACGAAATATGCAAACGTTTACAATCGTTTATATATGAATATTCTAACATGGTTTGTATTATATTAACGACACTAAAAAAAAATGGTTGTCCACTTTCTTTTTATGATCGTTTTCCTAGCCGTGCCATTTTCATTATACCATGAAGGAGTTTTAACGACAGCCTTCATTTAATAGAGTTTGTGTCAAGCTTTTCTCGGTACCGTAATGGCACCAATATTTTGAGCACTCTATTTTTGTACGCTTTTTTTGGCTTTCTTAGTGCTAAATCCGTATGACGTAACGTGTGCTGATACACCGCTCCG